>CABQXN010000025.1:0-29212 GCA_902468085.1 uncultured Collinsella sp.
GCAGCCGCGGCGGTTGAGCAGGCGCAGGCCGAAGCAGTCGGCGAGGTAGTAGCCCTTCTCGCAGCCGCCTGAACCATGGTCAGAAGCCATGGCGACGCAGTTCTCGGCACCCACAGCCTGGCCGATCGGGCCCTCGGGCTTGGTCATGGCGAAGACGCGCACGCCCATGCCCCTCATCTTCTTGACGGCCTCGAGGACCTCGGGGGTGGTGCCGGACTCGGAGGCGGTGAGCACGACGGACTTCTCGGTCATGCGCTTGTGGCCCATGGCGTTCCACTCGGCGGCGTGGATCAGGTAGACCTCGAGGTCGCGGTCGCCGAACTTGTTCATGAGGTACTCGAGCTGCATGAGCTCGTCCCAGGTGCCGCCGACGCCCATCAGGAACACGGCGTCGTAGCCCTCGTCGGCGACCTTGTCGGCGAGCGCGGTCATCTTCTTGCCGGTCTCGTAGAGCGCCTTGCCGTCCTCGAGATAGCCCTCCTGGTCGAAATGCATGATCTCGATCTTCTCGGTTTCCTTCATTTGTCTCTCCTTTCTGGGGTTGTTTCCACATCCCCCATGCCAACGGGCTTCAAAACCCGCTTACATTCCGTAACACTCGGCCGCTTTGGCCTTAAGCGCATTGACTGATTCTTCGTAGCCCTCTGCCTTGACCTCCATTTGCTTGGAGACGGCATCAAGATACGGGTGCACGTCCCATGACTTCAGACGCTCGGCGATTATGGCCGCAATCGTCTGGAAGAACACAAGATTGGGAATTGCGCTGAGCAGCGGAGCCACCTGAGGCACCGCAACCTCGTGAGCCCTACCCTTGGGATGGACCGTGAGCAGCACCGTTTTTGTCGTAACGTTCGATAGCGCATCAGCGATATTCGCAAGACGCTCCGACCCCTGCGGATCGTCGACGATAAACACCAGATAGCCCGGAACGATCTGCATCTCGGGACCGTGGACGAACTCCTCGCCTTCGTGATGCATGGCAGGAATCTTGATGGTCTCGCTCAGCTTGAGGGCCGCCTCTTCGGCAACGCCATAGTTGGGGCCGTTGCCGACGACCATGGCGGGCGTGTGCTCAGAAAGCTCGAGCATGTGGTCTTGGACATATGCCTCGGCGGTCTTGCACATTACGGCATTGGCCTGGATGGCCTCGCGCAGGTCGTCAAGACGCTGGGCAACGCCCTTGGCGTCAATCGTTCCGCGCGCCTGACCGCCGTAAATACCAAAGAGCACCAGGTACTCAACGAGCACCTCGACGCCCAGAGTCACAAAGTCCACCGACTCGACGCCCACACCGTAGTCAAGAACGATGTCAGTGTGCTCCTTGATGGGCGCCTCGACGTTTGCCGTGAGCGCAACTGCAGCCATATCGTGTGCGCGCATGTAATCGAGCGCCGCAATCGTATTGGTCGAATAGCCACTCTGCGAGACGGCGATGTTGAGCGCATGCTGCGGATAGGTGTGTTCAAAATCGACGAAGGCCTCGGGCGTCACAACGGACACCTGCATCTGCAGCGCATCTTGCAGGTAATCGCGGGCGCAATCGGCGGCATGGCGCGACGAACCCGAAGCAACGACGCGCAGTGCGTTAAAAGAACCGGACTGGAAAATATCAACGAGCTGCGCTACCAGCTCAGACGAACGCTCGAGGTTCTCCCCCATACGCACATGGGCAAGCTGAACGTAATCGAGCATCTTCATCGTCTCACCTCGTTACAAATCATTAGTATTTGATACCAATCACAGTTACAGGTTACGGCTTTTTGATACCTCTTTGTCGATTAATTTATCCCCTTCGGCGAACGGTCGATTTTGGGCCCTGTAAGGTTGTATATACAGCTGACCCAACGATCAAAGCTAGTTAGTTTCCCAGGCGTTATTCACAAAACACCAGCTAGTACGTATAGGTATATCCACCCGCATCACCGCGGTTAAACGACTTGACGTACTCGATCGCTTGGCCGCTCGCATCGAAACTTACGCACTCCAGCGTCAAGGCAAGATCGCCCTGCTCCAGTCCAAGCAGGCCGGCATCTCGAGCGCCCAGCGCTTCGATATCGAGCTTTTCCTGTGCCATAACTGGCTTTCGGCCCAGCATCTCATAGGTCTCGTACAAGCTGAAGACCGACACGTCAATATCTTCGATTGTGGGAAACAGAAGGCACGGGATGAACGCCATCTCAATCGATACAGGGTCGCCGTTGACGCAGTTCAAACGCCGAATCGAATATAGCAAATCGTCCTCGGCGATGCCAAACAGGTCGGCGTAGTATGGCCCCGCATAACGCTTGGAACGCGCGAGAATACGGACGGACGGCTCGCCGCCCGAAGCACGGACCGATTCACGGAAACCGCCCGTGCGTTCAAAAAAAGCAGGTACTTTCTGCGCCACAAAGGCACCTTTTCCCCGAACACGGCGAATCTGCCCGCGCCGAACCAGCTCATCGACAGCGCTTCGGATGGTCAAGCGTGTCGTACCAAATTCCTCGGCGAGGTCTTTTTCGGACGGAATCATGGAACCCGTGGGATATATACCGCGCTCGATACGCTCCTCGATGCGGCGTCGAATGCGCATATAGACCGGGGTGGCATCTACTGTTTCAGCCATTGTTCACCTGCCACGCTCCTCATGCCGTTCTCTTCGCCGTTATCGGCAAAGCGGAACTTTGTGGGCAAAATCACCGATTTGCAATGCTCCACAAAACGCATGTCCTTATCCAATTCGATCGTGCTCTCATAGAACACCGGCGTTCCCTCTTCTTTCTGGAGCAGCTCGGCCTCTTCGGCGTTCAAACGCGAGATGGAGATATGCTCACGTCCATGCTCAACACGCACGCCACCTTCTTTGAGCAAGACATCGTAAAGGCTCTCGCACTCAAAATCGTGCTCGATAAGCGATGGGCACAGGGACAGGTTAACGTGAGCCGTCTCGATTGACGCCGGCTCGCCCTCAATAAGTCGAACGCGCTGCATGCGGAGCAAAGGGGCGCCTACAGCCACCCTAAGCTTGTCGGCAAGCGTCTTATCCGCCTCGATGGTCCCGGTGGAAACCAGACGAGAAGAGGGGTGCAGGCCGGCAGTCCGCACAGCATCGGAGAAGTTATACGTTTCCTGGAAGATGTTCAGCGGCTTGGGAGGACACACATACGTACCCGATCCGCGACGGCTCTCGAGCGTTCCACACGAGATGAGCCGCGTGATACCGGCACGCAACGCCGTACGCGAAACGCCAATCTCTTCGCACAGCACGCGCTCGGCCGGCAGGCGATCACCGCCGGCAAGCTGATGGTGCTGGATATACCAAAGAATTCCCTCAACAGCACGATCTTTGGGGGGAATTGCATAAGATTCGCCTGCCATTGCACAGACTCCTCATTCAGAAACGTATGCCGCCAAAATTAGGCCAGCCCTCCCATGGCATCAAATTCGGCCTTGATCTTCTCGGCGACATTCCGATACGACTTATATAGACTTGAATCGCGTTTAACTTCGTCGGTCATAACGGGAATCTCTAATTTGGAAACCTCGTCTTTTCCCGTCTGAACCGCCACAACAACGCCCATACCAAGACACATATTACGCTTGGCGGCATTCATTTTTGCCGCCTTAGCGGGATTTGCCAGGATACGCTGGGCAAATTCCTGTTTTGAGACCACTTCCTCGGCCTCCGGATCGCCCGCCTCGGCTACTTCGCACTGCAACACGTCCGCATAGTCAAAAATCTTCGGCTCGCCGCCGCGCTGATGCACGGCCCACTTGCGACGCGTGGCATCCTGGTAGATAGCCGGCAAAAACGTAAACCGCGGCGGGTCCAAAATCGTATCCGTGATGGTAAACACATCGGGATCAAAGGCATCCTGCGGGTTTTTCTTCTTGAACAGCCCCATATCAGCCTCCCGTACTAGCATTAAACAACTCAAGCCGAATATAGCACCAATTTCAAGCCGCTGCCTTACCCTATCGGTGCGCGGCGTCTATGGCTCGCCCAGCGGAAGAGTTTACGGACGAGGGCCGGGGTGCCTGCTTTGTTTTGAGAAGTTCGCGGAGCCCACTTTTCAAAACAAGGCAGGCACCCCGGCCCCGCCGGCAAATAGCGGACACTCCGCATGCAATCTATGCAAACAAACAAGTACGCTTAGCTACATTCGGTAAGCTCGAGCACGCTGCCCTTAACGATAAGCGCCGGCTCCAGGACGACCTCTTCGGCACGCCTGCCGCCCCTACCGGCAAGACGCTTGGACATGCAGCCAAAAGCATGCTCCGCAAGGACACCAGGATCCTGCTCAATCGCGGTCAGCGCCGGCTCAAAGAGAACGTCGGCCGCCGAGTTGTCATAGCTTACGACCGAAATGTCACCCGGAATGCTCTTCCCCATCTCGTGCAAGCGCTTGAGCAAACCGAGGGCAATGTTATCCGAGCTTGCAAATACGGCGGTGGCGTCGGTCGCGAGCACTGCCTCCGAGGCCTCGTAGGCGCTCGGAATGTAGTACTCGCTCTCAAACTCCAAACGTGCGTCGATAGGCAAGCCAACCTCGCGCAGCGCGCGCTCATAGCCGGCAAGTCGTTTACGCCCCGTATTGGAACGGCGTGCGTTAACCAAGCAGGCAATGCGACGGTGGCCCTGCTCGATCAGATAGCGGGTGGCCATGTAGCCACCCATCTCGTGGTCGAACATCACCTTGTCGCACTCGAGCCCCTCAATGGCACGGTCGACCATCACGGCAGGGATAGGCAGATGGCTGACTTCTTCGCGCAGGGCGCGGTCGTCGGAGAACTCGTCACCTACGACCAGGAAGACGCCATCAACGCCGCGCGTCACCAGCTGGCGCAGCAGCTCCAGATCGTCATCGGCGCTTCCGCCCGAGCTGGTAATGAAGAGCGCATAGCCGTCCTCGCGGCAGCGCTTTTCCAGGCTACCGGCGAGCGAGGCAAAAAAGCGGCTCTCGATGTTAGGGACGATAAGGCCCAGGGTGCGCGACTCGCGCATGACCAGGCTACGCGCAATCTGGTTAGGAACATAGTGGTTGCGCGCCGCGACCTCCTTGATGAGTTTGCGGTTTTCTTCCGAGATGCGACAGGGCCGATTATTGAGCACAAGCGAGACCGACGAGGGGGAAAGCCCCACCTCCTGGGCGATCTGCTTGAGGGTGACTTTGTTGGCCATCTCGCTCCTTCCGGGTTTACGCGCAATCTCTTGAAAGTATAGCGACTACCCCTCTACCTCGGTGATAAACACTTTACCAATCCGGTAGACGGCTGTTTTATCGCCGCCAGCGCACCAAATCCGTCCGGGTGGGGTATATTGCAATCGATTGATGACAACAACCACCAAAAGGCGGATATTCGTATGCACGAGAACGACTTTTTTAACGAGGACCTGCTGTGCGCGCTTGCTGGCGTTGCCGGCGAGGACAACGTACTGATGAGCGAGCCCATGCGCGAGCACACCACGTTTAAGATCGGCGGCCCGGCCGACGTCTTTGTCACGCCCGATACCGAGCAGGGCCTCGTCGCCACGCTCGATACCTGCTATCGCTGCGATCTGCCCCTCACCATCGTGGGCAACGGCTCCGACCTACTCGTCGGCGACAAGGGCATCCGCGGCGTCGTCGTGGCGCTGGGCGAAGGCCTCTCCGACATTACGATCGACAGCACGCACGTCACGGCGGCAGCCGGCGCGCTGCTTTCCGATGTCGCAGCCGCGGCAGCCGAGGCCTGTCTCACCGGCATGGAGCCCATCTCGGGCATCCCCGGATCGGTCGGCGGCGCCTGCTACATGAACGCCGGTGCCTACGGTGCCTGCATGGCCGATGTGCTGGAGTCCGTGCGTGTCTACAAACCCGCTCGCCAGCTCGACGACGGCACCCGCGGCAGCGGCAATATCATCGAGTTCGATGTCGACGAGCTCAACCTGGGTTATCGAAAGAGCCGCATCGCCGACGACGGCTTTATCGTTCTTTCTGCCACCTTCAACCTCGCACCGGGCAACGCCGCGATGATCAAGGCCGACATGGACGACTACCGCCAGCGCCGCGAGGACAAGCAGCCACTCGACATGCCGAGTGCCGGCTCCACCTTCAAGCGCCCCGAGGGCTACTTTGCCGGCAAGCTCATCATGGATGCCGGCCTGCGAGGACACGCCGTTGGCGGCGCGCAGGTGAGCGAGAAGCACTGCGGCTTCATCGTCAACGCCGACCACGCCACCGCCGCCGATGTCGACGAACTCATCCGCCACATCCAGGCAACCGTCAAAGACCAATTCAACGTAGACCTAGAACCCGAAGTCCACCGAGTAGGCGAATTTTTATAAAAAGAAGGCCCCGAAAGGGGCCTTCACCATATTTATTCAGACAACCCAGTCCGGTGTGTCACGCCTTGGACCCGGAAGGTCCGGGGCTGGGGGCGAGGCATAAGGTTGGTCGCGAGTTCCGCACGCAAAGAAGGCCACTTAATGTGGCCTTCGTCTTGCGCAGGACTGTAGAGCAGGCAACCTTATGCCTCGCCCCCAGTCCCGAACCAACTTGCTTCAAACCGCAGCTACGACAGCGCAATACCGCCGAGCCAGCCCCAACGCACGCCAGAGCCAGTGCCATAGAAGCTAATAAACGAATCGAGCGACTTAGACGTAATGGCGCCCTCGTTGCTCATAACGATACCGCCGCCAACGTAGATACCCACATGACCGTAGATAAGGCCCGGAGCACCCGTGCCGCTGTGCGAGGAATCGGCCACGATCATGCCCACCTGCAGCGCCGAGCGATCGGAGCTATAGCACCAGGCGTTAAACATGTCGCACGCATTGCCGCCAAAGTAGCCAACGCCGGCGTTACGGAAGACATTGGTGACCCACGCCGCGCACCAGTTCTGACCCGGCGAAGGCGTGGAGTAGCACGCGTTGACGACAGCCTGCTGCTTGCCCGAGCCGGCATTCTGCTGCGGAGTTCCGGGCGCGTACGATCCACCACCCGAGCTCGAACCACCCGAGTAGGAATTGTTCTTGTTCGCGGCAGCCGCGGCAGCGGCAGCCTTCCTAGCGGCCTCCTCAGCCTGGGCGGCAGCGAGGATCTCGGAATCGCGCTGAGCCATGAGCTCCTTGACGTCGTCGGAAAGACCGTTCAGCACGGTCTGGACTTCTTGCTGCTTGGCCTGCATGTCCTGCATCTGGGCAGTCTGCTGGTCCTTGAGCTTCTCTAAGTCGGCCTTCTGCGACTCGAGCTCGGTCTTTTGCGCATCGAGCTCTTCCTGGATGGTCTGAATGTCCTCGATGGCGTCGCGGTCGCTCTTGTTGATCTTCTCAACGTAATGCGCGTTGGCGACGAGTTCCTCAAACGAGCCAGAGGCCAGCAGCAGCGACAGGATGTTCGTGCCGCCGGACTTGTAGCTGGCGGCCACGCGATCGGAAAGGTCGTTGCGCTTCTTCTTGAGCTCGGCCTTCTTTTCATCGATCTGGGCCTGCGTGTCGTCAATCTTGCCCTGGACATTCTCGATGTCGTTGAGGGTCTGGGCATTCTTGTTGGCCAGCGCCGCATACTCATTTGCGATGCTGTCGAGCTGGGCCTGAACCTCGTCGAGCTGGGCCTGGGCGGCATTCAGTTTATCGGTGGTTTCTTTGGAAGCCTCCGCCGCATGGGCGCGAGCGGGCAGGCCAAAAAGAACTGCCGCAGAAGCGGCGCCGAACAGGGCCTTGAGGGCAGTGCGGCGCGAGAGCTCCTGGGAAAGGATAGAATCGCTGTTTGGTGACATATGTACTCCGTTACATGCTTATTTATATGTCGCTCAACTCATACATATTAGCGTACATATGGCGCGTCCCAACGATTTCCACGAACGGCAGGAAACTACAAGGTCAGCGGCTCGTAAGCAAATGTCAAAGATCAGGTTATGCGTACGCAAGCTCTTCTATGAGTACGTTAGCACAATCCTCTGCTTTTCCTACAGCGCACGATTTGGGCGTCCCTGCCTGCGCTATACTCCCCTGAAGAAGTGTTCCTGATTCGATAGGAGACTACATGTCCAAAGCACTCGACCCCAAAGACACCTGCGTCCTCGTTACCGGTGGCGCCGGCTTTATCGGCTCGCACACCGTCGTTCAGCTGCTCGAGGGTGGCTACCAGGTCGTCATCGTCGATGATCTCTCCAACTCCAGCGCCGTCGCCGTCGACCGCGTCAAGACCATCGTGGGCGACGAGGCCGCCAAGAACCTCACCTTCTACGAGGCCAACGTGCTCGACCGCGATGCAATGAACAAGATCTTCGATACCCATCAGATCGACCGCGTCATCCACTTCGCCGGTTTTAAGGCCGTCGGCGAGTCGGTGAGCAAGCCCGTCGAGTACTACCACAACAACATCGAGAACACCCTGGTGCTCATCGACGTCATGCGCAACCATGGCTGCAAGTCCATCATCTTCTCGAGTTCCTCGACCGTCTACGGCGACCCGGACAACCCGCCCGTCACCGAGGAGGATCCTAAGAAGCCCGCGACCAACCCCTATGGTTGGACCAAGTGGATGATCGAGCAGATCCTTATGGACGTCCACACCGCCGACCCCGAGTGGGACGTCGTGCTACTCCGTTACTTCAACCCCATCGGCGCCCATCCGTCGGGCCTGATCGGCGAGGATCCCAAGGGCATCCCCAACAACCTGGTGCCCTATGTCGCCCAGGTCGCCGTGGGCAAGCTCGAGGCCGTTCAGGTCTTTGGCAACGACTACCCCACCCCCGACGGCACCGGCGTGCGCGATTACATCCACGTGTGCGATCTGGCATCTGGTCACGTGGCCGCCCTCAACTGGATGAACGGCAAGACCGGCGTCGAGATCTTTAACTTGGGCACCGGCACCGGCACCTCGGTACTCGAGGTCGTCGCCGCCTTCTCCAAGGCTTGTGGCAAGGAGCTGCCCTACGTGATCCGCGAGCGCCGCGCCGGCGACATCGCTGCCAACTGGTGCGATGCCTCCAAGGCCGAGCGCATGATGGGCTGGAAGGCCCAGTACGACATCGCGGACATGTGCCGCGATAGCTGGAACTGGCAGAGCCACAACCCCAACGGCTTCGCCGACGCCGAGTAGCAAAAACCTACATACCGCTCTTGCCCCGATCTCACGTTGTGAGGTCGGGGCTTTTTCATGGCATGTAACCATTCGCCGAAAATCGACCAACTTTTTTATCTTGCCTGTACATGTTTAAACAACATGTTTTACAATAGGCGTATCGAATCAGAACATCGGAGGCGGACTGCACACCCATCGGCAGGCCGACCCCACAACAAGAAGGTTGGTGAGCGCATTCATGGAGCGTGCAAGCGGCGTCCTCATGCCCGTCTCATCTCTGCCCGGACCATACGGAATCGGCGGCTTTGGCTGGAATGCCTACGACTTCGTCGATTTTCTCGCCTCGTGCAAACAACATTACTGGCAGATTCTGCCCCTTACGACGACCAGCTATGGCGATTCGCCCTATCAGTCGTTCTCGGCCCGCGCAGGCAACCCCAACTTTATCGACTTTGCCGAGCTTATCGAGGCAGGGTATCTGGAGCAGCACGATATCGATGGCGTGTATCTGGGATCCGACCCCAGCAATGTCGACTACGGTGCTATCTTTGGTGGCCGCCGTCAGATTCTCGACCGCGCCGCTGAGCGCTTTGCTGCCGACAAGCCGGCCGATTTCGATGACTTTATCCAGGCCAACGAGGACTGGCTCATCCCCTACTGTGAGTTCATGACCGTCAAAGAGGAGTGCGGTCTCAAGGCGTTTTGGGAGTGGCCCGCGGAGCTCCGCACCCGCGGCGAGGCTTCTGCCAAGGTCTGCGCCGACCATCCGGCGCGTATGCTCTACCACCAGATGACGCAGTACTTCTTCGATCGCCAGTGGAGCCGCCTCAAGGCCTATGCCAACGAGCGCGACATTCTCATCATCGGCGACCTGCCCATCTATGTCTCGCGTGACTCCGTCGAGATGTGGGCGACGCCTGAGCTCTTTAAGATCGACGCCGCCGGCAATCCCGTGAGCGTCGCCGGCACGCCGCCCGACCAGTTCTCGGCCACCGGCCAGTACTGGGGCAACCCCATCTACGACTGGGACGCCATGGAGTCCGACGGCTTCTCCTGGTGGGAGGACCGCATTCGCGCCGCCCTCGACATGTACGACGTCATCCGCCTGGATCACTTCCGCGGCTTCGAGGCCTATTGGGAGGTGCCGTTCTCCTCGCCCGATTCGTCCTACGGTTCGTGGACGCAGGGTCCCGGCCTCAAGTTCTTCAAGACGCTCGAGGAAAAGCTCGGCACGCTGCCCATCATCGCCGAGGACCTGGGCTTCCTCACCCCCGGCGTCATCGACATGCGCGACAACTCGGGCTTCCCCGGCATGAAGATCCTGCAGTTTGCCTTTGAGGGCACCAACTCGTACTACCTGCCGCATAACTACATCGCCAACACCGTCGCCTATGTGGGCACCCACGACAACGAGACGGCGCGCGGTTGGTTTGAGGGAACGGCCACCCCGCGTCAGCGCGAGCAGGCAGCCCTGTACACCCATCAGCAGGCCGGCGAACCCATGGCAGATGCACTCAACCGCACCATCGCCGCCAGCGTGAGCGACACGTGCATCTACACCATGCAGGACCTGCTCAACTTGGGCAACGAGGCGCACATCAACACCCCTGCCACGCTGGGCGGCAACTGGACCTGGCGCATGCTCGACGGCGCCATCACCCGCGAGCTCGAGCACAAACTCACCGACTGGACCGAGACCTACTTCCGCATCCCGTCGGAAGCCGAAATCGAGCTTCCTCAATAGGAGCTACCGCGCCCGACCCCTCCCCACCGTGCGGACGCGCTTGCTTTTCCCGCGCGAGGCCACCCCAATCCCCTCGCGCGGGCTTCTTATGAATTGCAGACATGAAACAACCCATCACAGGAGAAAACATGCCCCAAATTAACCTCATGGAACTCGCCGAGCAGTCTTTTGGCACCTCGCTCGAGCAGCTCGACGACCGTCGCATTTACAAGCTGCTGGTCAAACTCGTGCAGGAGCGCTCCGCCGCCTGCCCGCTCAACAACGGCAAGAAAAAGCTCTATTACATTTCCGCCGAATTTTTGATCGGCAAGCTGCTCATCAACAACATGATCGACCTCGGCATCTACGACGAGGTTAAGGACCAGCTCACCGCCGCAGGTCACGACCTCAACAAGATCGAGGAATTCGAGGTCGAGCCGTCACTCGGCAACGGCGGCCTGGGCCGCTTGGCCGCATGCTTCCTGGATTCCATCGCCACGCTGGGCTTGACCGGCGATGGCGTGGGCCTCAACTATCACTACGGTCTGTTCCGTCAGCGCTTTGTCGACAACCAGCAGAAGGCCGTCCCCGACGAGTGGCTCGGTGAGCAGGACATCCTGGTCGACGATGACCGCTCCTACACCGTCGAGTTCGGCGATTTTGCCGTTACCTCCAAGCTCGTCAACATCGATGTGCCCGGTTACGGCCAGCCCACCAAGAACCGCCTGCGCCTGTTCGACCTGGCGAGCGTCGACGACGGCCTGGTCCCCGGCAGCTCCATCGACTTCGACAAGACCGAGATCGCCAAGAACCTCACCTTGTTCCTCTACCCCGACGATTCCGACGAGCAGGGCCGCCTACTTCGCATCTACCAGGAATACTTCATGGTAAGCAACGCCGCCCAGCTCCTGATCGACGAGGCCATCGAGCGCGACAGCAACCTGCACGATCTGGCCGACTACGCCGTTGTCCAGATCAACGACACGCACCCCACCATGGTCATCCCCGAGCTCATTCGCTTGCTCACCACCGAGCATGGCATCGAGTTTGACGAGGCCGTGACCATCGTACGCTCCATGGTCGCCTACACTAACCACACGATCCTTGCCGAGGCGCTCGAGAAGTGGCCGCTTGCCAGCCTGCAGAAGGTCTCGCCCGCCATCGCCGACATTATCGTCAAGCTCGATGAGATCGCGAAGGCCGAGCACGACGACCCGCGCGTCGCCATCATCGACGAGCACGACACCGTCCACATGGCCCACATGGACATCCACTTTGGCTTCTCCATCAACGGCGTAGCCGCCCTCCACACCAAGATCCTGGAGGACACCGAGCTTCATCCGTTCTACGAGATCTATCCCAAGAAGTTCTCCAACAAGACCAACGGCATCACCTTCCGCCGCTGGATCCATGGCGCCAACCCCGCGCTCGCCAGCCTGCTCGACGATGTGATCGGCACCGACTGGCGCAGCACCGGCGATCTGAGCAAACTCGCCAAGTTCGCCGACGACAAGGACGTTCTTGAGCGCCTGGCCGCCACCAAGGTCGAAGCCAAGGCCATCATGCGCCAGTTCATGGCGCTCGAGCAGGGCGTGACCATTCCCTCCAACGCCATCATCGACGTCCAGGTCAAGCGCATCCACGAGTACAAGCGTCAGCAGATGCTCGCGCTCTACATCATCTGGAAGTACCTCGATATCAAGAACGGCAACAGACCTAAGCACCCCGTCACCATCATCTTTGGCGGCAAGGCGGCGCCTGCCTACACTATCGCGCAGGACATCATCCATCTGATCTTGACGCTGTCGCAGTGGATTGCAAACGACCCCGACGTGGCTCCCTACCTGCAGGTCGTCATGATCGAGAACTACAACGTCACCGCCGCCGAGCGCGTGATCCCCGCCGCTGATATCTCCGAGCAGATCAGCCTGGCCTCCAAGGAGGCGAGCGGCACCTCCAACATGAAGTTCATGCTCAACGGCGCCCTAACCCTGTGCACGCTCGACGGCGCCAACGTGGAGATTGCCGAGCTCGTGGGCGACGAGAATATCTATACCTTTGGTGCCTCGTCCAAACAGGTCGAGCAGCTCTATGCCGACGGCACCTATGACGCCGGTGTGCTCTACCGCAAGCCCGGCATTAAACTGCTGGTGGACTTCATCACCAACCCGGCCTTTATGGCGACCGGCAACGTCGAGCGCCTGCAGCGCCTGCACGATGACATTAAGGGCAAGGACTGGTTTATGGCCCTGCTCGACATCGAGGAGTACATCCAGACCAAGGAGCGCGTGTTGGCCGACTACGAGGACCAGGACGCCTGGATGCGCAAGACGCTCATCAATATCGCCAACGCCGGCACCTTCTCGTCTGACCGCACGATCTCCCAGTACAACGACGAGATTTGGCACCTGAGCTAATTTCGTTTCCTTTACCCATCCTCTTGAAAGCGGAGTCGTGGCAACGCGGCTCCGCTTTTTGTGCCCGCACGCTACCCTGTGACCCGACTCGACCGAAGAATCTCGATCTATAACAACTACTCGGTAAAAACGGTCCCAGCTGTTACAGATTGAGACATACCGGCCCCTCCCCTTGGGTTTATCTCGATCTGTAACATCTAGCAGCTGAAATTCACCTTTGGTGTTACAGATTTAGATGAAATGGTTAGCTCAGCGGAACCGTCTCGATCTGTAACATCTAGCGTCCGAAATCGGCCCTACCTGTTACAGATCGAGACAAACTGGCCGATGGACAGCCCCGACACAAAGAAAGGCTCCCCTCTCGCCCAGTGGACGGGAGGGGAGCCTTATATGTGACCGCGGCAAAAGGATGGCAATACCGCAGTCGCCCAAAGGGAGGGCCTGGATACACCGGGCCTAGATAAGGTTCTTGCCAGAGACCTTATCGAAGAGATGGGTCGCGTTCTTCTCGAACTTGAACCAGATGGTGTCGCCAGCCTTGAGCGCGCCCTTGGCCTCGAGGTCGACGACGGGGATAATCAGGACAAACTGGCCGTCGGGAGCGGTCACGTGGACATGCTCGGTCGAGCCCATGAGCTCGGTCACCTCGACGGTACCCCGGAGCGCGCCCTCCTCGCCCTTGTCGGCAAGCAGGATCTGCTCGGGACGCACGCCGGCCGTAATCTCCTTCACGTCGCCGCCGTCCCAGTTGAGGGCAAGCTGAGCGCAGGTCTCGGGGGCGAGCGCCACGTTCATATCCTCGGTCTTGACGGTAAAGCCGTTGCCCGAGCGCACCAGCTGGGCATCGAAGAAGTTCATCTGCGGCACGCCGATGAAGCCGGCGACGAAGATGTTCGCGGGATGGTTGAAGACCTCCTGCGGCGTGGCGATCTGCTGGACGACGCCGTCCTTCATGACCACGATACGGTCACCGAGGGTCATAGCCTCGGTCTGGTCGTGAGTAACGTAGATGAACGTGCCCTTGATCTCGTGGCGCAGCTTAATGAGCTCGGCACGCATCTGGTTACGAAGCTTGGCGTCCAGGTTGGACAGCGGCTCGTCCATCAGGAAGACCTTGGGGTCACGCACGATGGCGCGGCCGATAGCGACACGCTGGCGCTGGCCGCCGGAGAGCGCCTTGGGCTTACGGTCGAGGTACTCGGTAATGCCCAGAATCTCGGCAGCAGAGCGAACCTTGCGGTCGATCTCGTCCTTGGGAACCTTCTTGAGCTCGAGCGTAAATGCCATGTTCTCGTACACCGTCATATTGGGGTACAGAGCGTAGCTCTGGAACACCATGGCGATGTCGCGGTCCTTGGGCGCCACGTCGTTGACACGCTTGCCGTCGATGAGCACATCGCCCGAGGTAATGTCCTCCAGGCCGGCGACCATGCGCATCGTCGTGGACTTACCGCAGCCAGAGGGGCCAACGAGGACGACGAACTCCTGGTCGTGAACGGTGAGGTTGAAGTCCTCTACAGCGAGCACACCGTCCTCGGTAACCTTGAGGTTGTGCTTCTTCTCCTCGGTCTTCTTCTTTTTGCCAAAGAAGCCCTTCTTTTTTGACTCGTTGTTGGGATACACCTTCTGAACATGTTTGAGAACGATCTCGGCCATGTCTCTACCTTTCGATATGCGGCGCCGCGCTGAGGGGCGCCGCAGAAACTTGCAAAACAGTTACGGCATCAGCCCTTGACGGCACCTGCCACCACGCCGTCGATGATGTACTTCTGACAGAGGATGTACATGATAACGATGGGGATAACGACCATCATGATGCAGGCCATCATGGGGCCGAGCTCGACGTGGCCGTAGCCGCCGCGGAAGTACTGGATCAAGATGGGAATGGTCTTGTACTTGGTGGAGTCGAGCGTAAGGTAGGGCAGCAGATAGTCGTTCCAGACCCACATGGTCTCGAGGATGCCGACCGAAAGATAGGTGGGCTTCATGATGGGAAGGACGATCTTAAAGAACACCTGGACCGGGTTGCAGCCGTCGATCATGGCCGCCTCCTCGATCTCGAGCGGGATGTTCTTTACAAAACCGGCGAACATAAAGACCGCCAGGCCCGCGCCAAAGCCGAGGTAGATAAAGCAGATGTTGAACGGCGTGTTGAAGCCGATGCGGTCCGCCAAATTGGACAGCGTGAACATGAGCATCTGGAACGGCACGACCATCGAGAACACGAACAGGTAATAGAAGAAGTTCGAGATCTTGTTGTTGACACGAACCACGTACCAAGCGCACATGGAGCAGCACACCAAGATCAGCACGACCGACGTGACCGTGATGATGAGCGAGTACATAAATGCCGAGGCAAAGCCCTGCTCGTTAAGGGCGTGCATGTAGTTTGCGAGGCCGTTGAACGTCTCGGGCGTGAGCAGATCGAATGCCGTGGTGGTGCTGATTGCGGTCGCTTTCTTAAAAGAATTAAGCGCAATCATGAACACTGGGTAGATCCACGCGAGCGACAGGATCGTAAAGAAAATCGAGAGCGCGCGGTTGATAACCTTATCGCGTTTCATTACTGCTGCACCTCCTTGGACCTCGTGGCCTTAAGCTGGATCATGGAGATGGCCACGACCAGGATGCAGAAGATAACCGCCTTGGCCTGACCAATGCCCTGCCATGCGATACCGGCACGCGAATAGAACGTGTTGTAGATGTTCAGGGCGAGCATCTCGGTGGAGTGCGCGGGGGCGCCGCCGGTAAGGGCGAGGTTCTGGTCGAACAGCTTAAAGCCGTTGGTGATGGACAGGAACAGGCAGATGGTGATGGTCGGCATCAGGTTAGGGATCTTAACCTTCCAAAACGTCTGCCATGCCGTAGCGCCGTCGACCTTGGCGGCCTCGATGTAGTCGGACGGAATGGACTGCAGACCAGCGATATAGATGATCATCATGTAGCCGACCTGCTGCCACAGGGTCAGGATGATAAGGCCCCAGAAGCCAGCAGCAGAGTTAAGAGCGATGAGCTGGGCGCCCACGTTGGAGAGCAGGCAGTTGATCAGAATCTGCCAAATGTAGCCCAGCACGATGCCGCCGATCAGGTTAGGCATAAAGAAGATCGTACGGAAGATGTTGGTGCCTTTGAGCGCCTTGCGGGTGAGCGCCTGCGCAATGGCCAGGGCGATCACGTTGATGAGCACCGTCGACAGGAAGGCAAACGCCACGGTAAAGAAGAACGACGTGGAGAACTGCGGATCGGACAGCGCGCGCACGTAGTTCTCGATACCGACAAAGTGCGCGTTACTAATGATAATAAACTGGCAGAACGAGAGATAGAAGCCCTGGATAAAAGGGATCACGAACCCGATCATAAACGCCAGGCACGTGGGCAGCATAAAGAGCGGCCACCAGCGCTTGAGTGCTTTGCCCATAAAAGGGTCCTTTCAATATGCAGGGGGCGGGCAAACCAACGTCTGCCCGCCCCCTGTCGCTAATCAGATAGCTTGGGCAGCAACTGCTTACTCGGAAGCGGCCTTCTCGGTCTTCCAGCCATCGACGAAGGCGTTCTTGACGCCGTCCCACTTGCTGTTATCGGCAGCGTAGGCAATCAGAGCCTGCTTGAGGTTCTTCTTCCACTCCTCGGAGGGAATGTAGACGAAGTCCCAAGCGACGGTCTTCTTGCCGTCCTTGGCCATGGCAACGGCCTGCTGCGAGAAGACGTTGGTGGTCTCCTTGGCGCTCTTGAACGGAGCGGTCAGACCCATCTTGTCGGCGATGATGCTGGTCGGGGTGTCAGCGGTGACGCACCAATACATGAAGTCCTCGGTGGCCTTCTGGGCATCCTCGGAAGCCTGGGAACTGACGCACCAGTAGTTCTCGCCGCCGGAGCACAGGCCCTGGTTCTCCTCGCCGTCAACACCGATGTAGATCGGCATCATGCCAATCTGATCGTCGGTCATGCCGGCCTTGACGAGGTCAGAGTAGGCCCAAGAGCCGTTCTGGTAGAAGACGGCCTTGCCGGTTGCGAACTCGTTGGTGGCGTCGTCGCCGGTCTTGGAAGCAAGCTGCGAAGGATCGCAGGTGGAGTCGGTGATGTACAGGTCGAAGATCTGCTTGTAGTTGTCGAGGAACTCACCCTTGATCTCGTCGTCCTCCTGGTTGTGCTCCTTCTCAAACTCGTAGTAGAGCGGCATGTTGGCAAGGTGGGTGGTGTAGCGCCAGCTGGAGGAGTCGTCCATGCCGGCGGAAGTGAAGGCACCCTCGACACCAAGCTCGTCCTTGCGGGCCTGGATGTCATCGGCACAAGCCTTCAGCTTGTCGAAGGAGTTGATGTCCTCGGCCTTGTAGCCAGCCTTCTCGAGCAGCTGCTTGTTGTAAATAATGCCGAAGCTCTCCTGAACCCAGTCGATGCACACATCCTTGCCGTCGGACTGCAGAGCCAGGGAGTCATCAATGAGCTCACCGCGGAGCTTGGTATCGGACAGGTCGGCGCAGTAATCCTTCCAGTTCTTAAGACCGGTGGGGCCGTTGACCTGGAACAGGGTCGGAGCGGAGCTCTTGGACATCTCGGACTTGAGCTTCTCCTCGTAGGTGTTGGAGGCGGCGGTCACGATCTTGACCTCGACGCCCTTCTCCTTCTTATAGGCCTTGGCGATCTCCTTCCACTCCTTGTCGACCTCGGGCTTGAATTGGAGGAAGTAGACCTCGGCAGCGTCACCAGAAGCAGAGGAGCCGGAGCCGGCAGAACCACCGCAACCCACGAGGCCCAGACCAAGAACTGCAGCCGCGGAACCAGCAAAGCCCAGGAACTGCCTTCTGCTCATTTCGTTCTTCATTACAATCCACCCTTTCACACCGTGGCGGCACCCTTTGCCGCCGCCTTCGGAGATTGGCTCGGGGACTTTGCCCCTTTTGCTGATTTGAACGATACGCTATTTGGCTAGTTGTTTGAACAAGTATTACTAGAGCGGTAGAAAAACTTCGGTGAACGGTAATTTCAACTTGATACTTGACAAGTTTTGTATAAACAATTATTTGTTATCTAATGCAGAGAAAACGCCCGGTCAAGCCGATGTACCGTCGGTTTGACCGGGCGTTTTCTCTTTGAGGCCATGAGTCTCGTCAGGCTGCGAGCTAGCCGGCTATCGCTTGGAATTGACGCGGTAATGGAAGATCTCGGGGTGTGTGCGAGTGTGCGTCACCTCAAACAAGATGCCATCCGAGGTGTACGACTGACTCTCCATGACGGCAACGCAGTTGTATTTGCCGAGGTCAAGATAGCTGCAGTCCTCATCGTTGGCGAGCTCGACACTCACCGTACGACGGCTCGCCATCACTTTGACACCGCGCTTGTGCTCCAGATAGCCGTAAATAGAATCTGCCGCGATCTCGGGAGTCAGGCCCTTGGCGATCGACGCCAAAAAATAGCCATGGTCCACTTGGCGCGCGTTGCCGTTGAGGCTTCGGACACGCACTACGCGAATCAACTCCTCGCCCACCTTAAAGCCCAGGTGACGAGAGAGTTGCTCGGTGCAAACCAGATGTTCGAAAGACTTAACATCCGTCGATGCAACGGCATTGTTGCGCTTTGCAAACTCGCCAAACGACTCAACCTCTTCGAGTGCGCCCAACATGTCGGTTTCGCCCTTAAGCCAAATAACGCGCACGCCCTTGCCGTGTATGGGCTGCACAAACATCCCGTCGGCCAGCATACCCAAGGCGCGACGGACGGTATTGCGAGTGCATCCGAACTCCGCGGTCAGCTCGGCTTCGGTTGGCAGCATCTCCTGAAACGCATAGGTCCCATTAATGATGCGCGAGCGTATTTCTCGGTAGATTCCTTCGTATATCGCTTTTGGCATTGTTTCACCTCTACATTATTCATTTCCGGCTAGGCACGATAGCATTTCTTAAAGTTGTTTAAACCGAATATCGGTAAAGCGACAGGATTTAACCGTTGACGGTTTCTGTCATGCCCAAATCGGTTTCGCTCAAAACTGCCGGTACGACAATCGTCTGGTCCTCTACAATGAATCCATTGTTTAAACGTTTCCCCACGCGCAACGCGCCTCGATATTCGGAAGGCAGAACATGCTGCAAAAAATCCAACGCTTTGGCGGGGCAATGTTCGCGCCCGCCATGCTGTTTTCTATATCAGGCCTCATGGTCGGCGTCTCCGCTCTCGCAACGACTGCTGACATCGTCGGCGATCTCGCCGTATACGGAACCCCTTGGTACGTTTTTTGGACTATCATCCAGCGCGGCTCGTGGACGGTCTTTAAACGCCTCCCGCTCCTTTTTGCCGTAGCGCTGCCCATCGGTCTTGCCCAAAAACAACCGGCTCGTTGCTGCCTCGAGGCTCTCGTCGCCTATTTTGCCTACTGCTTCTTTTTGAGCGAGATCATTAAGCTGAGCGGAGACAACCTTGGACTTGAGTACCCGTCATCTTTGACCTCCGCCAGCGGTATCACCGTCATCGACGGCATCAAGACGCTCGACACCGGCATTATCGGCCCGCTGGCGGTATCGGCAACCGTCGTCGCCATCCATGACCGCTTCTACGATGCCAAAATTCCCGATTGGCTCGGCACCTTCTCGGGCTCCTCGCTGGTCTACCTCATCAGCTTTTTTGCCGTGTTTGCCCTTGCCGCTATCTCGGCCGCCATCGTGCCCTACGTATACGATGTAACTGATACGCTGCGTCACGCGCTTGCAGGCGTCGGTCCCTTTGGCGTGGGCATCTTTGTCTTTTTAGAACGAGCACTCGAGCCCTTTGGCCTGCACCACCTGCTCTACATGCCGATCTACTACGACAACCTGGTCATTAACGACGGCATCTACGCCACGTGGAGCAGTTTGCTCCCCATCCTCTCCCATAGCACGCGCCCCCTTAATGAACTTGCGCCGTGGGCCGGTTTTACCGCCACCGGCTGGGTCAAGCTCTTTGGCCTTCCTGCCATCGCAGCTGCGTTCTACTCCACCGCAAAACCCGAGCGCCGCGCCGGCCTCAGGGTCATCCTTGTTCCCGCCATCATCGCCTCGGTGGTTTGCGGCGTTACCGAGCCACTCGAGTTTCTCTTTATGTTCACCCACCCCGGGCTCTTTTTGCTCTACGCCGTCTTATCGTCTTGCCTTGCCACAACCATGAATCTCTTTGGCATCGTCGGCATCTTCTCGGGCGGCCTCATGGAGATGGCAGCCTTCAACTTTATTCCGCTCATGCGCACGCATGCCGGTGCCTATCTTTTGGCGCTCGGTATCGGCCTTGCCTTTAGCCTCATCTTTTTTGTTAGTTTTCGAGCACTCATCTTGGTCTATGACCTTAAGACACCGGGCCGCGAGGATCATGTTGCCAATCGCGCGGCAATCGATTGTTTAACGGGAAGCGACTTTGCCAAAGAGCAATCCCCCAATGACGAGGTCGATAGTCGATCCGATCAAGATCACGTCCTCGCTGAGCGGGTAATTCAGCTTTTAGGTGGCGTTGGCAATATCGTGGGCGCAACCAACTGCGCCACGCGCCTGCGCGTCGAGGTCGCAGACCCTTCCATCGTTGCAGATAACGCGTCGTTTGTCGCGGTGGGCGCCAAGGGCCTCATCATTACGGGCAAGACCGCCCAGGTGGTCATCGGCATCTCCGTTCCCCGCGTTAAAGAGCATTTTGACCAGATCATGGGCCTCGAGCCGGAATTTGTGCCCACCACCTCGGCCTCCCCTGCCGCCAGCGCAGCCCATAAGCGCGGCGATATTTGCTTCTTCGATATCGACGGAACGCTCGCCTGGCAAGACCCCAGGCTCGCCCAAGACCTTCCCGAAGACGAGCGGGACCTCTCCCCCTATCCCAACGAGGCGGTTTCGCAGGCAATCCGCGAGTTTGTCGCCAACGGCAACATGGCCTTTATCTGCACGGGACGTACCCTCAGCTGCATCCACCCCAAACTTCTTGAGCTGCCTTGGACCGGCATCGTCTGTCTTGCGGGCGGTTACGCCGAGATCAACGGACACGCAATTCGCGATCTGTCGATGACGCCCAGTATGCTGCAGCGTCTTGCCCCCTACCTTGAGCAATCGGGCGAGGTCATCCGCTTTGAGGGCCTCAACGGCGTCGTGCGCATGAGTGCCGATGCGCCCGATGCTCCCGGATACGCGCGCACCCTGGGCGACGCAGTCACGCAGCTGCAACATTACAGTGTCTACAAGATCTTGATGTCTACATCGCTCGCCAACCACATCGCTCAAGATAAGGCACTTGAGCCGCTGCTATGCTTTAACGAGCTCGAACTCGAGGTAACCGAAATCTCGCCCCGCGAATGCACGAAGCGCGGGGGCATCCAGTCTGTACTCGACGCCCTCGACCCCCACCACGGAACCGTATACGGCATTGGCGACGCCAGCAATGACGTCTCGCTGATGAACGCCGTCGATGTCGGTATCGCCATGGGCAATGCGCCGGACTATCTCAAGGATAAGGCCGATTACGTGACCGACACCGTCGATCACGACGGTGTCGTTGCGGCGCTCGAGCATTTTGGGCTGATTTAGGCGCGCTCCATCAAACGCACGCCCGTTGTCCCAAATCGCCAAAACTGCCGCGCCAAACGCCCTGATGTGGCAATATGTTGTCTGCATATTGCATCAACGCAACCTCAGAAAGAATGCGAGAACCCGTGTCCAGTCCGTTTACCAGCTTTTTAGCCCAGCACTTTGACCAGATTAACGACTATCTGGCCACGTTCTTTGACGGACAGGCGACCTCTGCCGATATCGAGCGCTACCTGTATGCGCCGCTCTCGGCTTTTACGGCCAACGCCGGCAAGCGCCACCGCCCGCTTATCTGTATGCTCGCCGCAACCGCAGTGGGCGGTAGCTTTGAGAGCGCCCGCAGCGCCGCGGCAGCCATCGAGCATTTCCAGTCGGGCGCGCTGATCCACGACGACATCGCCGACAACGGACAGCTTCGTCGAGGCAAGCCCTGCATGCACCTTACCGAGGGCACGGGCCTTGCCATCAATTGCGGCGACCTGGCGCTCACCATGGTCACCAAGACGGTTCTCGACGACCCCACGCTGGAGTCCGACGTGAAGCTGCGCGTGCTCCACGAGCTTACCGAGATGATCGTCCGCACCATTGAGGGTCAAGCACTCGACCTGGGTTGGGTCCGTGACGGGCGCTTTGATATCTCGGTTGATGACTACCTGGACATGGCGACGCACAAGACCGCGTTTTACAGCGGAGCCACGCCGCTTGCCGCCGGAGCCATTATCGGCGGCGGCAGCGATGAGCAAATCGAAGCGCTGCGCGCCTTTGGCCTGCACACAGGCCTCGCCTTTCAGATTCAGGACGACCTGCTCAACCTTGTCGGCACTAAGGAAGCCGCCAACAAGGACTTCCGCACCGACATCACCGAGGGCAAGCGCACGCTTGTCGCCGTACACGCCCTCTCTGATGAGCGCCACCACGACGAGGTCGAGGCGATTCTTTCCTCGGGCACCGATGATCCCGCGCAGCTCGCACGCGCCGTGGAGATCTTCCAGGAGACCGGCTCCATCGATTACGCCCACACTTACGCGCTCGACCTGACCGCTAAGGCCAAAGCGGCCATCGAGAACGTTGAGCTTGATCCGCACGCACGCGAGCTGTTCCTCTCCATGGCAGATTTCTTTGTGGAGCGTCTTAACTAACGGGGGTTATAAAACCTGTCAGCAGCGTATTTAGGCACAACTTGCTACACTGTTGAGTGCATGTTTATGCATCCCTTTGCGTTGTCTATCCGACAGACGCTCAAATAGTACGAATGGTACGCCGAAAGGGGTTCGTTCATGGAACCTATTACAACGGGCATGCAAGGAGCAGCCGTCGAGGACGTGCAGTCTCGTCTCCTGCAGCTCGGCTACACGATTGATGCCGCCGAAGTCACCGACAAGTACTTTGGAGCCGCCACTGAGCAGGCCGTCAGCACCTTCAGGCTCGACAGCGGCCTTGCTGCCGGTCATGCCGTCGATATCCCCTGCTGGAGCGCCCTTGTAGACGCTTCGTATAAGCTGGGCGACCGCACTCTCTATCTGCGCATGCCCAATTTCCATGGCGCCGATGTGCAGGCCCTGCAGCGCGCTCTCAACGTTTTGGGCTTTGCCTGTGGCGAAGACGACGGCTACTTTGGTCCGCATACCGAGGCCGCCCTGCAGCAGTTCCAGGAAAATGTCGGCCTGTTTGCCGACGGCATGGCCTTCCAGGACACCTACGCCTACATCAACCGCCTGCACCATGTGTGGGAGGGCAAGCCCTCGGTCACCGAAGCCGAGTCCCGTATCGGTTTTGCTCGCGCCGCCAACGTGCTCGAGCGCTTCCGGATTGCCGTTATCGGCGAGGACCCCATCGCACGCAGCGTTGCGTCGCGCATGTGGAATATCGCCACGGCAACGACCGACAACAGCGGCATGATGCTCTGCGACTCCGAGGTCCCAACCGACGTTGACCTGGTGCTCGAGATCGCAAGCGACGAGCTGCCCGCCGACGCCGCACCGCGCGCCACGATTGCCCTCGCCGAGTGCCACAACCTGGCCCAGCGCATCCGCACTGCCAATGTCGCCGCACAGCAGAAGCCGGCTCGCATTCGCATTGAGCTCACGGGCATGACGCGCTACAACGGCACTTTCACGGCCAGCGACGCGCAGACACTCGCCGTACGCCTGCTCGATGGTGTTTGCGATGCCCTCGCAGATTAGGTAAACTAAACGAGTTGCTTTTGGGCAACACCACACATTGGGACGTAGTTCAACGGTAGAACTCCGGTTTTTGGTGCCGGCTGTTGGGGGTTCGAATCCCTCCGTCCCAGCCCTTAAGAACACAGCGCTCCAGGCCCTTATGAACCTGGAGCGCTTTCTTGTGGGCAAGCGGAGGAATTCGAACCCGCAAGGGTGCAGAGCTGAGGAAACGCGAAGGCGCCCCAAGTCCATTAGGACCAAGAGCGCCTAACATCAAGAAAATATCAGCCCCGTTCCGAAAAGCGAGCCGTCATCTACAAAATGGCGTGTGGCCCCGACGGGCCGGGCATTAAGTTTGTCGCGAGTTCCGCACGAACAGGAGGCCACTTAACCTCGATGTTTTGGACGTGACAGCGAGAGGGGCCCTGGTATGGCAAGGTGACGTGAAACAAGGCGGCGCTGACCTTCTGGTCGCGCCGCCGAAGTTGAACGTCAGATTGCCGTGCCAGGGCCCCTCGCAGCGTCAAGAAGACCGCCGTTCGGTAGAACGGCGGAGCTAATTGTTCAGCATGCGGTCGAAGCTTCCCGAGTCGCCATCCCGATAGTCGGCGGTCATCAGAATCTCCTGCGGAATGCGCCCGCCCTCGCGCAGCACGTTGCGGAACTGCACGCGCGTGACCATGGGCAGGTCTTTGATCGTCGCTGCCAGGTTCTGCGGCACGCCTTGGTTGGCAGCCGCGGGCTCGCACTCTCCGCCGGCCTTCACGCGACGCTTATGCTCGGCGAGCATAGCGCGATACATGCCGGCATGCAGGCGAATCTCAACCACATTGGCATTGCGAGCCTGCTCGACGATGCGCGCACCCTCGCGGTCGATGTCGCCTACGTAGTAGACGTAGTTAAAGCGATAG
The DNA here is from genome assembly GCA_902468085.1 of uncultured Collinsella sp. GTDB lineage: Bacteria > Actinomycetota > Coriobacteriia > Coriobacteriales > Coriobacteriaceae > Collinsella. Next base: position 24,792 of record CABQXN010000025.1, read on the forward strand.
CCAATCTCAGCCAGATAATCGTCCAGGGCATGCGAGACGCTCGCCTTGCATCCGCCGCCAAAAATCACGCCGCCCACCTTGATGCCAAAGAGCTTGGCGTGCTTGCGGCCACGCAGCAGCTTGACGATCTCGTCGTAGGTGTCCAGGTTCTCGACCATAATGAACGGCTTGTCGGCTCCCAGCGTAAAAAAGCCCGTAAAGTGCACGGGGCGATTGGGGGCGACCTTGATCGCCTGCATGCTGATGCCCTTTTCGGTCATACGCCTGATCAGGCGCTCACCGTGCTTGCCGTCAAAAGCCTTCTCGTCGTTAAAGATCTGGTAGGCACGCTGGCGGCGCGAGGCAACCGGCGTATCGGCACCTCGGTTCTGCTCGATCCAAGCCTGGATGATTGCGATTTCCTCGGCAATCTTGCGGTTGGACATCTCGTTGTGCTGAGTGCGCTGCGGAGCCTTTTTGCCGTCCTTGCCCTCGACCTTTACGATCTGTGTCTGCTGCTCCTTGATCTTAGAGAGCGCCGTGGGCGTAGGGACAACTTTGAGCAGCTGCCTGCCTAAAACGCGGGCAAGGGCAAACGCCGAGGCCTCGCCGTGAACGGCCGACTTGGGCTGCTGGGCAGCAGTATCTGCTGCGGCAGACTCCGGCTTCCTCTGAGACTTGCGCTTAGAATCGCCTTGGGAATTGCGCTCGCGCTTCGGCATAGACGCCTGTTTCTGCGGACGAACGGACTTGCTCTCCTTCGCCGGCTGGCGCTTAGGCTGCCCCGAAGAAACCTCGGCCTTCGCATCCTCGTTCTGCGGCGTGGTCTTCTCGGCCGCAGTCTCGGCATGGGAACTGCGGCCCCCACGATGGCGACGGCGGCGAGGCTTGCTCGACGCGCCCTGCTCCGTCTGCTCATCAGTAGGCTGCTGGCCCTTGGCCTCGGCATCAACCTCAAGCTGCGGCTCAACAGGCTTTTGCTCGCGAGCCACCGGCTCAACGGCCTTCTCGTCCTTCTCGCCCTGAGTGGTCGAAGCCGGTTCGCTCTTCTCCTGACGCCTTACGGGATACGCGCGCCCCGCAAAACCACGTCCGGGACGGCATGAACCCGGAGCCTTCTTGACCGGTTCATCGGACGCGTCAGCAGCCTCGACGGAATCCTGGACCTCGCATGCAATACCTCGCTGCTCGGCCTTAAAGTGGGCACCGCGGCGACGCTTGGGCTCCTGGATCTCAGCATGTTCTTGAGTGCGAGTCGGCTCCTGCATCCCGACGGGCTTTTCCTCGACGGCCTCGGCATCCGTCTCGCCCTTTTGAGCAACGGCGCGACGGAAGCGCTCCTGCTGGGCGCGGCGCTGCGCATCGCGCTTGCCACCCCCACCAAAACCGCCGCGTCCTGCCTTGGCCGTAAAGGCACGCACGACGTTCTCATCGAGCAACTCATCGGTATCGACATGCCCACGCGGAGCAACTTCTTCCACAGCAGGCACGTCAGCGAAATCGTCGACGACAAAATCTTCGACGGACTCGGCAGGCTGCTCCTGGGCATCGCGGATCTCGGCATTGATGGTATAGAACGCCGGGCGCCCGTTAATGCCGCTACCCTCGATCTTGGTCACGATATTTGCCGCGATAAGCTCATCGCGCATCGCCTTGGTGTCGCACTCTTTATCGACGGAGCGGAAAATCTGCGCCAGCGCACTCGACTTAATCTTGAGCGCCTTGCGGCAAAGCAGGTCGTAGGCAACCAGCTTGGCACGCTCAGCAGAAAGCGACGTCTGGCTGCTCAGACGCTCAGCCAAAGCATCGACATTATTTTGGTTATCGGAATATACCGTCTTGGCCACGGGGCCCCTTTCATATGTACACATATACGTCTATATGGTACAACGCGCGCCCTTATCCACGCAAAACATCTGCGAGAACACTCGAGCATCACCCGCTTTTGCATGAAAAAAGGACCGAGCCCGCGAAGTCGCGGACCCGGTCTTTCCGAGTCATATAGATGTGGCGTTCAACTCGTCAGGTCGACTAAGCCTTGGCGGCCTCGGCGTCGGCAGGAGCCTCAGCGGCAGCGGCGCGGCCGTACTCGGCCTTGCCCATCTCGGACCACTCGGGCTCCTCGTCGGGCATGGAACCGGCCTCCTTGCCGAAGAGCTCCTTGAGGCAGTTGACGGCGACGATGAGGCCCAGGACCATCAGCAGGACGGCGAAGACAAGCTGCAGGCCCTTGGTGGCGGCGACGGAGACGGCGGCCGTGGTGGCGGTAGCCGGGATGGTGCCGAAGAAGCCGTAAGCCTGGACAGCGGCCATGCAGCCCATGGCGCTCTGGACCAGCGAGGTGAAGGTGCAGCAGAGCAGGAAGACGACGGGCACGTAGAGCATCCAGCCCTTGCGGCCGGTGCACTTGCAGAACACGGCGAGGGTGATCATGGTCATGCCGCCGAGCAGCTGGTTGGAAGCACCAAAGAGCGGCCAGATGTTGGCATAGCCACCAAAAGCGAGGGCGAGACCGGGAAGCAGGGTGACGACCGTGGCGAACCAGGGGTTGCCGAGGACCTTCATGTAGCCGGCCTTGGACTCGATGGCCAGGGCGTCGTTGGTCTGGGCAAAGAACTCGGAGAACGAGGTGCGGGCGATGCGGGCGACTGCGTCGAGCGAGGTCAGGGCCAGAGCGGAGACGTTCATGGTCATGAAGACGGTAGCGAGCGTGCCGTCAACACCGAAGGCCTGCATACCGCGGGAGATGCCGGCGGCGAAGATCTGGAACGGGGTGGAAGCGACACCAGCGTTGAGAGCGCCAGTACCGGCGGTGTTCATATCGGAGAACATGATGCCGGCGACGATGATGGCAAGGATGCCAACGAAGGACTCGACGATCATGGCGCCGTAACCGACCTTGACGGCGTCCTGCTCCTTCTCGACCTGCTTGGAAGAGGTGCCCGAAGATACGAGGCTGTGGAAACCGGAGAGAGCACCGCAAGCGACGGAGACGAACAGGACCGGGAACATCATGCCGGAGGCAGTGGAGAAGCCGGTGAAGACCGGAGCGGTGATAGTAGCCTGACCGTTGACGCCCAAGACGACGATGCCGAGGACAGCGCAGACGATCATGACGATCATCATGATGGAAGTGAGGTAGTCACGCGGGGTCTTGAGCATCTGGATGGGCATAGCGCCAGCGAAGACCAGGTAGACCATGACGACGGCGAACCACTGGAACTTATCCAGGTAGACCGGGAACTGCATACCGACGGCGAACATGAGAACCATGAGGACAACGCCGGTGACGAACTCGGCAGCGCCGGTGAGGTTGAACTTCTTCTGGGCCCAACCAAAGGCGATAGCGACGAAGGTGAACAGGATGGAGATGGTACCAGCGCAGCCGGCGGCATAGGACTTGGTGAAGTCGATGGCACCGGTAGCAGCACCAGAAGCGTCAACGGCCGGGGTGAACATGAACGTCTTGCAGACCATGTCGGTGAAGGCGGCGATGACGATGATGCAGAACGGCCAGCAGAACAGCAGGAACAGGCGACGGCCGGTCTTGCCGATATACTTCTCGATGAGCTGAGCGAGTGACTTGCCGCTGTTCTTCATCGAAGCGTACAGGGCACCAAAGTCGTGGACGGCGCCAAAGAAGATGCCGCCGACGAGGACCCAGAGCACGACGGGCAGCCAGCCAAAGGCCATGGCGACGATCGTACCCGTGACAGGGCCAGCACCGCAGATCGAGCTGAACTGGTGCGAAAACGCGGTGAAGGCGGAGACGGGCGAGAAGCTGTTGCCGTCCTTCATGCGCTTGGCCGGCGTGAGGGCCTCTTTGTCAACGCCCCACTTGTTGGCCAGCCATCGGCCATAGCCCAGATAGCCGCAGGCGAGCACCGCCGCGGCCACAACCATGAGCAAAACTCCGTTCATTACATTTCCTCCTCTAAAAAGAACTTCCCAGACATAAAAAATGAGGGCCGTCGGTTGCGCTCGACGGCCCTCATCTTCATCAGCCGCCCGTTATCGTACGGGCTAGCTGTATGTGCTAACCCGCATCAGATAATTACTACGCTGATAATGTTTAGCTGATGCGTGAACATGTCTAAGAAATCCTCTTCAATCATGATGTGAACGATCCGTGCGTGTTCACATCCCCCAGTGGTTGAAAAGGAGTATGAAACTTTAGTTACCTAAAGTCAACGCAAATATGTAATGAATTTTCAACTTTTTTTGAATTTCTCAGTATAAAACGCCACTGACCTCGGACTTTACCGAACGACAGTTTTTGCTTGAGAGATGCTCCTCGGGGGCGGGGCGGACGCCTGCCGCCATATATGAACTTTCCTGCTCGGACAGTCCTGCTCACGACGGAGGCCACATTAAGTGGCCTCCTGTTCGTGCGGAACTCGCGATAAAGTTCATATATGGCGGCAGGCGTCCGCCCCGCCCCC
>CABQXN010000026.1:0-27328 GCA_902468085.1 uncultured Collinsella sp.
CAGTCCCCTGGCTCGCCCGCTTTCAATCATGTAAATCGCCGTATCTACTCTGCAGACGAAGATCCACCATCAACGATTGCCTGCTCGGACTCAGGAATCCCATCGGCACCCGTACTCTGTTCTTGCTCCACCTCTTCGCTGATTGCGGAGGCGGGGGTCGAGCCCTTTGCACCCACGATGTAGGCAGCCCCAAATCCTAACGCAATGGCAATCAAGGTCAAAATCACGTAGACAGGCCAATGGCGCTTAATATACGAAAACACGTTGACTCCTTAGAGCTCCGTCTACGAACGGCGGATAACCTCGGTCACGACCTCGGATACCGTGGCAATGTTCGTCGGGTTGACATTGTGGGGCAGGTCGTCCTCGGTACGAGCGCAAGCCAGACGCGTGCCGTCCACGCCGGCGATGGTGAGGGCTCGGCGGCTCGCCTCGAGCGCGGCATAGGCATCGGTCTTGGCATAGGGCATCTCGAGCGCGCCACAATCGACATGGAACGACTTGCACACCTTGCTGACCAGGTTCATGATGCGGCGATCGCCCTTGAGCAGCTGCTGTTCGCCCTCGACCGTCACCACCGAAAGCCTACCGGCGCCGACGGATTCAAGATTGATAAAGAATACGCCGCGGAGCTTATCGCGATGCGAAGCCAAGAAGGCCTTCATGCCGGCGCCATCACAATCCGAGGCGCCCGTTGCCACAAACCAGATATCGTGACCGAGCAGCTCATCATCGCCCATAGAGGCGACAGCCGAGAGCATATCTTCGGAAGAAGCGCCATCGGAAGACGTAGCGCCGCCCTTCCAGCCATCGTTATCGTCCTCGAAGTTATCCCACGAACCGATACCGCGACCGGACTTCTTGGCATCGTAATCGTCTTCGACGCCCAGCCAGTCACTCATGCTGTCCTGCTCGTTTTTCTTTTTACGGCCGAACAGACCACCCAGGCCGCGCTTACGAGACTTGGGTGCCGCCGGGGCGGGAGCCGAAATGGTCTCGATCGGCTGTGCGCCCGACGCAACGGGCATAGGAGGCGCAACGGGTGCCGATGTGGGTTCGGGGCCCTGGGCAGTAGCAAAGGGATCGTTGACCTGTGCGGAGGGGTCGGGAAGGTCGAACAGCGACGTGCGAGACGCAACGTTTGCCTGCTTCATAGACGGCAGCGACGGATCGGGGACCGAAGCCAGCGGAGACGAGGAAGGTGCAGGCGACGGTGCCGACGCCGGATCGGGAACATTCATCTGCGGGCGCGGCGATGCCTGGGAGGAAATCTGGGCCATAAGGGAATCGACCGTTTCGTCCTGGGTGGGAGCGACATTGGCAACCGTGGCACCGGAACCACTCGGGGTCGGCATGGTGAAAATCTGCGTGGAATAAGGCCTCGACTCATCCGTCTCGGGAGTCTCGGAAACCGCAGGCACTTCCTCCTGCTCGACCTCGGTCGAATCATCTTGCTCGGCTGCCGCGTATTGCTCTTCGTCAGAGTTGGCCTCGACGGGCTCGTCCTCGGCGGCATCTTGGATTTCGGCAGCATCAACAGGCTCGTCATCGTCTGCCACGTCGCCCTGCTCATCGGAAACAGGAAGGGGCTCGGCAATCGCGGTGCCCTGTTTTTCAAACGTTATCGTGGAATCGAACTGCGCGGCATCAAACGACATGGTGCTATCGACGTGCTGCTGAGCCTCGAAAGACGTCGTCGCTTCAACAACATCCGCGGACGCCGGTTGCTGGGACTCAAAGGACGTTGTAGCTTCGGCGGCTTCGACGGGCGCGGACTGCATAGCCTCGTTCTGCTCGAACTCTTGCGCCGCGAGCTCACGTGCCGCCTCGGCTGCCTGCTGCTGAGCGATAGCCTCCTGCTCGGCAGCCTCGCGTGCGGCAGCGCGCTTCTCCTCGAAATCGTCGACAAATTTCTTGCCCTTTGCAAACGCACCCTTAAAGAAGTTGGAAGCGCTGGCGCCAATCGACGAGAACGCGGATGCAATGTCGGCATGCGGCGTTGCCGCGGGAATCTCGGCCGAGAAATCAGTATCGCTCTCGTAAGACACGCGCCTCGGCTGTTCAACGTAATCGTCGTCAGACTCGTCCGCAACGTCTTGCGCCGGCGCGGCGGGAGCCAAAATGTCCAGTCCTGCCGCGGGATCGAACGCGGACACCGCCTCGGGATCGGCAACGGCAGCGGTAACCGCGGCAGACTCATCATCCGCAGCGACAACGGGCGCAGGCGCAGCCACGACGGGGGCAGGCTCGGGCTCAAACGTTGGCTCCTCGCCCTCCTCGTAATCGAGCGTGCAGGACTCGGGAAGCATTCCGAGCGCACGGATGGCATCCGAACCAAAGCGGATGTTGCCGGCGGCGTTGCGATAGAGCTTGGGCTCGGGCTCGGCAGACTCCTCCGCCGGCTCGGCAGCGGGAACCTCGTCATTGAACTCTTCGGCTTGGGCAGCCTGATTCTGATCCTCGGGCACGATAGCGCCGATCAGCGTCTCGTCGGCAGACGTACCCTCAAAGCCCTCGATTTGCTCGTCGAAAGCCTCACCCTGTTCGGGCTCGGTCTGAGCGTCGGGAGCAATCGGCTGACCGAATTCGTCCTCGGCGTAGGTAGGCTCTTCATACTCGATGGTGTTGCCGTAGTCGTTTTGCTGCTGGGCCGCGGCATATTCCGCCGCTGCGCGCGCCATTTCCTCGGCACGACGCTTCTGCTCCCCAAAATAGGTATCGAACGGAACATCGTCGGGAAACTCGTTTTCGCCCTGGAAGGGAGCAACGTTGTCCATAACGCCGAGCATAGCGGCGACAGAAGACTTGTTGCACACCGCGCCAGACGTATAGGGAAGAATGTGGCGGTTAGAGATGATGTTTACCGCGTTGGCGAGTGCAACGAGGGAAGCGAGGATCGCGACAATCCACAGCAGAACCTTGAGCGCGCCGGGGAGCGGCAGAATACGCAGGATGGCAACGGCAGCGGGGGCAACCGTGGCAACGGGCAACAGCTTGGCGATGAGCGCACGATACGAAGCATAAGGCTCGCGGGCGAGCAGCTCAGCACGGGGAGAGTCGTAGTGTGCGACAACGACCACCGGGCGGTTACGCGGGGACGCGAGCGGGCCCGAGGCCTTGTGGTAGGCGATGACATTTTGGCTCACGCCCGTCTTGCCCAGGCGCGAAACCACGGGGTGGCCCGTGTGCTCGAGCACGTAAAGAACGGCGCCGACAATGGCCAGCAAGGTGCCGACCAAGCCGATACCGCCGCCGATGCCCATCAGCAGGGCGCCGGCAAACGCAAGAATACCGGTAACGGCAAATGCCAACCTACTGGGCGCTGGGGCATTGAACTCCTGAACCTCGGGGTCAAAGCCGTGGTTGCGGAAGATCTGAGCGATATCTTCGGCAGCCAAGCGCTCTTCTTCGCTGCATGCCGGCGTAATGCCGGTGTTCTGCAGCAGGTGGTTAATATAGTTCTGGGTGTTCGCCATGTGCGCTCCACATCCATAATCCGACAAATAGGCCCAATGCATGCACATTAGAACCGTATATAGTCGAAAGTATACCCCGAGCGAGCGCAAACGACCGAATTCGGGCCATCTTAACGCCCCGAGCGGACAAGGATATAGCCTAATCTCCATATCGGACTAAAATCATGGCAGCAAACCACCTTCTCATGCGAGGACTCTATGACGGCAAGCGACACGACCGAGACAATTAAAAAGGGAAATTCGGAGCCCAGTTTCGATAAAACGGCTCAGCGCATCCTCAATCTTTTCTTTGTGCTCAATAGCTCCCCCGAACCGCTGACGACCGAGCAGATCGTCTTGGATTCTGACCTGGGATATGGCTCGGGCAATATCGACTCGGATAAGCGCAAGTTTCGACGCGATCGTGACAAGCTGCTCGAACGCGGCATCTTAATCAAGGAGGTTCGCCCCGCCGGTGCGCAGGAGACCGAGGAAAGCTCGTGGACAATCGACCGCGAGCACACCTTTGCAGCAGGCGGCCTCATCACCGCAGACGACGCCGATATCCTGCTCAACGCCATCGACCAGACACTAGCGGCCGGCTCGTCCACTTTTGCCGCACCGCTTGCCGATATTCGCTCCAAGATTGCCTATCTCACCGGTAGGACGACGGTGGACGAAGCACCAATCCGCCGCTCTCCCACCGTCGATGCGGTATGGAGCGCCTTTGCCGAGCGATGCGCGCTGCGATTTTTATATCAGAACGGACGCGGCGAGCAGAAAGAACGTACCGTCTGCGTCTACGGCATGTTCGAACGCGAGGGCGTGGCGTACTTCTGCGGCCTCGACAATGTCACCGACGGCATCAGGACATTCCGCTGCGACCGTATCGTTCGCGCTTGGCGTCCTTCGAAGGCCTACGCCATCCCTGCGGACTTCAATCTCAACGACTATCTGTTCTTTGAATTCGATTTTGCCGACCGACCGCCCGTTGCAGCCACGTTCTCGTTCGCCCCTCAGACGCAGATCGATATGATCAACGGCCTCACGCGCGGGCGAGGTGAGCTCGCACACACCGATGCGGGATGGACCTGGACCGTTGACGTGCGTGACCTTGAAGCCGCCGCCTCATTTTGCATGGCCCACGCCGTGGACGGCATGAGGCCCGTGGCCCCCAAATCGCTCAAGCAGGCGTGGAACCGCCTCATTGAAAGGACGGTGCACGAGCATGCCCGTGCGTAAACTCACCAGCGAGCAGAGACTCTCGCGCGCCATCGACATCATGGAGGCCCTCTACGCCGCCGGCGAGAGCGGCATGACACGAGCCGAGATTTGCAGCCGCTTTGACATCACAGGGGTGTCGCTCGACGAGATTCTCGAGATCGTCTCGACGCTCGCGGACCGAGAATCGGGCGCGCGCATCATCTGCGAATGCCGCGGCGAGCGTGTGGTCCTCACCGGCGACGCCGGGCGTGTTCTACCGTTGCGCCTGAGTGCCGCCGAGGGCGCCGTGCTCAACCATGAACTTGAATCGTTGGGGATCGAGCCGCAGACGGCAGCTCGGATTCGACATGCCCTTCTGCCCGAAGAGCTCGGCTATAACCAGCGCGTCTTTGACACCGTCAACCACGGGTCGCACTGGCAGCAGCTGAGCTGCGCCATTCAGGACGGTGTTCGTTGCCGCATCTCGTATCGCTCGATGGACGATGCGCGGCCACGCGAGCGTCTGGTCGACCCCTTGCGCATTACGGCAAACGGCGACCAAACATACCTGATTGCCTGGGACATCGCGGTCGATGAGCAGCGCACCTATCGCATGGATAAAATCGAGGGACTCACCTTGACGGAAGACTCCGTCGTGCCTCACACACCGGGCGTCGCATCCCTCCACGATTCCCTTGCCCGGACGCAGCGTAGCGCAAAGCTCTTGATGCCATTCGATATGGCGGAGCATCTGGACTGGGCCGGCATCACCCTAATCGAGCACAGCGGGGCAGACATGGCAACGGTAACCGTGCATTACGGCTCCGAGCGTTGGCTACTGAGCCAGGTAATCGCAGCGGGCGGAGCCATCCGCATCTTGGATGACCCCGCCCTGTCAAAGCGTCTGTGCGATATGGCAAAAACCCTCGTCTGTCCGCTTTAGCGCCGCCGCTCGTGGCGTGCGCGCCACAGTTGCAGATAGTGCCCGATCTGCGCCGATTCGATGCGCTGGTAGGAGCTCGTGGGCAGCGACGTTAAGAACTTCTTTCCGTAGCCCTTCGTCACCAGGCGCGGGTCGGCCAGAATCAGCACGCCGCAATCGGTCGACGAGCGGATAAGGCGGCCGGCCGCCTGCTTGACCTCGAGCACCGCCTCGGGCAGCGAATAGCGCGCCCAAGCGCGGTCTTCGCGCAGGTTGCGCTCGCACGAGAGCGGGTCCGTGGGACTCGAGAACGGCAGCTTGGGAATGATGACGCAGCGCAGCGTCTCGCCGCTGGCGTCGAATCCCTCCCAGAAGGCCTTAAGCGCAAAAAGCGACGAGGTCGGCTCGTTGATAAACCGGTCGCGCAGGCGACGAGGAGATGAGTTGCGCTGCTGGCAGTTGAGCTCCAGACCCGCACGGGCCATCTTGGGCTCAACGCGGGCGTACAGGTCTTCCATGTCGCGCCGATTGGTGAACAGTGTGAGCACCGATCCGCCCATGGCAAGATGGGCGTCGACCAGCACGCGCTCGAGCGCCGTAAGATAGCTCTCACGATCGCGCGGATCGGGGATATCGCCCGCAACGACTACAGCCATGTTCGAATCGAAGTCGTAGCTCGAGTCCAAGTGCAACGATGAGGATGTTGAAGCACCGATGCGATCGAGGCCGACCGCGTGGTTAAAGTGTTCAAAGCTTTTGGACACCGTCATGGTCGCCGAGGCAAAGATAGCCGTGTGAACCTCGGGCAGCCACTCGGTTGCCAAGGCCTCGCCAATGTCGATGCGCTCTGCGGTCATTGACTCTCCGCCGGCACGCAACCTGCGATTGACCTGCAGCGAATACACGTAGTGTTCATCGGTGCCATCAATGATGAGTTTGAGGTTCTCGGCCAGCTCGTGCAGGCGGCGCGAGATATCACCCAGGTCGACAACAACCTCGGGCTTGTCGGCGGCGACGGCTTGCACCAGCGCGTCGACGCTCTTGTCAGCTTGTTCCAATGCGTCGATGGCAGCGTAGGCCGACTGTAAGAAATCATTCCAGTCGTCAGATTCGCGCAACTCGGGGCCAATCCATAGATTGGCATTGTCATAACCCCCACGGGCACGGCGGCCGAGCTCGCGAACGCCATCGAACACGTCGGCGATTGCCATGCTCGCGCGCGCAACCGTCGACGTCGCCTTGGCAGTAAGGCCCAGATAGAGCGTAGAGCCCTCGGAGGTTGCCAAATCACGGGAAACCTGGCTTAGCGCGCCGGTGCTCGAGCCACCCAGGCGCTCAAACAGAACGCGTGATTCGTCCGCCGACACCACGCGCGCCCACTGACGGCGCGCCTCGCGCTCGATGGAATGGGCCTCGTCGATTACCCAATGACGAATCGGAGGCAAAATCCTGCCCTCGGCCGCGACATTGCGGAACAGCAGGGAATGGTTGGTGACCACCACATCGGCATGCGCCGCACGACGACGAGCGCCGTGGACCAAACATTTATCAGGGAAAAACGGGCAGAGGCGACGAGCACACTCGCGCGAGGCCGTCGTAAAGTCGGGGCGGTTGACGCTGCGCCACCGAATGCCAAGCGAGTCGAGGTCGCCATCGGCTGATTGGCAGACGTACGCCATAATGACCGCGACCGCCGTGAGCGTGTCCGCCGGATCGCGCTTGGTGGTAATCTCGACCTGGCCGCGGCTCATGCGCTCAAGCTTGCGCAGGCACGGATAGTGGTCATACCCCTTGAGAGCGCAAAATGACAGACCACCGTCTAGTTGCTCGGCAAGTTTTGGCAGCTCATGGTACATGAGCTGGTCGGCAAGATTGTTCGATTTGGTCGCAATACCAACCGTGATGTTGTTACGGCGTGCTGCCTCGGCAAAAGGCACCAGATAGGCCATCGATTTGCCGACGCCCGTGCCCGCCTCAATTACGCGATGTGTGCCCGTGACCAGCGCATCGCGGACCTCGAGCGCCATCGCGATCTGCTCATCACGCGGCTCGTAAGTGGGATACATGCGATTGACCAGGCCACCCGGCGCATAGTCTGCCTCAATCTCCTCACGACTCGGCATCTTGAGGACCGGCAGTTCGTCGGCGTCCACCCGATCGTCGGCGCGATCGGCCTTGAGAACGTCAGCACGAGCGGCGCTGAGAGAGAAGATAGAACCAGGGTTCTGCCCCGCCAAGAATGAGAAGATAGGACGATAGGACCAAGGCACATCCGGATGCATGTCGGCTAGGCGCGCCATGAGGCCCTGGGGCAAGTCGGTGAGCGCCACGAGCAACACACGCCATACTCCACACAGGGCGTCGACGTCGGCATTGGCACGGTGTGATACCGAGTCACAGCCAAACAGATCGGCCATAAAAGACAGCTTGTGCGAGGCCAGGCGCGGAAGCGCGATGCGCGACAGCGCCAGCGAATCGATCCAGATATCGCTCACGTTGACGCCGCCTTTGACCGACTCGATAAACGAGCGATCGAACGTGGCGTTATGTGCGATCACCGGGCAACCACCGACAAAATCGGCGAGAGCGGCGACGGCCTCAGCGGCCGACGGGGCATCTGCCACATCGGCATTTGTAATGCTCGTGAGCTCGGTAATCTCGGCGGGAATTAGCTGCTTGGGATGCACGAAGGTATCGAAGCGGTCGACGATCTCGCGGCCCGAAAGACGGGCCGCCGAGATCTCGATCAGCTCGTTGTCCTGCACCGAAAGACCTGTGGTCTCGGTATCGAGGACAATCACATCTTCCTCGATAAGGCCGAAGGACTGCGTTTTGGCGCGTTCGGCAAGCGTGGCATAGGAGTCGATGACAAACTGCGGCGTTCCTGACGAAACCGCGTCCTCGATTAGCATGCAATGCCCGCTCGACGAAGGCCCATACGGATCAGGCTGTCACAGACCTGCGGGAACGTCATGTCGTCTGTGTGGCGAATCTCATCCGGATACAGCGACGTATCGGTCATGCCGGGAATGGTGTTGGTCTCGAGGATGACGGGGCCGTCCTCGCTCACGATAAAATCGCTGCGCGAGATGCCCAGGCAACCGAGGGCCTTGTGAGCAGCACAGGCAAGCTCCTGAGCGCGAGCGTAATTCTCGGGTGAAATCTGCGCCGGAATACGATGGATGTCCGTAGGGTCGACATACTTCACGTCCAGATCGTAGAACTCACAGTCCTCGGGCTTGCGAATCTCGACAATCGGCAGGGCGCGCACGTCGTCCTCGCCGTACACGCCGACGGTGATCTCGGTACCCTCGATGCACTTCTCGACCAGCACTTTGTCGCCGTACTCAAACGCCTTGGCAATTGCCGCGGGCAGCTCGGAGGGCTCATGGACCAGGGAAATGCCATAGCTGGAACCGTTGACGGCCGGCTTCACAAAGCAGCGCTCGCCACAGACCTCGACGATATGATCGATATCGACTTCATCGCCCACCTCGAGCGCAAGGCCGGGGGCAATGGGGATGCCCGCCTTGGCGTATAAGAGCTTAGAGACCTCCTTGTCGGCACCGCAGGCGCTGGCAAGCACGCCCGAGGCCGTGTAGGGGATACCCAGGGTCTCCATGGCACCCTGCATGGCGCCATCCTCGCCGCCGGCACCGTGCATGGCGATAAACGCCACGTCAAAGCCGCCGGTCGCCATGGTTACCATAAAATCATCAGCGGCCGTGTCGAGCAGCTCCACCGAGGTGTAGCCGGCTTCCTTCAGTGCCACCACAACGTTCTTTCCCGAATTGAGCGAGATCTCGCGCTCGGCGGAATGACCGCCCGCCAAGACCGCTACGTGCATGTTCTCTAGGCTTTTACCCGGCATGGGCAGACTCCTCCTCTATAATTTCTGCAGCTGATACCATATTGTAGCGATACCCTCTACGTTTCCCCAAAATCGAAAGGCTTCCATGAATCCCAGGACTAAATCTCAGGACATTCGCGACTTGAGCCAAAACGATATTCGCGAGCTCGTGGCCGAACTTGGCCAGCCAGCCTTCCGCGCGAAGCAGCTCATCGAATGGGTCTTTGAGAAGAACGTTTGTTCGTTTGACGATATGACCAACCTTCCCAAGGCTTTCCGCGAGCAGCTTAAAGAGGCTTTTGCCTTTGACACGCCGACTGAACTAACCAAGCAGGTTTCCAAAGATGGCTCTCGCAAGTATCTGCTCGAGTACCACGACGGCGTTTCCGTCGAGACTGTCGGTATGCCCCGTCGTAACAAGCTTTCCGTCTGCGTTTCCACCCAGGCTGGCTGTGGCATGGGCTGCGCCTTTTGCGCTACCGGTCTCAACGGCCTCAAGCGCTCTCTGACCGCTCAAGAGATCGTCGACCAGGTACTTCATGTATCCAACGACTTTGGCGAGCGCGTCACGAGCGTTGTCTTCATGGGCCAGGGCGAGCCGTTTGCCAACTACGACGAGGTTCTCAAGGCGTTGCGAATCCTCAACGACCCCGATGGCATCGGTATCGGTGCTCGTCACCTCACCGTCTCTACCAGCGGCGTTATTCCCGGTATTCGCAAATTTGCCGACATCCCCGAGCAGTTCACGCTTGCCGTTTCCCTGCATTCCGCCATCCAGTCGACGCGCAATAAGCTCATGCCCGGTGTTAAGAAGTACACGCTGCTTCGCCTTCACGAAGCGCTTCAGCTCTACACCGAGAAGACCGGCCGCCGCCCGACCTATGAGTATGCCATGATCGAAGGCGTCAACGATACGAATCGCGAAATGCAGGCGCTCTGCGACTTCTGCGAGGGAACGCTGTGCCACGTTAACCTCATTCAGCTTAACGACATCGAGGGTAGCCCGCTCAAGCCGTCGCCGATTCATAAGGTTGAGGATCTTCAGCGTCGTCTTGAGTCCCGTGGCATCGAGACCACGATTCGTAACTCCCGTGGTAACGATATTGACGCCGCTTGCGGACAGCTGAAGCAGCGCTTCAAAGTTCAGAAAAACGCATAGGGGAGTCGCATCCCAAAACGTTTCATGTGAAACATCGAACGACCCCGGTTACAGAATATGCAACCGGGGTCGTTTCATTTATTGACCTTAATTTTGAATCAGCTGCTACCTGTCCCATTTTTTACGGCCAAAATAAGGGGTCCTTGTCTCATGAATCAGACAAGGACCCCCTCAAAATATGCTGAGTAATTGTTAGGTACCTAATAGCCTACATTTTCCCATTGGTTGCTGACCCAACCCTGATTAATCTTGGGATTCTTCGTTACCTGAGCTGTACGCATGGCAACATCTTCCGTCATAACATCCATTTTCTTTTTGGAAGTATCGACGATATCTTGCGCGCCACGAAGCAAACGACCTCGAAGTTCATCGTCTGTCGCGATCTTATAGCCAGCAAAGGCACCAGCCGCGACAGTCGTCACCAATGCAATCGCTGTTAAAATCTTATTCCTCATCTTGGCCTCCTTGATCAAACTGAATCATTTCGCCAAGAATACGAGAGAGCTCTTCCTCATCTTTGAACTCAATTTCAATCTTGTTCTTTCCACGCGAACTCTTCACGCGCACGTTAGTATTAAATACCTGACGAAGAACGCGCGCGGCTTTCTTGAACGACTGTGGTGTTGCAGGCCTAGAGGTCTTTGGTGTCTCTCCGGCAGAAAATAACGGAG
Source organism: uncultured Collinsella sp. (assembly GCA_902468085.1). Taxonomy (GTDB): domain Bacteria; phylum Actinomycetota; class Coriobacteriia; order Coriobacteriales; family Coriobacteriaceae; genus Collinsella. The sequence goes on from CABQXN010000026.1 coordinate 11,261, forward strand.
CAAGATTTTCTGTCGCACGGACCGAAAGACCTTCTGCAACAACCTTCTCCGCAAGCCTAATTCTGGCATCCTCATATGGAACGGCAAGGATTGCCCTAGCGTGACCTGCCGTGAGCTTTCCTTCAAATATCATCTGCTGGACGACTTCAGGAAGATCCAGAAGGCGAAGCGAATTTGTAATTGCAGAACGTGACTTGCTGACAGCCTTTGATAGAGCCTCCTGGGTCATCCCACTTGCATCAATGAGCTGACGATAGCCTTTTGCCTCTTCTACAGGATTTAGGTCAGAACGCTGAAGGTTTTCAATAAGTGCAAGAGCAAGCATTTCTTCATCATTAACTTCTTTAATGATGACTGGCAGCTCTTCAAGGCCTGCCAGTTTGGATGCCTGATAGCGACGCTCGCCAGCAATGATTTCATATCCGTTGCCATGTTTACGAACCAAGAGCGGCTGTAAAACACCGTGTTCCTGGATAGACTCGCTTAGCTCACGAAGTTCAGTTTCATTGAAGTGAATTCGAGGCTGATTCGGATTGGGAACAATATCCTCGATGGGCAGCTTGGTTTCAGAAGTCGCTGCAGCAGACGAACCACCGGTTTCATATTCAGCTTCAGAAACCAGTGCGCTCAATCCACGACCTAATCCACTGCGCTTTTTAGGGCTAGGCACGCTTGATCACCTCTTTTGCAAGATTCATATATGCTTTTGCACCCTTATTTTGCGGTGCATAAGTAATAACCGGTTCTCCAAAAGAAGGAGCTTCAGAGATTTTAACAGTACGGGGAATCAACGTCTTAAAGGCCTTATCACCAAAGTACGACTGAACCTCTTCAACAACCTGATTCGACAGTGATGTCCTCGAGTCATACATGGTCATAAGTACGCCATACGTATCCAAGCCCTTATTTAGACGCGATTTGACCATCTTCATTGATTCAAGTAGCTTCGTAACGCCCTCAAGTGCATAATACTCGCACTGAATCGGAATAAGAACGCTGTCTGCGGCGGTCAATGCGTTAATAGTCAGCAAACCAAGCGAGGGCGGACAGTCAATGAATATAAAATCGAACTCATCTTGAATAGGTTCAAGCAAATCTTTGAGGCGAGTTTCACGAGCAATTGCGCTTACGAGCTCAATTTCGGCGCCTGCAAGCTGAATTGTTGCCGGAATTACGAATACCTTTTTGCAATTCGTATCAAGAACAAGCGATTCTGCGGGCACATCATTCAACAATGCATCATAGATGCAGTGGTCAAGGTCTTCTTTTTCAATTCCAAATCCGCTTGTGCTGTTTCCCTGCGGATCAAAATCGACAATGAGCGTCTTACGACCCTGCTCACCAAGTGCTGCTGCAAGGTTTACAGCCGTCGTTGACTTACCGACACCGCCTTTTTGATTGATGATTGCAATAATACGCGTGTCTTTAGCGCTCTTCGAACGCTTAACGTCGCGAAATCCCACGGTCCCTCCTGGTGTGTATTAAAGCTGTCAAACGGAGGATGTTTCACGTGAAACATTCCGATTCGATATCAACTGCCATGTTTCACGTGAAACATGGCAAGTAATTACTATCCATTATGTTTCACGTGAAACATCTAAGCAAGCGGATTCTTCTTTGCCATGCCATTTGCACGAGGCAATGAAACGGATGCTGGATGACTCTTCTTAAGAACAATGAACTCCCTATGGCCCAAGCCCTCAGGCAAATCGATTGCGTCATTCAGAAGCAAAGTGAAGCCGCAAATCTTAGCTGCTGACATGCCGGAAGCAAGCTCCTCATCCGATGGATTGCCCTTCGTGATAACAAATAGCCCTCCATCCTTAAGGTACGGAGCCGCATACTCAACAAGAATCGGTAGAGGGGCGAGTGCGCGAGCGGTTACGACAGAGAACTGCTTCTTATGGCTTCGAGCATATTCTTCAAGACGATCATGAACCGCATGAGCATGTTTCAATCCCAGAGCATGAACAAAAGAATTGCAAGCATCAACCTTCTTGCCAACAGAGTCAATATAAGTAGCTTTACGATGCGTGGTTATCGTTAATGGAATACCAGGGAAACCCGCACCTGTTCCCATATCGAGCAAAGCCCCCTCAGGAGCCTTATTGATATAAGGAAGCAAAACAAGCGAGTCAAGAATATGAAGTACTGCAGCATCTTCTACGTTAAGAATACGGGTGAGATTGGTTGTCTTATTTGTTTCCAGAACCAAATCCAAATGCTGAATACATTTCCTTAGCTCAGCATCATTTACGCTCAAGGAATATTCTTTGCAATAGTAAGTTAGACGGCTCAGCATCTCTTCAGCCTGCTGATCAGTAAGTACAAACAACAGAAGCACCTTTCTGACAAAAATCAGTGTATCGAGAACTTTTGACAAAAAAAGGGGACGTGGAAACCACGTCCCCTTAGCATAAGCTCGAGTAGATTATCGAGCAACAATTACCACATGGCGATCAGGGTCAGAGCCCTCGGAGTGAGTATCGACTGCATCATTACCACGAAGCGCAATATGAACCAGTCGACGCTCATAGGCATTCATAGGCGGAAGCGACACACTCTTATGAGTACGGATAGCGCGCTCGGCAGCAGACTGAGCCATGGAAGCAACCTTGTCCTGACGGCGACTCTTGTATCCCTCTACGTCCACTACAACCGGATACCTAAAGCCAAGTTTGCGGCTCACCAGCAAAGAGAACATAACCTGAAGGGCATCAAGGGTGCGACCATGACGGCCAATGAGAACAGCAAGGTCGGGAGCCGTTACATCCAAAATCAGCTCACCCTCGTCGCCCTCATACTCATCGATAGGAGAGTTGGCGGCATCGAAGTGCGAAAGGATGGAACGCAGGATGGAAATCGCAACATCGGCAATGGTGTCGAGCTCCTCATCGGTCAGCTCTTCACCAGCCTTGTAGCGCTGTGCAATCTCGGGATAATCGCCCGCGACCTGCGGGGCAACCTCCTCAAGCATATCCTCGATGATCTCTTCAGACATAACGTACTCCAAAAGTTAGGTACCTAAATAAGATTGATATCCCGTTACTTCTTCTTGTGCGGGCGCGGCTTCTTCTCTCGACGAATGACCTCAACCTGCAGCGGAGCGTTCTTAAGACGCTCCTCCTCATCGGCCTTCGCCTTGTCGATGACCTTCTGCGTCACAAAAATCTGCTGGATAACCTGCCAAGCAGACGAGACGTCGTAGTACAGCAGAACACCAACGGGAAGGCTCCAGCCCATCCAAAGCATCATGACCGTCATGACAACGGCCATCATACGCATGCTCTGAGCCTGCTGGCCGGTCTGGTTGCGCGACATATAGAGCTGCGGAATCAGGGTCAGGACGGCGAACAGGATCAGGCAAACCAGCGCAGGCAGTGCAACCATAAAGCCATCGGCAAAGGAAGCGCTCGGCGTGGTGGTCAGGTCGGGCAGGATGTTGAAAAACGAGAACGTGCCGTCGTTAAAGTACTGCGGCAGGTTGCGCAGCAATGTAAACAGGGCGAACAGGATAGGCATCTGAATCAGCAGCGGCAGACAGCCAGCCATGGGGTTGAACTTGTTCTCGCTGTAGAACTTCTGCATCTCCTCGGCCTGACGCTGGGGATCGTCGGCATAGCGCTCCTGGATCTCGAGCATCTTGGGCTGCAGCACCTGCATGCGAGCCGTCGACTTGGTCGACTTGAGCATGAGCGGCGTCAGCAGCAGACGGATGATGACCACCAGGATGATGATGGACAGGCCCCAGTCGACCGCAAAGGTCTGGATGAGCTTGAGCAGCTCGAAAAGGATGTTAACGATCCAATCCCACATGTAAGTTTTCCTCCGATAGCGAGTGCCCGCTAGGGCACAGGGTCATAACCGCCGACGTGCAGGGGATTGCAGCGAGCGATGCGCCTCACGGCAAGCCAGCAGCCTCTCAAAACACCGTGCTTCTCAATCGCCTGGATGGCGTATTGCGAGCACGTTGGGTAATAAATGCAGGCGTCAGGCAATAAGGGCGAAATAACCTGTTGATATATGCGAATAGGAGCGATGGCAACACGTCGCAAAACGTGATTGCTCATCGCTCCTCCCCGGCAACGCCGGCGCGCTTCATAAGCGAACGCAACGCCTTGTCCATCTCCTGCGGCGAGGAAACCCTCGTCTTGGGAGTTGCAAACAAGATGATGTCATAACCCGCAACGGGAAATCCACAGCTGCGGGCGGCCTCGCGCATCACACGCTTAGAACGGTTGCGCACGACAGCACAACCGAGCCGTTTAGCACCAACGAAGGCGACCCTTCCGGAGTCGCCTTCGCCAACCGATTCACATATGGTCATTCGAATCAGAGGGTGATTGAAACGACGCCCCTGACTGAACACATGCTCGAAATCTTGCCGAGACTTAATAGTCTTCATGCGAGATGTGTGTATCGCTGCTAGACAGTGAGACGCTTGCGGCCCTTGGCGCGACGACGGGCGAGCACGGCACGACCACCCTTAGTGGCCATACGGGCACGGAAGCCATGGGTCTTGGCACGCTTACGCTTATTAGGCTGATACGTACGCTTCATCTTAAGTTCCTCCTGCTGCATTTCGAGTGTCCGCGGGGACGCGGACGCAGATATAGACACGTGAGCTTGAAGATTGTAGGGAAATCAATGTTCAAATGTCAAGAAATCAAAGGTAAAAGGTTGCGCAGTTCACACGGTTCCCCCATAAGCCAAGCTCGATTTAGCGGTGCATGGCAACTTTTCACGATATTTCATCGAGTTTTCAACAGGTCATGTTGGCAATGTTGAGAACTTTTCGTCCGTTTTCCAAAGTTTTCAACAGGTTTTGAAAGTTTGTCGAAAGATGAGAAACATTGCACGGTGAGCTACTATTTGTTCGAAACCTTTTGGAAGATTGCGAGCGGCATGTCTGACGACTTTTACACCATGGTCGATTCCGGAGACCCGGCACCCGACAACGAGCACATCACCGGCGTGCGCGAAGAGCGTGACGAAGGTGAACAGACGACAACGCAGGCGCCAAAAGCCATGTACGCCGCGCGCATCGCCGTCTATGACGACATGCTGTCGACACCGCGTGTGATCGTCATTGATCCGCAAGATGTCCGCACGTATTTGGAAGAGACGACCAACACCGTCTACCAGTGCATGAAAGAACAAGGTGGCCATATCTCGCTCATGGTCATCCGCGAGATTGTCGAAAACTTTATCCACGCACACTTTGCAGAGCCCATCATCTCGATTCTGGACGGCGGAGACACCATCCGCTTTGCTGACCAAGGACCCGGCATCGACGACAAGGAACGCGCTTTCGACTTTGGCGTTACCAGCGCAAACAGCAAGATGAAGCGCTATATCCGTGGAACCGGAGCAGGGTTTCCCATGGTGCAGGAGTATTTGGAAAACGCCGGCGGTGCCGTATCCATCGAGGACAACATGGGCAACGGCACCGTGGTTACGGTAAGCCTGAACCCTAAACGCGTGCAGGAAATCGAGCGTGCCGGCGGACGCGGTGCTGCCGTGCGGCCCGAGACGGAGCAGCCCACATATCCCCTGCCGGGAGCTTTTGCGCAGCAGCCCATGGCAACGCAGCAGATGCAGCCCCCCGTGGGGCAGATGCAGCAGCCCGGAATGCTTCCCACACAAGAGCCCCAGGCGGCATCTATGTCGATGACGCCAAACATGCCAGAGGCCATGCCGCTGGCAGATCAGGATGCAGCAGCAATGCAGCAGGCGACGGGGGCACCGGGTGGCCAGCAAATGGGCTATCAGCCGTACCAACGGGGATATCCATATCAGCAGATGCCGCCACTGGGGTATGGCCAGCAGTTCCCGCAGCAGTACCAGCAGGGATATCAGCAGCCGTACCAGCAGATGCCGCAGCAGCAGTACAACCCCTGGGCCCAACAGATGCCTCTGCAGCCTTACCAACAGTGGCCTCAAAGTTTTCAACAGCAAATGCCGCCGATGCAGAGTTCTCAACAACCAGCAGCTCAAATGATGTATCCTAATGCAGCAAATCAGTATGCGCAGCCACAACCGGACGTGTTCGTAAGCGATCGCGGCAACGCCGCGCTGGGCTATCTGGCGCAAAATCAAGCGTGCGGTGCAACCGATCTGGCGAGGGCGTTTGGAAACTCGGCCCCCACTTGGTCACGCACGCTCAATGACTTGGCGCAGGCCGGCTTGGTCATCAAGCATGGCCAGAAATACCATCTGACCGAACTCGGCGCCGCTCGCGTGCGAGCTCAGAGCTAAAGAACGGGAGAGACAGTGGACGAGGAAGCAAGCATCATCCTGGGGGATGCCATCGCCTTTTGCCAGCGCGACGGCCAAGATGCACGCCTCATCAACATGCTGGGGCAATCGCGGGCCATAAGCCTGACCGAAGATACGCTCACGATCGAGGCCCCCTCGCGCTTTGCCATCGCGCAGCTCAAAAAGCATCAGCCGACTATTGAGGCCTATCTGGAAGAAATCGCCTTTGCACCGATCGCGCTCGACATCGTGGCACCGCAAGGCGCCGCAACGGAATCCGCTGCCGCGACGGCGCCCGCCACGGCTCCCGCCGCTTCCCCGGCGGCACCGACCTCCGCAGGCGACGTGCCGACAATCGAGCACCAGCACAGCGATGTTTCCCGTGAAACCATGGCACCGTTGCCGACCGCGGCGGCGACGTCAACGAACGCACCCGTCACGCACATGCCTATCGCTCACGACGCAGCAGCGGGCGCGGATTCGGGCATTGCAATCAAGAACACGCTCTCGGCCGATGATTTTCGTCGCATGATGAACCAGATGAAGGGCGGAGCGCCGACTAAATCCACGCAAGCTGCGACCCCCGCTTCACCCATACCGGCGCCGACCGTGCCGGCCGAGCAGAATACGGATGGAGCCCCGCTCGCCGCGAACTCAAAATTTACCTTTGAGAACTTTGTCTACGGCCCCGAAAACAGCCATGCCTATCGCTCGGCACTCAAGTTTGCCGCCCTCGCGGACGAGCGCGGCACATGCACATCACTGTTCATCTACGGCAAATCGGGCCTGGGCAAGACGCACCTGCTGCTTGCCATCAAAAACGAGCTCGCCGAGAAGTCGCCCGAGATCAAGGTCAAGTATGCCAACTCCCAGGCATATCTGGACGACCTGATGACCGAGTTCGACCGCCAAAAGAAGAGCAACGCCCCCATCATGCAGGCGTACCACGGCGTGGACGTGCTCATCATCGATGACATCCAAAACATCATCGGCAAGCGCGCGAGCGTGGACTACTTTTTCCAGCTCATGGACGAGTTCATCCGCAACAACAAGAAGGTCGTCATCGCGGCAGACCGCGCCCCCAAGGACCTGAGCATGGACGAGCGCCTGACCAGCCGCTTCAACGCCGGCATGCTCTGCCTGGTCGCAGAGCCCAGCTACGAGATGAAATACAAGATCTTGCAGCGCTATTACGAGAACACCATCGTCGCCGCTCCCGAGGCAGGCGACGACTCGCTGCTGGCGGCCTATGGGGGCGACGGCGGGCACCTGACCGACGAGCACTTTAAACACATGGCCGAGGTCTCAGGCACCAACATCCGCGAACTCGAGAGCTTTTGCGAGCGCTGCGCCGGCGAGGCGGGCGACCGCGAGCGCGAGGGAGGGGAACTCACCTTTGACGATATCGACGCCATCGCCAGCCAGTACTTCGACACATCGGCCAAAAAGATCAACGTCCAGACGGTTCAGTCCGTCATCGAAGAGCAGTACGGCGTGACGCACGAGGAGCTCATCGGCCCGCGTCGCAACGCCAATATCGCCAAAGCACGCCATATCGCTATCTACCTTGCCATCGAAATGTGCGAGATGACGACCACGGCGGTAGGCGCCGAATTTGGCAACCGCAACCACTCGACCGTCAGCACGAGTTACAAAAAGGTCCAGAAGATGATCCAGGAAGACCGCACCGTCACCGAAGACCTCAAGTCGCTGCGCGATAAAATTACACTGCGCTCGTAGGGAAATAGAGACACCTGTTGAAAACTTGTCGAAACCACGGGCATAAGGTGTCTAAAACCCAATCCGCGGTGATGAAAAGTTTTGCGCAGGTTTTGAACGTGGAAAACCACCCCTGTTGCACACAGGTTGCTGTCGATTCTCTTTCTGGGTCTGACCTGCGTCTTTGGGAGTAATCAACAGTTTCGTCAGTGCTATTACTATTATTAAGATATTTATATCTATAGAAAGGTATTAAAAGATGAAGTTCACCGTCAGCCAGAGCTCGCTTACACAAGCCATCGGCGTCGTTATGAAGGGTGTCGCTTCGGCATCCACCCTTCCCATCCTGTCGGGCGTGCTCGTTAAGGCCCAAGACGGCATCTTGGAATTCCAGACCTCTAACTACACCATCTCGATCCGTCATCGCATCGCGGCGCATGTCGAAGAAGAGGGCGAGATGGTTATCCCCTGTAAGATGCTCTCCAATATCACCAAGACCCTCCCCGATGCCCCGGTCACCTTTGAGCTGTCCGAGCGCCAAGTGCTGATTGGTTGCGAGAAGAGCTCTTTTAGGCTGAACACGCTCGATGCCAATGACTTCCCCGAGTTTCCGGCCTATGCCATCGAGAGTGCCGTGGAGCTGCCGACCGATATCTTGTCCGAGATGGTCAGCCGCGTGTGGCGCGTCACCTCGACCGACAAGGCCCGCCCCATCCTGGGCGGCGTGCACATGAAGGTCGAGAACAACACCGTTCGCCTGGTGGCGACCGATTCCTTCCGTTTGGCCGTGTGCGATACGCAGGTCGAGACCTCGACCCTCGAGGGTTCCTTTGAGCTCAACGTTCCGGCTGACGCCTTTAACGACGCGCTGAACATCATGGCAAGCCAGGCGACCATCATGATCGGGGCTACCGACACCCAGGTCGTCTTCGAGGCCGGCAACACCACCTACGTGTCGCGCCGCATCGAGGGCGTGTACCCCAACTACAAGCAGCTCATCCCCGATTCGTGCGTGACGAGCGTCAAGATCGACGTCGCCGCCTTCAATGCCGCCCTCAAGCGTGTTGCCGTTATCGCGAGCGCCAACCCCGCCGTCAAGTTCGAGATCGACGTCGAGAACGGGCAGATGGGCCTGTCTTCCATCTCCAACGACCAGGATCTGGCGCAGGAGACGATCGATGTCGAGGCCAAGGGCGAGTCGGGTACCATCGCCTTCAACTACCACTACATCTTCGGCTGCCTCAATGCCCTGTCCAAGGAGAAGGAGATCACGCTGGAGCTCAAGAGCTACTCGCAGGCGGGCATCTTCAAGTCCTACGACAAGATCAACTACCTGTACCTGGTCATGCCGGTCCGCATCTAGCAACCGCCCTATGACCATGTTCGCCCGCGATCTTTCCGTCGCGCACTACCGCAGCTTCGATAGCTATCGCCTTGCCCTGGACGAGGGCGTGACGATACTTGCGGGACCCAACGCGGCGGGAAAGACCAATCTCATAGAGGCGCTGCAGCTGCTGACGAGCGGCGCCTCGTTTAGGCATCCGACCGCCGCCGAGCTCGTCCATGACGGCGCGGACTCGTGCAAGGTTGAGCTGAGGCTCGAGGGCGACGGCCGCGTGCTTGATATGGGATTGAGCGCGGAGGACGGTAAGCGCTCGTTTAGCCGCAACGGCAAGAGATGCTCTGCCGCCGGTGTGCGCGGGGTCCTGCCGAGCGTGCTGTTTTGCCCCGACCATCTGGACATGGTTAAGCGAGGCGCCAGTGTGCGCCGTGCCGCCCTCGATGACTTTGGCATGCAACTGAGCGCACGCTATGCCGATCTTGCGAGCACCTATGGGCGCTGCGTGACCCAGCGTAACGCCTTGCTCAAGGAGGCCTGGTGCTGCCGCGAGATGCTCGGCGCGTGGAACGATTCGATTGCCCGCGCGGGCTCGGCCCTGCTCGTGCACCGGTTGGCCCTGCTCGACCGGCTGGCGGGCCATGTGCACACTGCCTACGGGCAAGTGGCGTCCGGCGAGGCCGCCAACGTGACCTATGCGTCCACGCTGGGGGATTTGCCCCAGGTCGAGGATCGCGAAGAGCTGAAGGACTGGGCGTACGAGCGCATGCTGGCTGCCCTTGATGAGCACGCCGACGAGGAAATTCGCCGCGGCGTGACGTTGGTGGGACCGCATCGCGATGAGATTGAGTTTGCCGTGGCGGGTCGATCCGCCCGTTCATTTGCCAGCCAAGGTCAGCAGCGGACGTTGGTTTTGGCCTGGAAGGTGGCGGAGGTGGCCGTGGCTCGCGATGTCCTGGGCACCGCCCCACTGCTGCTTTTGGACGACGTGATGAGCGAGCTCGACGGCGACCGACGCGGCGCTTTTCTGCGGCTGATCGGCGATGATATCCAGACGGTCATAACCACGACCAACCTGGGGTATTTTACCGATGACCTGCTTGATCGAGCCAAGGTGGTGAGCATGGGTGAGACGTGCTAATTACGAGCGCGAGAGCGAAACGGTCGCCTTCAGTGGATTTTTAAACGCAGAGCGCCAGCGCATCCTGGCGGCCGCGACGCCTGAGCGCCGCGTGCAGATGGAGGCTGCAGAGGAATCTCGTGCGGTCTATCGCGCCTGGAATGCGGTGTGCTCGGGCACGCGCGAGGGGCGCCATGTGACGGGCCTGCGCTACCTGCCCGAGTCCAATGAGCTGCTGGTATATCTCGACTCGCCCTCGTGGACGCAGGAAATGACGCTGTTGCGCGAGATCATCCGCGCGCGCATGGAGCGCGCCGGTGCGCATGTGGACGGCCTGGTGTTCAAAACCACCGCGCCCGGTCACACGCCGCCCGCCGCCAAGGAGCGCCTGCGTCCGGCGACGACCGAGCGCCCGCCGGCTCCGCACGCCGACCTAAGTGAGGCCGAGCGCACCGAGATTGAGCGCCAAGTGGCGCCCATCGAAGACCAAAAACTGCGCGAGGCCCTCGAGAATGCCATGAGAGCCAGTGCCGAGTGGGCCAAGGGCGTGCAAAGCAAAAAAGAGCCTTAAATCGCATCTGGTGGCCTTGTAGAGCCAAATACCCTCGTTCCCGAGGGTATTTTTTTACGATAAACTAGTAAGGCTGTACACATTTTCTTGACTGAAGGAGGACGTGTGGCAAACGAAAACGATTACGATGGCGGCGAGATTAAGATTCTCGAAGGTCTCGAGGCCGTTCGTAAGCGCCCGGGCATGTATATCGGCTCGACGAGCGCCAGCGGTCTGCATCACCTGGTGTGGGAGATCGTTGACAACTCCGTCGACGAGGCCATGGCCGGTTTCTGCACCGAGATCCAGGTGACGGTCCACGCCGACAACTCCATCACGGTCGTCGACAACGGGCGCGGCATCCCCGTCGACGAGCACCCTGTTAAAAAGATCCCGACGCTCGAGGTCGTCATGACGATCTTGCACGCCGGCGGTAAGTTCGATAACTCGGCCTATAAGGTCTCGGGCGGCCTGCACGGCGTTGGCATCTCCGTCGTCAACGCACTGTCCAAGCGCGTGGTCGTTCAGGTTCGTCGCGACGGCAACACCTACGAGATGGAGTTCTCGCGCGGCAAGACCGTCAAGAAGATGGAGGTCGTGGGCACCTCGGATTCGACGGGCACCACCGTCACCTTCTGGCCCGACGACGAGATCTTCGAGACCTGCATCTACGATTTCGATACGCTGCACAACCGTCTGCAGGAGACGGCGTTCCTCAATAAGAACCTCAAAATCGTGCTGACCGACGAGCGCGAGGCGACTCCCCACGTGGAGGAGTTTTGCTACGAGGGCGGCATCATCGACTTCGTCAAGTTCCTCAACGAGGGCAAGGACGTCCCCGAGGCCTTTAAGGAGCCCATCTACATCGAGGGCAAATCGGACCCGGACGCGCCTGTGACCAAGATGGGCGAGGTCGAGGTTTCTCTGCAGTGGAATAGCGGTTACGGCGAGAACGTCATGTCGTTTGCCAACGACATCTACACCCCCGAGGGCGGCATGCACCTTGAGGGCTTCCGCACCGCGCTCACCCGCGTGATCAACGATTACGCGCGCAAGCAGAACCTGCTCAAGGAAAAAGACGCCAACCTGACCGGCGACGATGTGCGCGAGGGCCTTTCGGCCGTTATCTCGGTCAAGCTGCCCGATCCGCAGTTTGAGGGCCAGACCAAGGCAAAGCTCGGCAGCTCCTATATGCGAGCGCTCACGCTCAAGATTGTGACCGACGGCCTTGTCGATTACCTCGAGGAGCATCCCAAGCCCGCTCGCGAGATCGTCAAGAAGGCGCAACAGGCCTGCAAGGCGCGCAATGCCGCCCGCAAGGCGCGCGAGGCGACCCGCCGCAAGAGCCTGCTCGAGACGGCGTCCCTGCCCGGTAAGCTCGCTGACTGCTCGGTGCGCGATGCCGAGCTGACCGAGCTCTTCATCGTAGAGGGCGACTCGGCAGGCGGTTCGGCCAAGGACGGCCGTCGCCGAGACATCCAGGCGATTCTGCCCCTGCGCGGCAAGATTTTGAACGTCGAACGCGTTGGTGACCATCGCGCGTTCTCGAGTGACACCATCCAGTCGCTGATTACCGCGATCGGTTGCGGCGTCACGACGAGTGCCGGCGACGGCGGCGACTTCGATATCACCAAGGCGCGCTACCACAAGATCATCATCATGACCGATGCAGACGTCGACGGTGCGCATATCCGCATCCTGCTGCTGACGTTCTTCTACAAGTACATGCGTCCGCTGATCGATGCCGGCTACGTCTATGTTGCCTGCCCGCCCATCTTTGGCATTAAGGTGCGCAACAAGATCCACTACGTGTATCCCAACGGCCGCCAGCCCGAAGACGAGATCCTGCGCGACACCATCCAGAGTCTGGGCCTGAACCCCGACGATAACGACGAGGACGGCAAGGCCAAGGACGGCAAGATTACCAAAAAGCGCAAGGGCTATACCGTCCAGCGCTACAAGGGCCTGGGCGAGATGGACCCCAAGCAGCTTGCCTCGACGACGATGGACCCCAAGACCCGCATTCTGCAGCGCGTGTCGATCGAGGACGCCGTGGTGGCGGACCGCGCCGTGCGCGAGCTGATGGGTTCCGAGGTCGGCTATCGCCGCGAGTACATCGAGAAGCATGCACATGATGCACGATTCCTTGACGCTTAAGAGGAGGTAACGTGGCAGACGATATCAACAATAACGAGGGTATGGACGAGGCCGGCGATGCCGGTATGCCCGATGATCTGAAGCGCCTGCTTGCCCGTGCTGAGCAGGGCGAGGACGGCGATCCGGACGCCTATAACCCCGATGCCGATGATGAGGAAGAAGACGACGACGCCGAGCTCGAGGAGAGCTTTGGCGAAGTCGACCGTGGCGCCTCGGCCGGCGAGGATATCAACGGCGGCCAGCTCCAGATTTCGGAGTTTGGCCGCGAGATGAAGCAGTCGTTCATCGAGTATTCGATGTCGGTCATCACGGCGCGCGCCCTGCCGGACGTGCGCGACGGCTTAAAGCCGGTGCACCGCCGCATCCTGTACGCGATGAACGAGAGCGGCATCTACCCCAACCGACCGCACAAGAAGTCGGCCTGGACGGTCGGCGAAGTTATCGGTAAGTACCACCCGCACGGCGATTCCGCGGTCTATGAGGCCATGGTCCGCCTGGCGCAGTGGTTCTCCATGCGCACGCCGCTCATCGACGGTCACGGCAACTTCGGCAACATCGACGGCGACGGCGCGGCGGCCATGCGTTACACCGAGAGCCGCCTGGCAAAGCCCGCCATGGAACTGTTGCGTGACTTGCAGAAGGATACCGTCGACTGGCAGCCCAACTACGACGAATCGCTCGCCGAGCCCGTGGCGCTGCCTGCGCGCTTCCCCAACCTGCTGGTCAACGGCAGTCAGGGCATCGCCGTCGGCATGGCCACCAACATCGCCCCGCATAACCTCACCGAGGCGATCGAGGCCACCTGCTACCTGATTGACAACCCCGACGCCACCGTCGACGAGCTCATGCAGATCATGCCCGGTCCGGACTTCCCCACCGGCGCCATCATCATGGGCAGCGCCGGCATTAAGCAGAGCTACGAGACCGGCCGCGGCTCCATTACCGTGCGTGCCAAGGCGCATGTGGAGTCCACCAAGACCGGCCGCAGCCGCCTGGTCTTTACCGAGATTCCCTACATGGTCAACAAGGGCACCCTGCAGGAGAAGATCGCCCAGCTCGTCAACGACAAGCGCATTGAGGGCATCTCGGATATGCGCGATGAGTCCAACCAGAAGGGCATCCGTCTGGTCATCGAGCTCAAGAAGGGCGTCATTCCGCAGGTCGTGCTCAACAACCTGTATAAGTACACCTCGCTGCAGACGACCTTTGGCGCCAACAACCTGGCGCTCGTCAACGGCGTTCCCAAATGCCTGAGCCTGCGCGAGATGCTGCAGCACTACATCGACCACCAGGTCGACGTCGTCACCCGCCGCACCCGTTTTGACCTTAAGAAGGCCCAGGCCCGCGCGCATATCCTTGAGGGCTACTTGATGGCTCTCGACCATATCGACGAGGTCATTGGCATCATCCGCTCCTCGCAGACCGACTCCGAGGCCAGCAGCCGCCTGATCGAGCGCTTTGGCTTTACGCCCGAGCAGACCACGGCCATCCTCGAGATGAAGCTGCGCCGTCTGACCGGCCTGGAGCGCGACAAGATTCAAGAAGAGTTGGACGGCCTGCGCCGCGCCATCGCCTACTACGAGGACTTGCTGGCGCATGAGGAGAAGATCCTGGGCGTCATCAAAGAAGAGATGCGCGAGATCTCCAAGAAGTTTGGCGACAAACGCCGCACCGAGATCAGCCAGGTTGAGAAGGACCTGGATGTCGAGGACCTCATCGCCGACGAGGATATGGTCGTGACCATCACCCACACCGGCTACGTTAAACGTATCCCGGTGGCTGCCTACCGTGCCCAGAAGCGCGGTGGCAAGGGCGTGTCGGGCGTCAATCTCAAAGAGGACGACGTTATCGATGAGATGTTCATCGCGTCCACGCACGAGTACGTGCTGTTCTTCTCGAGCAAGGGCAAGGTCTATCGCCTGAAGGTGCACGAGCTGCCGGTGGGTACGCGCCAGGCGCGCGGTACCGCGATCGTCAACCAGCTGCCCTTCGAGGAGGGCGAGAAGATCGCGAGCGTCATCAGCTGCCGCGATTTCCCGGCCGACGAGTACCTGATGTTTGCCACCAAGAGTGGCATGGTCAAGAAGACCGTGATGAGCGCTTACGATCGTAGTCGCCGTGATGGACTCATTGCCATCAACCTGCGCGACGACGACGCACTGCTGAACGTGCGCCGCGTGCGCGAGGGTGACAAGATTATCCTGGCCACCACCGCGGGCAAGGCGATCATGTTCTCCGAGGAGCAGGTGCGCGCCACCGGCCGCGACACCAGCGGCGTTCGCGGTATCGGTCTGAAGGACGGTGTGAGCGTTCTGGGCATGGAAGTCACTAACGGCAACGGCGATCTGTTCGTCATCACCGAGCGCGGCTACGGCAAGCGCACGCCGGTCGCGGACTATCCGGAGCAGAATCGCGGCGGTCAGGGCGTCTACACCATCCAAATGACCGAGCGTAAGGGTAACCTCGCGGCCATGAAGACGGTGGGCCCACAGCACGAGCTGTTCATCGTGACGGAGGGCGCGACGGTCATTCGCGTCAAGACCGACGAGATCAGCCAGACCGGCCGTGCCACCCAGGGCGTCAAGATGATGACCGTCGACGACAACGACCGCGTATGCGCCGTAGCCCGCATGACGGCAGCCAAAGAGAAGCCCGAAGGCGAAGCAACAGAAGACGGTTCTGCCCCCGAAGAAGCCCCAGTCGATCTAGGCGATGGCAACGACATGCCAGAAGATCTCCTAGACGAGTAAGAGGCTCTAGCTGGTAAAAATCATCGGACCCCATATATCGGCGGTCGGCGCACTGCGCGCCGACCGCTTTTTTGAAAACCTTTGAACCCCACGTCGCCCCCGGCTGCCCGGCGGCATGCGAAGTCGATCGCGAGTTCCGCACGAGCAGGAGAGCACTTAATGTGCTCTCCGTGCG
>CABQXN010000027.1:0-24849 GCA_902468085.1 uncultured Collinsella sp.
GCTCGCACGGAGGCCACATTAAGTGGCCTCCGGCTCGTGCGGAACTCGCGACCGACCAAATACTAAAGCCCTCGGAACTTAGGATACATGGTTGGAGTCGCTCTGCTGCAAAATTCATTGGCTGGTGACCTATTCCGTGCCCCGTGTTGGCTCATCTTCGCCACCGGATTAATAAAAAAGAAGTACCGGTTGGGGCCGGTACTTCTTTTGGTGCGTTGTTTTGGCTGTAGCTTTTCGAGTTAGCTTACAGGCCGCAGGCTGATTTGAGTTCTTCGACTCGGTCGGTTTTCTCCCAGGTGAAGTCGGCGTCTTCGCGGCCGAAGTGACCGTAGGCTGCCGTCTTTTCGTAGATGGGGCGACGCAGGTCCAGGTCTCGGATGATTGCGCCCGGGCGCAGGTCGAAGGTCTTCTCTACGGCCTCGACGATCTTGTCCTCGGCAACATGTGCGGTACCGAAGGTGTCGACCATGATTGAGAGGGGCTTGGAAACGCCGATGGCGTAGGCAAGCTCGACTTCGCAGCGGTCGGCCAGACCGGCGGCGACCACGTTCTTGGCGACCCAGCGCGCGGCATACGCGGCGGAGCGGTCAACCTTGGTGCAGTCCTTGCCGCTAAAGGCACCGCCGCCGTGACGGCCGTAGCCACCGTAGGTGTCGACGATGATCTTGCGGCCGGTGAGGCCCGTGTCGCCCATGGGGCCGCCCACGACAAAGCGACCGGTGGGGTTCACGTAGATGTCGGCGTTGTCCCACGGCATGTTCTCGGCAGCCATGACGGGGGCGATGACGTGCTCGATGAGATCGTCCTTGATCTTGCCCATGTCCTCGATCTCGGCGGCGTGCTGCGTGGAGATGACGATGGTCGTGACCTCGACGGGCTTGCCGTCCTCGTAGCGCACCGTGACCTGGGTCTTGCCGTCGGGGCGCAGGTAGGGCAGGGTGCCGTCGTGGCGCACGGCGGCCAGGCGCTCGGCCAGGCGGCTCGCCAGGTAGTGCGGCATTGGCATGAGGGTCTTGGTCTCGTTGGAGGCATAGCCAAACATCATGCCCTGGTCGCCGGCGCCGATCAGGTCGATCGGGTCGGTGGTGGCGCCGGTCTGGGTCTCGAAGGACTCGTCGACGCCCTGGGCGATATCGGGCGACTGCTCGTGGATGAGGCTCATAACGCCGCAGGTGTCGCAGTCAAAACCGAACTTGGCACGGTTGTAGCCAATGCGGCGGATAACGCCGCGGGCGATTTCCTGAACGTCGACGTAGGCCTGGGTGCGAATCTCGCCGGCAACGATGACGGTACCGGTGGTCACGAGGGTCTCGCAGGCGCAGCGGACGTTCTCCACGTTGGCAGGGATGCCGTTGGGGGCGATGTAGCCCTGCTCCTGCAGCTCTATTTCTTTGGCGAGGATTGCGTCGAGGACGGCGTCGCTGATCTGGTCAGCGATCTTATCGGGATGACCTTCGGTCACCGACTCCGACGTAAAAACAAAGGACCCGTGTTGGGGCGGGATGGAACGAAGTTCTTCTGACATGATAGTCCTTTCAAAAACGTGTCCCGGCGACCGTTACCATTCCGCCGGGCTCTCTATGCAAGGGCACATCATAGCGCGTAAATCAAACATTCACACCCTTTCCGCACCTAATCATTGGGGACAGACTTAAATGACCTGCCTTACTCATTGGGGACAGACATAAATGACCAGCCTTTGGACACTCATTGTCGGCTAGCCTTAAAGCCTTCCCCCAACGACTGGTCATTTAAGTCTGTCCCCAATGAATGGGTCGGTGCCCTTTGTGCGGAGGCTGCTTTGATGCTTTATACTGGTGCGGTTAGACATCCATCCTGCAATCGAGGAGATTTCCATGGCATCAGACGTTCGCGTCCGCTTTGCACCCTCACCGACGGGCAAGCTGCACATCGGCGGCGCCCGCACCGCTATCTATAACTGGGCTTTCGCCCGCGCAAACGGCGGCACGTTCATCCTGCGCATCGACGACACCGACCCCACCCGCTCCACCGACGAGAACACGCAGATCATCCTGCGCGCCATGCGTTGGCTGGGCCTGGACTGGGACGAGGGTCCCGAGGTGGGCGGCGATTTTGGCCCCTACGCCCAGACCGAGCGCTTGGACCTGTACAAGCAGGCCGCCCAGAAGCTTTGGGACGAGGGCAAGGCCTATCCCTGCTTCTGCACTAAGGAGCAGCTCGACGCCGACCGCAAGGCCGCCCAGGAGCGCAAGGACCCCTTCCAGGGCTATCAGCGTCGCTGCCGCGATCTTGATCCCGAGGAGGCGCGCCGCCGCATCGAGGCTGGCGAGCCCTACGTCCTGCGCATCAAGGTGCCCGAGGACCGCGGCGACGTCGTCATCCACGATGCCGTCCACGGCGAGGTGACCTTCGACGCCAAGGAGCTCGACGACTTCGTCATCTTCCGCTCCGACGGCACGCCTACGTATAACTTCGCGACCGTCGTCGACGACGCCATGATGAAGATCACCCATGTCATCCGCGGCGACGATCACCTGTCCAACACCCCGCGCCAGGTCATGGTCTACGAGGCCCTCGGCGCGCCCGTGCCCACGTTCGCCCACATCTCCATGATTCTGGGCGCCGACGGCAAGAAGCTCTCCAAGCGCCACGGCGCCACCTCGGTGGAGGAGTACCGCGACGCCGGTTACCTGTCCGATGCCTTCGTCAACTACCTGGCGCTGCTCGGCTGGTCGCTCGACGGCGAGACCACGATCATCCCGCGCGATGTCCTGGCCAGCAAGTTCTCGCTCGACCGCATCTCCAAGAACCCGGCGACCTTCGACCCCAAGAAGCTCGACTGGGTCAATGCCGAGTACATCAACGGCATGTCCGACGCCCAGTTTGCCGATGAGATCATGGTTCCTGAGCTGCACGAGGCGGGTCTCATCGAGGGTAATGTCGAGTACGGCGAGGATTGGATCGATGCGCTTGCCGCCATCGTCAAGCCGCGCACCAAGATGCCGGCCGACGCAGTAACCGTCGCCGCCCCCATCTTTGCTACGGCCGAGACGCTTGAGTATGACGAAAAGTCAGTCAACAAGGGCCTGGCCAAGGAAGGCATGGGTGCCATTCTGGACGCCGCCAAGGCTGCGCTCGAGGGCGTGGATGAGTGGACGGCCGCGAACATCGACGCCGCGCTTGAGCCGCTGCCCGAGCAGATGGACCTCAAGAAGCGCGTGGTGTTCCAGGCCGTGCGCGTCGCCGTCTGCGGCAACATGGTGAGCCCCCCGCTGGGCGAGACTATGGCGCTCGTCGGCCGCGACGACTGCCTGGCGCGCATCGACCGCGCCCGCACGATGGCGCTGTAGCAGCTGCGTAAACGCTTGTATCCGAGCCCCGTTCACCCGAGCGGGGCTCTTGTTTCTAAAGACGAATGGGATAGGAGGTGCTGGGGCCATGGCCGAGCAACTGTCGCTGTTTAGTTCGCCGGAACCGGAGGAGACTCCGGCGGCGCCGGCGCCCGCTGCCGCCCCGGCGCAGCCCGAGCCCTTAGCCGAACCCGTCGCCGCCTACGCGAGCGTGGTCCTCGATATCCCGACCCGAGCGCTCTCCGAGCCGTTTGCCTATGGCATTCCGCAGTCACTCGCCAACGATGCCCAGATCGGCTCCACCGTCCTAGTTCATTTTGGCAATCGTGCGGCCGCTGGATACATCGTCGACATCGCGCCCGAGCTGGGCGACCTGCAAGGTAACGACGCTCTCGACCCTTCGCGCATCAAGCCTATCGAGGCCATCCTCAGCAAGCCGCTCTTTACCGCCGAGGCTGCACGCATTGCGCGCTGGATGAGTCGCGAGTACGTCGCAACGCTTTCCGAGTGCCTGCGCCTTTTCTTGCCCCCGGGTGGAAGCCCGCGCGTGGTCAAGGGCGATGACGGCGTGTGGACCGTTGAGCGCCCCGCCGTCAAACCCATCCAAAACCGCTGGGTCATGCTCACGCCCGAGGGCTTCGACTATACGCCGCCCAAGACCGCGGTTCGCCAACGCCAGCTCATCGAGGCGCTCCAGTGCGGACCTGTCACGACGCGCGACCTCAACCTGCTCTACAGCAGCATGTCGGCGACCATTAAGGCGCTCGAAAAACGCGGCGTCGTGGTGGTGGAGGAGCGCCGCGCCTGGCGTGGCTGCAGCGAGCAGACCACGCTGTCCTCGGCGAGCGGCAAGGCCCCGGTCGCGCCCACGAACGGCCAGCAGCAAGCACTTGCGCAGATTGAGCGCGCACGCCTGGACGCTCACGGTGATGTGGTGCTCGTCGATGGCGTTACCGGTTCCGGCAAAACCGAGGTCTACCTTTCGGCGATTGAGCGCGTGCTCGCGGCCGGCCGTTCGGCCTGCGTGCTCGTGCCCGAGATTTCGCTGACGGCCCAGACCGTCGGCCGCTTCCGCTCGCGCTTTGGCGAGACGGTCGCTGTGTTCCATTCGCGCCTTTCGGCCGGCGAGCGTCTGGACCAGTGGGATATGGTCGCCAGCGGTGCGGCCCGCGTGGTCGTGGGCGCCCGCTCGGCGCTCTTTTGCCCGCTCAGCAACTTGGGCCTCATTATCATCGACGAGGAGCACGAGACCAGCTACAAGCAGGGCTCCAGTCCGCGTTACCATGCGCGCGAGGTGGCGGCCGAGATGGCGCGCCGCTATCGGTGCCCGCTCGTGTTGGGCTCCGCCACGCCTTCTGCCGAGGCCCTCGACCGCTGCCGCCGTGGCACGTACGGCGGCGCCACCTGGACGCGCGTCGAGATGCCCGAGCGCCCGGGACACGCCGTGCTTCCCGCGGTCCGCATTGCCGATCTGCGCCGCGAGTTCGCACACGGCAGCCGCTCCATGTTCTCTAAACCGCTGATGGAAGGCCTCGAGCGCGTAGTCGAGCGCCGCGAAAAGGCCGTGTTGCTGCACAACCGCCGTGGCTTTGCGCCGTTCCTGATGTGCCGCGAGTGCGGCTGCGTGCCCACCTGCAACCACTGCTCCACCGCGCTCACGTACCACGAGCGCACGCACACGCTGCAGTGCCACACCTGCGGATCGTCCTGGCGCGTGCAGCCCTATCCGGCCCCCACGAGTCGCTGTCCCAAGTGCGGTAGCCGCTATCTGGCAAAAATGGGCCTGGGTACGCAGCAGATCGAGGACGCATTGCACCAGATGCTGCCCGATGACGTCGCCATCATTCGCATGGACGCCGATTCCACGCGTGGCAAGGACGCGCACAAAAAGCTGCTCGAGCAGTTCGATGCCGCCGATTGCGCGGTGCTGCTGGGTACCCAGATGATTGCAAAGGGCCTCGACTTTCCCGAGGTCACGCTCGTGGGCGTGGTCAATGCCGACTTTGCGCTGAAGCTGCCTGATTTTAGAGCAGGGGAGCGCGCCTACGATCTTCTGGAGCAGGTTGCGGGCCGCGCCGGCCGCGGCGATCGCCCCGGCGAGGTTATCATTCAGACCTATCTGCCCGAGGACCCGGTCATCCGCGCCGTCGCCGAGCACAATCGCTCGATCTTCACCGACTACGACCTGGACCAGCGCCGCGACGCACTGTATCCGCCGTTCGTGCGCCTGGCCAACATCTTGGTATGGTCGACGAACGCGGATGACGCGCGGGACTACATCGGTCGCATCGCAAAGCTCCTCAAGCGTCGCTGGTATGCCGCTGCTCCCGACTTTTTGCGGGCGGGGAGCGCCGTGCCCCAGGTGCTTGGTCCGGCTTCGTGTGTAATCGAGAGAGCCAAGGACCGTTACCGCTTCCATCTGCTTGTAAAGTCGCCGGTAGGGTACCATGTCTCTGATGATATCGACGCCTGCCTCAAAGAGGTGGGCTCCGTGCGCGGCGTGAGCGTGAGCGTTGACGTCGATGCCTATGATTTGATGTAACAACCCGAAAGGATGGCCATGGAAGCCAACGGAATCGTACTGTCGCCCGACCCTCGTCTGCGCCAGGAGTGCGCCGTCATCGAGGAGATCACCCCGGCGATCGAGGCGCTTGCCGAGAAGATGAAGAAGATGATGTTCGACAACGGTGGTTGCGGACTTGCTGCCCCGCAGATCGGCGAGCTTATTCAACTTGTCACCATCGACTGCGATTACAGCGACAAGAATGACTATGACCCGTATGTGCTCATCAACCCTGTCATTGTTGAGCAGAGCGACCATCTGGTGCCGTTTAGCGAGGGCTGCCTTTCCATCCCTGGCATTAGCTGCGAGATCGAGCGTCCCGATCACGTTGTCGTCGAGGCGTATGACCTGGATGCCAACCTGATTCGCTACGAGGCCACAGGCGATCTGTTCTGCGTGTGCCTGCAGCACGAGATCGATCACCTGCACGGCAATACCATGTTCGAGCGACTGAAGCCCATGCAGCGCATCAAGGCAGTCAAGGAGTACCAGGACGCCCTGGCCCGCGGCGCTCGACCGGGCGAGACCGAATAGGTTAATTGTCCGTCCCTGGGATGGGCCCACACATATCATCCCGTGCTCAAACATTCTCGCTTTGCTGCGAAACTGCGCGCGGGACGATATGTGTGGGCCCATCCCAGGGACTACGTTGTCACTCTTCGTTTCGCCCGGGTGCCGTCGGGTCAGGGATGGGCGTCTTCGCTGATAATTGCTTTGTTGGAAGAGCTGCTTTTATGCGGCTCTTTCTTTGTTTTTGGGTATATTTGTTTCTGTTGAATTGTTATTGCGGCTGGGTTCGCTTGCGACCTGGAACGCTTTTTTGTAGCCGTCTCGGCTCGTTATTGAGAGGAGACTAACTTTTATGCGTATTGTGTTTATGGGTACGCCTGATTTTGCTGTGCCTTCGCTGACTTCGCTTGTTGATGCTGGGAACGAGGTTGCGCTTGTTATTACTCGTCCTGATGCTGTTCGTGGGCGTGGTAAAAAGTTGGAGCCGTCTCCTGTTAAGGCTAAGGCGCTTGAGCTGGGGTTGCCGGTCGTTGAGGCCAATCGAATGACGCCTGAGGTTGTTGAGGCGCTTCAGGCTGCGCAGGCTGATATTTTCTGTGTGGCTGCCTATGGTTGCATTTTGCCTGATGAGGTGCTGCATATGGCGTCGCTTGGTATTGTGAATGTTCATGCTTCGCTGCTGCCTCGTTGGCGTGGTGCTGCCCCCATTCAGCGTGCCATTCTTGCTGGTGATGAGGTCGCCGGCGTTTCCATTATGCGCATTGGGCATGGCGTGGATACGGGCGCTTATTGCGCGCAGGCCTCGACCTCGGTTGCCGGTAAGCATGCCGAGGCGCTCACGATGGAGCTTGGTGAGCTTGGTGGCAAGTTGCTTGCCGATACGCTTCCCTCGTTTGCCGATGGCTCGGCTGTTTGGACTGAGCAGGATGAGTCACTCGTCACTCATGCTGCCAAGATTTCCAAGCAGGAGATGCGTCTGGATCCGCAGATGGCGGCGCTCGATTGCGTGCGTCATGTGCTCGCTTCGTCCGATACCGCACCCGCCCGTTGCGTGATTGCTGGCAAGTCGGTTCGCGTGCTCGATGCTGCGCCGGCTGATGTGTCGCTTGGCGAGGGCGCTGTTGCCGTCAAGAGCAAGCGTGTTTACCTGGGCCTTTCCGATGGCGCGGTTGAATTGCTTGAGGTTAAGCCCGATGGCAAGCGTGCCATGGCTGCTTCTGCCTGGGCTGCCGGCCTGCAGGGTGCCGATCTTAGGTGGGGTGTACTGTCATGAGCAAGTTGTCTCCCGCGCGCAAGCTTGCGCTCGATGTGTTGATGGAGGCCGATCGCCGCGGTATGTACGCACGCGACGTGTTGTCTTCCCGTGCTTCCGCCAAGGCCATTGACCAGCGCGATTCCGCTTTTGCCGCGCGTTTGGCGCTCGGTGTTGCCGCTACGCAGGGCATTTTGGATGAGTTGCTCGATCAATTTTTGGATAAGCCCAAAAAGGTCGCGCCGCGCGTTCGCATGGCGCTTCGCATCTCGGCTTTCGAGATGCTCTACCTGCATACGCCGGGCCGCGTTGCCGTGAGCCAGGGTGTTGAGCTGGTGCGCAGCGGTGCTAAGTCTGCCGCGGGCCTGGCTAACGCGGTGCTGCACAAGGTTGCGGACAACGTTGAGGACTTTGCCACGGCATCCGACGTGGATGAGTCCGAGCGCCGTTTGGTTCGACTTTCCCGTCTGATGGGCCTGCCGCGCTGGCTGTGCGCTCGTATTATGGCTTCGTTCGATACGCCCGAGGGCGCGCTCAACTTTGCCGGCAATCTGGCGCCTGCGCCGCTTGCACTGCACGAGAATGCGTTTGCGACTAAGGCCGATCCGTATATCTCGCAGCTCGTTGCGCCTGTCTTCCCGGGCTGCCATGCTCCCGTCGATGCGCAGGTCACGGTTGCATCGGGCGTGTTTGAGCGTGCTGCCGCGGTTGCCTCGGACCTCAACGCCCAGCTTATCGCTACTGCCGCGACACGTCCCGGTCGTTGCCTGGAGATCGGTGCCGGTCGCGGCACCAAGACCTACGTGATGATGTGCCAGGCCAAGCGTGCCGGGTATGAGCATCAGCATACCGCGCTCGATCTGCACGATCGCAAGTGTGATCAGAATCTCGCGCGCCTGCATAAGGCAGGTATCTCAGGTGTTCGTACGGTGTCGGGCGATGCCTGCGAGCTCAATGAGGTGCTCACGTCCTTTGACGCGATGCTTGGCGAGCCCGCCCTGTTCGACACCGTGTTTATTGATGCGCCGTGCTCTGGCACCGGCACCATGCGCCGTCACCCCGAGATACCGTGGCGTCTGACCGAGAACGACGTTACGACTGAGCTGCCCAAGCTACAGCTGACGATGCTCAAGGAAGCAGCTGCGCGCGTTGCTGCCGGCGGTGAGCTTATCTATGCCACCTGCTCGGTTTTTGACGAAGAGAACACGCAGGTCGTGGATGCTTTCCTGGCCTCTCCCGAGGGCACCGGCTTTACCGTGGCGCCGCTCTCCGAAGCCCAGATTCTGCAGCTTCCCGATTTCGCGCAGGCCAAGAAGCTTGTCTCCGTGCGCCAAAACGACCGTGGGCTTTTCCAGACCGTCCCCATAAACGCAGATTCCTACGACGGCCACTTCTGCGCGCGCCTGATCCACAAGTAATTGCTAAGTTGCGGTGAAATAGGGATTGAATTGCGGCTTCCACCCGCCAAACAGTCCTTATTTCACCGCAACTCAGAAGGTCGTGCGAGTGGAGATCGCAATAGCGGTAAAGAGTGGGAAAATTAGCCCCGTTTCATACTTGCTGCTATCAAAAGTAGGGCGGATTACGGGGCTAGATTGGTGATGCCCGACCACAGCAAAAATGGCCTTAATAAAACCGCAGGTAGATGGCTTGTTGAAATTTGCAAATTACCGAAATGGATAGAGGTTGTCAATTCAGCTCCGTAATCCGGTAGAGTTTTGAAATGTTACAAATTAGCATCAGCCCGAAATCCGATTTAAAGAAAAGTTGCGGTGAAATAGTTCCTGTTTGGCCGTTGGATGGGCTGATTCAGGAACTATTTCACCGCAACTCATTAGGAAACCTGGGTGTCGGGACCTCTTGTCTCTAGTGGTTGTGCGGGCAATTGGCGCAGCAGCCACTGGTGGCGTTGGTGCTGGAACCACCGTTGCGCTGGTCGGTGTTGTAGAAGCCGCTGCCCTCAAATTTGATGCCGCTGGCCGAGAACGTCTTGGTCGCCGGAGCGCCGCAGCTCGGGCATACAACCTCAGGACTCTCGGACATGGGATGCTCAACCTCAAACACGTTGCCGCAGCTCGAGCACTTGTAATCGTAGCGCGCCATAATACTTCCTTTTCAGCACAAAGCGGGCAGATCACTCTGCCCGCATAAATTCAAACAGCTGTAACTGTACCCTATATCGGGGGTTTTATCACGCTTCGCCCCAGAATCTATGGGTGTTGCGCAGGAGCTGTGCAGTTTTGCCTTCGGCGGCCGCAACGTCGGCCTCATCGGCCTGCCAGGTCCAGTTGCCCGTGGCGACACCCGGCACGTTCATGCGCGCATCGTCGCCTAGTCCCAGGACATCCTGCAGCGGCATCATCACTAGGGGAGCGTCGCTTGCCAGCGCGTCGCCCATAAGCTTGGCCGCCACCTCAACACCGCTCGGCTCGTCGCCGCCCGCGAAGGAGTGCGTGCACCAACCGGCGAGCGTCGACGTGTCGTGTGTCGAGGTGTACAGAATCTTGCCCGGCGTGGGATGCACGCCGCAGCGGACGTCGTAATCGCTAAACTCCAGCACGTCCATACCGGGGAAGCCGCAGGTCGAAGCCATGGCGCGAACGCCGGGCGTCAGGTAGCCCAGGTCCTCGGCGATAAAGTTGAGCGGCCCAAGCTCGTCATAGGCAGTCTGGAACAGATCCTTGCCCGGGCCCGCCAGCCAGCGGCCGTCAGCGCAGGCCTTACCTGCGGGAATGCTAAAGTAGCTGTGGAATCCCAGGAAGTGGTCCAGGCGCACGCGGTCGTAGAGCGAGAATGCGCGACGCAGACGGTCCATCCACCAGCGGTAGCCGTTCTCCTTCATGTGATCCCAACGGAAGGTGGGGTTGCCCCACACCTGGCCCTCGGGCGCAAAATTGTCGGGCGGCGCGCCAGAAATCTCAATCGCCTTACCGGTATCGGACAGCCAGAAGTTCTCGGGCTCGCTCCATGCGTCGGCCGAATCATCCGAAACATACATGGGAATGTCGCCGATGACCTCGATGCCCTTCTTGTGCGCGTAGTTCATAAGCTCGCACCAGGCCAGGTCAAAGCGGTACTGCATGTACGCCTGCAGCTCTGCCTCGTCGTGGAAACGCTTGTCGTCAATCAGATGCTCGTTATAGCGCGCGATATCGGCCGGCCAATCGTGACGCGATTCGCCTTCAAAGTGCTTCTTAACCGCCATGTAGACGCAGTACTTCTCGAGCCAATCGGCGTTGCGATGCTTAAATGCCGTGTACAGCGGGTCGGCATCCTCGCCGCCTCGGGCCTTCCAGGTCTCAAAGTCGGCCGCCAGCTCCTCTTGGCTCTCGGGCAGCAGGTCAATATTGCCCGCAAAGGCCGAAGGTCCAGCGTAAGGGGAGCGGAAGAAGTCCGTCGGGTTGACAGGCAGAACCTGCCAGTAGCGCATGCCCATAGCGGCCAGATGGTCGATAAAGCGACGCGTGGGCGCGCCAATCGTGCCGGGCTTGCCGTCGTCGGTGGGCACAGAGGTGATATGGCACACGACGCCCGCGCCGTGATCGAGCGGCTCCTGCAGGCGCTGCACGGCATGGTGATAGATGATCGACGAGCCCAGCGGATACAGATCGAGCGTGACCGTACCGTTATGGATCTCGCACTCGTGACCGCTGATCACGTCACTCGCGCATTCGTCGAGCGCCGGAATCGTCACGCGGTGCGAATTGCGCAGGCTGCGGTTGATGATAACCGTCGCGCACTCGCCATTCTTGCCCGTGCGGTTGTATGCCAGCACTTCGTCGTTGAGCGCGAAGGCCTTGATTTCGCCGTCGATCATAAATGGCAGTGCGCGGCGTACGGCGGAGGCGTTCTTGACAATAGCCAGCGTGTCGAAGTCGTGCAGTTGGTCCTTGGTCGGCAGGGTGCGGCGGTTGCCCGGATCGGTAAGGCCTTCCAGGCCGTACTCGTCGCCGTAGTAGATCGAAGGCACGCCGGGGAAGGTCATCTGCATGAGCGTGGCGAGCCAAAAGCGGCTCTTGGCCAGCCCCATCGCGTTCTCGTCCAGGCGCCATTTGCTGCGCTCGCACTCGGGTAGCTGCGACTCGTCGGGGCCGCCGCCGAGCACCGAGATGATGCGCGGACGGTCGTGGCTCGAAAGCAGATTGAGCGCGCAGGACAATGCCTCGCTCGGGTAGTTTTCGCGCAGGGTCTCGATATCCTCGGCTGCCTGGTAGGCGTTCTTGTAGCCCATCAAAAAGCCGATGACCATGTCGCGGAAGGGATAATCCATAGCAGAGTCCAGCTCGGAGCCCTGCAGGTAGCGGCGCAGATGGCCGTAGCTAATCTTGTTGGAGGCGTCTTCCCAGACTTCGCCGAGCAACAGTGCGTCGGGCTTTTCGGCAAGTACGGCCTTCTTGATCTCGGCCAGGAAGTCGTCGGAAAGCTCGTCGGCGACGTCCAGGCGCCAACCATGGGCACCGGCGCGCAGCCATTTGCGGATCACGCCGTCCTTGCCCAGGAGTCTCTCGCGCACCAGCTCGGACTTCTCGTTGATGGCTGGCATGTTGCCCACGCCCCACCAGCAGTCGTACGAGCCGTCCTCGTGGAAGGTGAACGCATCGCGCCACGGCGAATCCTCGCTCTGCCAGGCACCCACGCCGGGGTAGTTGCCGTATCGGTTGAAATAGATCGAGTCGTCGCCCGTGTGGTTGAAGACGCCGTCCAGGATGATGGAGATGCCCAGCTTCTCGGCTGCCTGGCAAAGCTCGGTAAAGTCCTGCTCGGTGCCCAGGATCGGGTCGATCTTGGTGTAGTCGGCCGTGTCGTAGCGGTGGTTGCTCGCGGCTTCAAAGATGGGGTTGAGATAGATGGTCGTAAAGCCCAGCTCGGCTATGCGGGGCAGGTCTTCCTGAATGCCCTTGAGCGAGCCGCCGTAGAAGTCCCAGGTCTTGATGGAGCCGTCTTCGGCGCGGTCGTACACGGGCGGCTCGTTCCAATCCTCGACCATTCGGCGCTGAATGCCCTTGCGCGGTTTTTCGAGTTGGGCCATTGTGCGCTCGCGCCAATGCTCGTCACGGGCGTAGCGGTCGGGGAAGATCTGGTACACCATGCCGCGCTCGTACCAAGTGGGGCGGTTCTCGCGGTGCTTATAGACGGTAATCTGGAAGGACGGCACCTCGGCGTAGCTGTAGGTTACGCCCTCGCCGCCGGTGCGTCCTTGCGGCGCACCCAGGCGAACCTCGGGCTGGCCCTCGATATTGCATATAAAGCTGTACCACACAAGACACGGTTCATCGCATTTGAGCTCGCCGGTAAAAATGCCATCGCCCTCGTGTTCCATCGGGATAAGGGTCTCGCCGACTTCATCGACCCAGGTACGCAGGGTGAGTGTTGCCTGGTTGGGATCGGCATCCTCCAAAATCACCGAGAGTGCAACGGAAGTTCCAGTGGTCACAGCGCCAAACGGAGTGCGAAACTGCGGTAGGCGGCTGTTGTGAATCAATCTCATAGTACGGTCCAGTTCTATACAGTCATGGCTAGCAGGCCATGGGCTTAACGCCCAGTGTTTAAGTATATCGTTGTACTTTAGTTGTATAAACTACAGCCGCTCACTATCGGCGAACGGTTGTCCTAGAAAATCGTTTTACCTCATCTATAGAACAAGGGGTGTCGCACTGAACGACACCCCTTGTTTATTGAGGATTAGATTGTGGATCGTCCGGATTAGCGGCGCTTGCGGGTGGCCGTTGCCTTGCGGACGGACGTCTTCTTGGACGGGGCCTTTTCCTCTGCCTGAGCGGCGGGGGAGACCGGGGTCTTCTTGGCAGACTCGGGCTTAGCCTCTGCCTTCGGGGCGGCCTTGACCTCGGTGGCCTTCGCCGCCGGCTTGGCCTTTACCTCGGCCTTGGGCTCCTCCTTGGCAGCGGCGGGCTTAGTCTCTGCCTTGGGAGTTGCGGCCTTTGCCGTGGTCTTCTTGGCTGACGTCGTGCGCTTGCGCGTGGTGGTCTTGGCGGCAGGCTTGGCCTCGACGGTTGCCTCTACCTTGGACTCGGCAGGCGTCTCCTCGACCTTGGCCGCCGGCTTTGCGGCCGTCTTCTTTGCAGTAGCCTTGGCGGTCGTCGACTTGGTTGCTGTCGCCTTCGTAGCTGTGGCCTTCTTGGCGGTCGTAGTCTTGGTTGCAGCCGTCTTCTTGACAGCAGTCTTGGCCGGAGCCTTTGCGGCCGGCTTGGCCTCGGCGGCCTCGGCCTTTACCTCGGGGGCAGCCTCGGCCTCGGCGGCCTTCTTGGCAGCGGCGGTCGTGCGCTTGCGTGTCGTCGTTGTCTTTGCTGCGGCTGTCTTGGTGGCAGCGGCCTTGGTTGTCGTAGCCTTCTTGGCCGTCGTCTTGCGCGTCGTGGTCTTCTTGGCGGCAGGCTTTGCAGCCGGCTTAGCCTCAGTCTCGGGAGCTGCCTCAGCCTTCACCTCAGCCTTGGGCTCCTCAGCAGCAGCGGGCGCCTCAACAACCGGCTCAGCCTTGGGCTCAGGATCGGCCACAACCACAGGGGCGTCGACAACCGCCGTCGGGCGCTCAATCTCCGGATGCATAAAGAAGTACAGGTCCAGATACTTGTCGGCCGAGCGCGTCCAGCTAAAGTCCTGGCTCATGGCCTGCGTGACCAGCTGGTTCCAAGCATCGCGGTTATCCCAGAACAGGCGTGCCGCGCGGAAGACCGCGTCGCCCATCTCGTCGCCGTTAAAGTTGCTAAACGAGAAGCCCGTGCCCTCGCCGGTAAACTCGTTATACGGGATCACCGTGTCCTTCAGACCACCGGTCTCGCGTACAATGGGCAGGGTGCCGTAGCGCATGGCGATGATCTGCGACAGGCCGCAGGGCTCAAACTTCGAAGGCATCAGGAACATGTCGGCGGCGGCATACATACGCTGCGACAGCGCCGGGTCAAACTCGATGCGCGCGGCCATGGTGCCGGGGTACTTGTCCTGGAAGTAGCGCAGGCCGTCCTCGTAGTCGCGGTCGCCGGTGCCCAGCATGGCCACCTGAACGCCGCCGGACAGGATGCGGTCGAGCGCGTACATGACCAGGTCCATGCCCTTCTGGCGCGTCAGGCGCGTGACCATCACCATAAGCGGACGGTCGTCGCGAACCTCGAGCCCCAGCTCTTCCTGCAGCTTGGCCTTGCACACGGCCTTGCCGGAACGGTCGTCAACCGTGTAGTTGGCGGCAATGCGCTTGTCGGTTGCCGGGTCAAAGGCCGCCACGTCAATGCCGTTGAGGATGCCCTGCAGCGCATAGGAGCGCTCGCGCAGCACACCGTCCAGGCCCTCGCCAAACTCGGGCGTCTGGATCTCGTCGGCATAGGTGGGGCTTACCGTGGTGACGGCATCGGCATAGCGCAGCGCGCCCAGCATATAGTTGATGCTGCAGGCGTCGCAACGCAGCTGCGAGGCGGCCGCCGGAATGTGCGCCACGCCCAGGATGTCCTCCATCACGGTGTCGCTAAACTGGCCCTGGAACGCCACGTTGTGGATCGAGAACACGGTCTTGACGCGGTCGTACAGCGGCAGGCCCTGGTAGAACTCGCGCAGGAACACGGGCGCCAGTGCCGTTTGCCAGTCGTTGCAGTGCAGGATGTCGCACTCAAAGCCGGCCGGCAGGTGCTGCAGGCTCTCGGTGATGGCTTTGGAGAAGAACGCAAAGCGCTCGCCGTCGTCAAAGAAGCCGTACGGATAGTCGCGCGCAAAGTAGCGTTCGTTGTCGATGAACATATACGTGACGCCGTCGTGCTCGAGCTTCTCGAGCCCGCAGTACTCGTTGCGCCAGCCCAAGCTCACGTAAAAGTCGGAGAAGTGCTCCATCTGCGCCTTGTACTCGTCCTTGATGGTGGCGTACTTGGGCACCATCACGATGACTTCGGCGCCGGCGCGCACAAGCGCCGCAGGCAGCGAGCCTGCCACGTCGCCCAGGCCACCGGTCTTTACAAACGGTGCGCACTCGGCCGAGGCAAACACGATCTGCATCTTTTTGCTGGAATCTGCCATATTGTCTCCCTGTTGCAATTCGAGAATAGCCGCCTGGCACAAACCGGGCGGCTATTCTACATGTTACGAGCGATGTTGCGATGCCTACGTTAATGCACGATGGTGGTATCGGGAGTTAACGGGGCCTTGCCCAGCACCAGGATGTTCTCGGGCGTGCCGCGAAGCTCGGTGTTGGTGGGAACCACGTTGTTCTTGTCCAGGATGGCATTCTCAACGCGGGCGCCGCTCTTGATGATGCAGCTCTGGTTGATGATCGAGTTGGTCACCGAGGCACCTTCCTCGACCACGACGCCGCGCGACAGGATCGAGTTGCGCACGGTGCCCTTGATGATGCAGCCGGCCGAGATGATCGAGTTGCACGCGTGGCTGCCGGTCGCATAGCGCGAAGGCGGCACGTCGTGAGCCTTGGTCAGGATCGGGCGCTCGGGATCGAAGAGCTGGTCGGCCACGGTCTGGTCGAGCAGGTCCATGCTGCGGCGATACAGCGACTTCTCGCTAAACACGCCCACGACCTCGCCCTTGTACTCGTAGCTGCACACGTCGATGTTGCCAAAGTCGCCCTGGAGTGCCTCGAGTAGGTCCAGATAGTCGGCGGCCTGGTAGTGGTCGATGATCTCGAGCAGCGTCTCGCGGTTGACGATGCAGCAGTCCATGGACGCGTTGTCGCCGTACACGACACCGGCGCTCACGCCCGTCAGGCGGCCGTTCTCGTTGATTTGCAGCTTGGTCTCGTCATCGACGTTGCGCGTGGCCTTGCAGTACACCACGGTCATCTGGGCGCCGGAGTTCTCGTGCGCGTCGATGATGGTGTTGAGGTCCATGTTAAAGATGATGTTGGTGCCCATCATCACGACATAGGGCTTGTCCGAGCGCTGGAACAGCGTCTTGTTGGAGATGATGTCGCGCAGCAGGAAGCGCATGCCGCCCTTGGTGGTGCCATACGCGTTGCCGGGCACCATAAACAGCCCGCCCTTCTTGCGGTCCAGGCCCCAATCCTTGCCCGAACCAACGTGGTCGATCAGCGAGCGGTAGTTGCCCGGCATGACGACGCCGACGGTCTTAATGCCGGCATTCATCATGTTGGACAGCGGGAAGTCGATCAGGCGGTAGCGGCCCAAAAACGGGACGGACGCGATTGGGCGGTCCTTGAGCAGCACGCTGCCGTAGGTCGAAGAGTAGTTAGCGGTGATATAACCGATGGCCTTGCGATTGATCATCGGATCATTCCCCCTTCCCGATAACGACGTCATTTCCAACGACGGCCGTATCCTTGGTGGTATCGACAGAGCCGAGCTTCACGCCCTCCTCGACCGTGGAGTTCTCGCCCAAAATAGCGCGGCAGATGTGCGCGCCGCTCTTAACGTGCGCACCCGGCAGCAGTACGGAGTCCTCGACCACGGCGCGCTCCTCGATGATGACATCGGTCGAAAGGATCGAGTGGCGAGCGGTGCCGTAGATCTTGCAGCCGTTGGAGACCAGGCAGTCGTCCAGGCGGCCGTCCGGGCCAATGTAGTGCGGCGGACGCGTGGTGATGTTGGACATGATGGGGAAGTTCTTGTCAAACAGATCGAACTCGGGGTTGTTGCCCAGCAGGTCCATCGAGGTCTCGTGGAAGCTGGCGATGGTGCCGACGTCCTTCCAAAAGCCGTGGAACTCGTAGCTGTACAGGCGCTTGCCCTCGCCGAGCAGCTTGGGGATGATGTCCTTGCCAAAGTCGTGGCTCGAGCGCTGGTCCAGGGCGTCCGCCTCGAGTGCCTCGATCAGCACGTCGGCCGAGAAGATGTAGATGCCCATGGACGCGAGGTTCGAATCGGGCTTCTCGGGCTTCTCGGTAAACTTGGTGATGCGGCCGTCCTCGGGGTCGGTGGTCAGGATGCCAAAGCGGCTGGCCTCCTCCCACGGCACGGGCATAACGCTCACCGTGAGGTCGGCGTTGTTCTCAATGTGCGTCTTGAGCATCTTGCGGTAGTCCATGCGATACAGATGGTCGCCCGAAAGAATCAGGACGTACTTGGGGTCGTTGGCCTTGATGTAGTCGAGGTTCTGCGTAATGGCGTCGGCCGTGCCCGCATACCAGGCGCCACCGGTCTGCGTCTCGTACGGCGGCAGGATCGACACGCCGCCGTCGCGGCTGTCCAGATCCCAAGCCTCGCCAGAGCCCACATAGGCATGCAGCAGGTAGGGGCGGTACTGCGTCAGAACGCCCACCGTGTCGATGCCCGAGTTGGAGCAGTTGGACAGCGAAAAGTCGATAATGCGGAACTTGCCACCAAAGCTAACCGCCGGCTTAGCGATCTTTTGGGTGAGTGCCCCCAATCGGCTGCCCTGTCCTCCTGCGAGGAGCATCGCGATGCATTCTTTCTTACTCATCGATTTCTCCTTCTGTCATCGATGTTCTTAAACCCATTAGCGACGGGCGCGGCGCTCGGTCGCGCCCGTCGAGTAATGCCGTGCTGGCGTAAGGGAGCTCGCGCGCCTTTACGCGTGCCAGATCTCGTCGCGGTACTCGCGAATGGTGCGGTCGCTCGAGAACCAGCCGCTCGAGGCGGTGTTGAGTAGCGCCTTGCGGTTCCAAGTCTCCTGGTCGCCGTAGCTGCCGGTGAGCTTCTCCCATGCATCCACGTAGCTGCGGAAGTCTGCCATGACCAGGTCGGGGTCGTTGTTGTTCATGAGCTCGTTGTAGATACTCTCGAAGTTGCCCGAAAGACCCGCAAAGGTGTTGTCCTTGAGCTCGTCCATCACGCGGCCCAGACGCTCGCGATCGTTGTTGAGGGTATCCCACGCAAAGTAGCTGTTGGATGCCCAGAGCTGCTCGACCTCGGGAGCGGTCAGGCCAAAGATGGCCTCGTTCTCGCGGCCGGCCAGGTCGGCGATCTCGATGTTGGCGCCGTCGAGGGTGCCCAGCGTAATGGCGCCGTTCATCATGAGCTTCATGTTGGACGTGCCCGAGGCCTCCTTGCCGGCCGTGGAGATCTGTTCCGAAATCTCGGCGGCGGGGTAGATGAGCTGGGCGTTGCTCACGCGGAAGTTGGGGATAAAGCAGACCTTCATGACCTCGTTGACGCGGGCATCGTTGTTGATGACCTCGGCCACGGAGTTAATGAGGCGGATGGTCTCCTTGGCGAAGGTGTAGCTCGAGGCAGCCTTGCCGCTAAAGATGAAGGTCGTCGGCGTCACGTGGAAGTTGGGATCGGCGATGCGACGGTTGTAGATGTCCATCACCTTCATGATGTTCATGAGCTGGCGCTTGTATGCGTGGAAGCGCTTAACCTGAACATCGAAGACGGTGTTGGGGTCAATGACCAGACCGGTCTCGGCCTTAACGTAGGCGGCCAGGCGCTCCTTGTTGGCGCGCTTGGAGGCACCCACGGCCTTCAGGAACTCGGTGTCGTCCTTAAACTCCTTGAGCTTCTCCAGCTCAAAGGCGTCCTTCAGCCAACCGTCGCCAATGGCCTCGGTCACGAGCTTGGCGTAGGTGGGGTTGGCCTCGGCAAAGAAGCGACGGTGCGAGATGCCGTTGGTCTTGTTGTTGAACTTCTCGGGCGTGAGGGCATAGAAGTCCTTGAGCACGATGTTCTTGATGATGTCGGAGTGAATCTTGGCCACGCCGTTGACGCTGTGGCTGCAGATCACGGACAGGTTGGCCATGCGAATCTCGCCGTCCCACAGAATGGCGGTCTGGCGCAGACGCTCCTGCCAGCCCTCCTGCGTGGTGTCGAACGACTCGTGCCAACGACGGCTGATCTCGTCGATGATCTGGTACACGCGGGGGAGGAGCTTGGAGAACGTGCCGATAGGCCACTTCTCCAGAGCCTCGGGCAGGATGGTGTGATTGGTGTAGCTCACGACCTGCGTCACGATGTTCCAGGCGTCGTCCCACTCGAGCTTCTTTTCGTCGATCAGGATACGCATGAGCTCGGGGCCGCACATGGCGGGGTGCGTGTCGTTGGTGTGGATGGCCACAAACTGCGGCAGCAGCTCCCAGTTCTCGCCGTGCTCCTTCTCAAAGGTGTCGAGCAGGCTGTAGATGCCGGCGGAAACAAACAGGTACTCCTGCTTCAGGCGCAGCAGACGGCCGTGCTCGCCGGCGTCGTTGGGGTAGAGGATGGCGCTGATTGCCTCGGCCTCGGCGCGCTCGGCATCGGCCAGGGCATAGTCGCCGCGGTTGAAGGCCTCCAGGTCAAAGTGCTCCTCGACCGGCTCGGCGGCCCAGACGCGCAGCTTGTTAACGGTCTCGCCGGCATAGCCCACCACGGGGATGTCGTAAGGAACGGCCAAGATATCCTGCGTGTCCACCGTGCGGTAGAACGTGCGGCCGTTCTCCTCAAAGCCCTCGACATGGCCACCAAACTTGATGGTCACGGCCTTGTCCTGACGACGGACCTCCCAGGGATAGCCGTGGGTGAGCCACTCGTCGGTGGCCTCCACCTGGCTACCGTTGACGATTTCCTGCTTAAACAGGCCGTAGCGGTAGCGCATACCGTTGCCGTAGCCGGCGATGCCCTCGGCTGCCATGGAATCCAGGAAGCATGCGGCAAGACGGCCCAGGCCGCCGTTGCCCAGCGCCGGATCGGGCTCCTGGTTCTCGATGACGGAAAGGTCGAAGCCCATGTCGTCGAGCGCCTCGGCGACCATGTCGCGCACGCCAAAGTTGAGCAGGTAGTTGTCGAGCAGGCGGCCGATCAAAAACTCGATCGAGAAGTAGTACACGCGCTTCTTGCCCTCGGCGGTGGCGCGGGCGTCGCTCTTGGTGGCAACGGTGCGTGCCTTCTCGGCCACGAGCTTGGCCAGGGCGTTAAAGCGGTCGAGGTCGCTCGCGGCCTCGACGCTCTTGCCGCTGATGCTCATGACGGCATCGCGATAGAGCTCGGTAAACTCCTGCTTGTTGTCGAAGATCTTATTCATACGTTCCTTTCCCCCGGGGATGTTTCTCCCGGAACGGTTATGACTTGTATCCTACGCCCCGTCGGGGCGGGTGATTACAGCTGTAACGGTTTTGTTACGCATCCTTGGCAGACGACTTAACAGAAGCAGACTTGGCCTTGGTGGCGGCCTTTTTGGCAGTCGGCTTCTTGGCCGCGGCCTTAGCAGCGGGCTTTGCGGCTGCCTTAGCCTTGGCCTTGGTCGCGGTCGTAGCCTTTTTCTTGGCCGGAGCCTTCTTAGCAGCCGCGGGCTTGGGCTTCACCGAAGACGTGCGCTTGCGCGTCGCCTTCTTGGGCTCCTCAACCACTGGCGGCTTGTAGCTGCTGGGACCGCGGCGCTTAAGCACCACGCCGGCCAGACCGGGCACCTTGATCTCAATGGAGTCCATCTGTCCGTTCCAGGGATAGGGCTCGCTCGAGCAGGTGTAGGGCTCCTCGCCGGCATAGCCGCTGCCGCCAAACTCGGGACGATCGGAGTCAAAGATGACCTCCCAGTCACCCTCGCGCGGCACGCCCACACGGAAGCTCTCGTAGCTCGCCGGGTCAAAGTTGATCAGGATCACCAGGTCGTCGTCGATATCCTCGCCCTGGCGCACAAAGCTCACGATGGACTGCTTGGAGTTGTCCGCGTCGATCCAGGTAAAGCCGTCGTCGGTGTAGCCGCGCTCGTACAGGGCGGGCTCGGCGGTGTATAGGTGGTTGAGCGCCTTGATAAACGCCTGATGATGCTTGTGAGTCTCGTACTCCTCGGTCAGGAACCACTGGATAGACTCGTAGTAGCGCCACTCGATAAACTGGCCGATCTCGTTGCCCATAAAGTTGAGCTTGGCACCGGGATGCGTCATCTGGTAGAAGGCCAGCGTGCGAAGGCCGGCAAACTGGCGCCACCAGTCGCCCGGCATGCGGCCGATCAGCGAGCATTTGCCGTGCACGACCTCGTCGTGGCTCAGCGGGCAGATAAAGTTCTCAGTAAAGGCGTACATGATGGAGAACGTGAGCAGGCCGTGGTTGCCGGGGCGCCACGGAAAATCGGTCTGCATGTAGTGCAGGGTGTCATTCATCCAGCCCATGTCCCACTTGTAGTGGAAGCCCAGGCCGCCGTCCTGCGGCGGATAGGTCACGAGCGGCCACGCGGTAGACTCCTCGGCCATCATCATCACGTCGGGGTAGTGCGCCTCTACAGCGCAGTTGACCTGACGGATAAACGCGCTGGCGTCCAGATCCTCCTCGGTACCGTATTTGTTGAACTTCTTTTGTCCCGGATCGTCGATGCCAAAGTTGAGGTACAGCATGCTGGACACGCCGTCCATGCGAATGCCGTCCACGTGGAAGTTCTCGAGCCAGTACAGCACGTTTGAGACCAGGAAGGAGCGGACCTCGCCGCGGGCGAAGTCGAACTTGTGCGTGCCCCAGTTGGGGTGAATCTCGTGCTCAAACAGCATGTGGCCGTTAAAGGTGGCAAGGCCGTGGGAGTCGGCGCAAAAACCGCCGGGCACCCAGTCCATGATCACGCCGATGCCCGCCTCGTGGCAAGCATCGATAAAGTGCATGAGCTGCTGCGGGTTGCCGTAGCGCGACGTGGCGGCGTAGTAGCCGGTCGTCTGGTAGCCCCAGGAGCCATCGAAGGGATGCTCCATGAGCGGCATGACCTCGATATGCGTGTATCCCATGTCGTGCACGTAGTCCACGAGCTCCACCGACAGGTCGTCGTAGGTGTAAAACTTGCCGCGCTGCGCGGGGAAGGGATCCATGGGGCCGGGGTAGTTGCCGTACTCGTCCGGCTCGCCCTGCGGCGCGTCGCCGTGGCGCTTCCACGAGCCAATATGTACCTCGTAGATGTTAAGCGGCTGCGACATGTGGTTGTGGCTGGCGCGGCGCTTGAGCCACGCGGCGTCGTTCCACTTGTAGCCATCGAGGGTCCACAGCACGCTGGCGGTACCCGGAGGGCACTCGGCCTTAAAGGCGTACGGATCGGCCTTGTAGAGCTTCTCACCCTCGTTGGTCTCGATGAGATATTTATAGAGCTGACCCTGCTCGGCGCCAGGAATAAAGCCTTCCCAAATAGCGCTCGTATGCATGGGCACCAGCGGGTTGGCTTGTTCATCCCAGTCGTTAAATTCGCCAATGACATGGACGCTCTTTACGTCGGGCGCCCAAACGCAAAAGCGCCAGCCGCGCGTACGGTTTTGCGTGTCGGGGTGAGCGCCCATCTTTTCCCAGCTGCGCTCCCACGTGCCGATGCCAAATAGGTAGACATCGTCCTTGGAGAGCTCCGGTGCGTGCGGGGCGGCTTTGCGGGTAGCAGGCTTTTTAGTTGCTGGCTTTAGCTTTGTATCGCTCACGTTTGATCCCATCATGACGCGGCAGCGTGTTGCCTTGGTGACTAGATGCGAAAGGTCCAAGGCTGCACGAATCGAAGGGACGGCGATAGTTCTATGATTCGTTCCACCTCGCGTGCTCGGTGGAACTTTCGGCAGAAACTACGATAACACCTGTGCGTTAGTTTTATGGACGAAAGCGGATTTGCGGGGGCGTTTAATCGGTAAGCGACATGTTTATACCACTGGCAGAAT
The DNA here is from genome assembly GCA_902468085.1 of uncultured Collinsella sp. Taxonomy (GTDB): domain Bacteria; phylum Actinomycetota; class Coriobacteriia; order Coriobacteriales; family Coriobacteriaceae; genus Collinsella. Next base: position 23,166 of record CABQXN010000027.1, read on the forward strand.
TGCCGTGGTAAAGCCCTTGACAGTTTTACCAATTAGGGTTTCAAAACTGATAGGCTTACGTTTGGTAAAACGTTTTTAGCAGGTTGTTTACCATTTGACATCGAAAGGCTCGTTTATGGACCACATCGCTGCCCCAAGTGTTGCTTTTATTTTCGATTGCGACGGAACATTGGTTAATAGCTCCCCCGTCTGGGGCCATGCGCAGACCGAGTTATTGCGCCGTCATGGCATTGATGTGACGGTCGACGATTTTGCCCAGTTTGAACATCTTTCGCTGGAGGACGAGTGCCAGGCCTATCACGACACGTGGGGCATTGGCGCGAATGGCGAGGAGCTGTATCGCGAGCTGGGCGAGATTCTGATTGATGGGTATTCCAAGGTGCCGCCGCGCGAGGGCCTGCTTGCTTTTTTGGAGCAGGCGAAGGCGGCGGGCATTGCCATGTGCGTGGCCACGTCCACGCCGGCCGAACTGGTGCAGTCCGCCCTTGCGGCTGCTGGCCTTGATCGCTATATGGAGTTTGTTGCCACGACGGGCGAGGCGGGACGCTCCAAGCAGTTCCCCGATGTATATGAGCTGGCGCTGCGTCGCCTGGAGGAGCGCCACGGGCATAAGTTTGAGCGCGCGTGGGTGTTTGAGGATGCCGTCTTTGGACTTAAGAGCTCTGGCACTGCAGGCTTTAAGCGCGTGGGCATCTATGACCAGCACGGCCGTATGGAGCGCGACGAGGTGCGTACCAACTGCGACATCTTTATCGACAGCTATGAGGACCTTGACCTGGCCCACGTTCTTGAGTTTGAGGGTTAGGCGAGGGCCGTGGCTTGCAAAGTATTAGTGGTTTGCGGCTCGCCGGTGGTGACGAGTGCGGATCTGCTTCGCCAGCTGGCAGGGGGGTGCGACCACGTTGTCGCTGTGGACCGCGGCCTGGACGCTCTGTTAGGCGCTGGCCTGAGCTGCGACGTCTACGTGGGCGACGCCGATACGGTAAGCGACGCCGGCCGCGCGTTGGTCGATGCCGCCACCGACTTTGAAGTTGAGCGTCATGACCCTTACAAGGACTATACCGATCTGGCGTTGGCGCTCGATTCCGTCCGCCGTCGCTGGCCGGGTGCTGAAGTGGTTGCGACCTGCGCCACCGGCGGCCGTCCTGATATGGCGCTTTCCGTACTGGGGCTGCTCGCGGGCTACGAGGATGCCCCTGTCTGGATTGAAGAAGACGAAGTGACGGCCAGAATCCTGCACCAGGACGAGACCTGGATCATCGAGGGCGCCGAGGGCAAAACCTTCTCCATCATCGCCATAGCCCCCAACACCGAGGTAAGCGAACACGGACTTGAATGGGAACTAGACCACAGCCCCCTAGGACTCTTGGCTGACACGGGCATCTCTAATGTCGTCCGGAAAACGGCCAAGATCAAACTTCACCAAGGCGTCGCGATCGGTTATTTATACCGTGAGGGTTTTATCGGGACGGTGGGTTAATTAGCTAATTTTGGCAAAGCCAAAAATAGCTAATTCAGCCCCGTCCCAGGAAAACCCGTAAGAAAGAAGATCGATCCAAAAAACTTCTTGCATCCCCGAAGATCTTCCCCTATAGTACTACCTCGTCACGGGGGCGTAGCTCAGCTGGGAGAGCGCTTGACTGGCAGTCAAGAGGTCAGGGGTTCGATCCCCCTCGTCTCCACC
>CABQXN010000028.1:0-24346 GCA_902468085.1 uncultured Collinsella sp.
GGGCGAGTCCGCCGGCAGGCGGGCGAAGCCGGTGCGGATCCGCGAAGCGGATACGCGGAATCCTATACGCCGCACCATTTGAGATTAAGGCTCCCGGCAACGGGGGCTTTTCTTTTACGTAAACACCGAATGGATTCGAACCTCGGTCAATGGGGACTATTTCTCATCGACTCGTGTAAGATTTCGAGTATGCGCCTCGGTGAGCCCGTGGCGCGCTCTTTCTTTAGACGACCGATCAGGGTGATATTTCGTGGCAGAGCGTCCGACATACAAGCTCAGGTTTCTCGATCCCAAAAAGCGCTTTCCGGCCATGCCCGAGCAGCCTGCGGGACGCTCGTATGGCGTGGTTTGGAAGCTCTTTGGCGAGGACCCGCATGAATCATGTTATGTCGTCGAATTTGTCGGCAAAAGCCATGTGTCGCTTTTGGGCTACGTGAGCGTTTCGGGTGAGGTCTATAAGGTGGACCGTCCCGTTAACGAGGTATCGCTACCCGACGATCCCGACATGCAACTGATTCTTGACGAGTCCGATTCCGCCATCGGTGAGATTGCGGTCAGGGGTACCGATGGGACGATGCACTCCCGGGCGCGAGTCATCGGCTCTCCCGAAGGCACCATGCGCGAACAATCCGATCGCGAGACGTGGAATTCGACGCGCAGCCTTTGCTACGGCGAGTTCATGGCCTCGATGTTCTTGCGTTACGTGATATTCGCCGATTCTGAAAACTCCGTCTCAAGCACGGCAGACGGTGACGGACTCGATGAAGGCATGAAAAATGCTGTCGACAAGATCAAGCTTGTAAAACTCCCCGAGCCGGTTGAGGTGCTGCTGGGTTTTGATTCCACGCCGCTGCCCGATGCAATCGAAACGTTGCTCTACCGCATTGACCATACAGATAATCCAAGTGGCATTGAGCGCTATGCCGCCGCTTTGATGGGCGAAGTTAATCTGCCTCGCCTGCGCACCATCGCGGCCAAAACCGAAATGAGCCTGGCGCGCATCGATCGCTCGAGGCTCTTTTATCTCAATTTTGACCGTAGCCTGCTGGACCAGGACGAGATCGATGCCCTGCTTGCCGTCGAGTGCCGCCTGAACCGCCTATCGGGCATCCTTGAGCGTATTGGGGCAGGGTTGGGCCCCGTTGCCTCGTCGCCAAGCTTTGAGGGCTGCTCGCTCTTTGACCTATGGCATATCAGCAAGACGACAAACGACGTTCCTCGCTTGCTCGAAACGCTGTCGAATGACAACCCGTGGGCCAAGCCGGGGACGGTTGCGTGCCAGCCGGGTGGAGAGTGGGACGTTCGCACCCGCTTTGCACGTATCGTAGAAGCGCTCAACGTGGTCACGCGGCTCGATTACACCTATCGAGCGAACGTCGCCGAGGGCATCATGCTGGTGCGATTTGGCCGCACGGTTGTCGATGCTATGCCGCAGCGCGAATACGATGCTCAAGATGACGCCTGGCGCGAGGTGGATGAGCCTAAGCGCGCGGCATGGGCCACCGAGCACGATGCACGCATTGCGCTTACACTCGCGGCGGCTTGCTTTGCTTCGGGCGCTCGCATCACGCGCTGCTACGTGCAGATTGCGGCTCCCGACGGTGAGCAGGGCGAGCGCGTCGTTGAAACGTATTCCTTTGGCCGTGCGGCCTATCTGGCCGATTGCGTTTCTGTCGCCAAGGATCTTGAGAGCATGGATATGGACGACATGGCCTGCAAGCATTTGCTCGAGGCATATGAGGCAGATGCGCCGGACATGATTGAGCCTGCAGAGGTTCACGCCCGACCACGCGATGACCATCGTCCATTGCCGCCTGCGCTTCGCGATTTGCTGCTCGCTGATACGGCTGACGAGCTTGAGGTCATGGAGGAGGACAACGATCCGTATGTCGCCCGTGTCATCGAGCTGCGCGAGCAATCCAAAGTTGACCGAGCCGGTGCTTTCGAGGGCTTTTCTCGCCTTGTCGAGGAGCTGGAAGCCAAGTGTACTGTTGCTGAGCTTTTGGCGACGGGCCAGGCGCAGACCCAGTTCTGCGACAACCAGCTGGTGCGCATGGTGCTGCCGGTGATGGAGGAGGACCGTTCCGTGCGTATCCTTCGCGCTCCCGATGCGCTGTATTTTGCCCAGCACGAGATCTGCAGCTTTTACGCCGAACAAGAGGACTTTGAGCGTGCGCTGCCCGAGGTGCGCCGTCTCTACGATTTGGCGCGCTCGTCCATGCAGTCCCACTTTGCCCTGATCAACGTGCTAGCACGCCTGGAGCGCTATGACGAGATTATCGAGGTAGCGCGCCACGGCCTGCGCATTGCCAGCGACCGGCCTTCGATCGGTTACCTGTTCTATCGCCTGGCATTCGCCTACTGGAACTGCGACCAGCTCGAGCTGGCGCTGGCGTGCTACCGCCTAGTGCCGCGCGGCGAGGAGTCGGGCGGCAGTGCGCAGGAGGAAATGCAGGGCCTTATGAACGAGATGGGCGTCATCAAACCACCCACGTTTGAGGAGGCTGTCGAGACCATCCGCAAGGCAGGTCTTGAGCTGCCGCCGGTGCCCGCCGTGACCAATCAACTCGCGGATGCCGCCGTGCAACTCGTCGATAACGGCTTCTTTTTCCTGGCGCGCGGCTGCATCTATCAAATGTGGCGCACCATGGGCAACGATGAGCTCGGCTCCCTCAATCGCTCGCTGGGGTAGGGGGGCAAAACCGGCCTGAATAGAGCTGGATATACCGTTTGTTCAGTACGCTGAACAAAACGGAGGGCTGCTGGGACCGGTGGTATTTTCATCGCCTGTGCATAGATAAGGTATAACGAATTAAGTTATAACGAATTAAGATGTGAATTACTATAGCGAGCGGTATTGTCGCTAATTTGAACGTAAGTATCTGTATCGGCCCAGGTGAGAAGGCCTGACAAGACCGATGCGGACGTAAAATCGCTCAGCCTGCTAAAACTGTTAAACTCTGCTAAAGTTGCTAAACTTTGTTAAAGTTGTTAAAACTAGCAGAGGAGGGTCGAATGTCGAAAGCCATTAATCCCTTTAAGCCAACGGCGGGCATGAATCCGCCTGAGCTTATCGGACGTGACGCTGTTTTGGATGATTTTGCCGAGGCCCTTGAGAATGGTCCTGGTGCTCCCGATCGACTCATGCGCATCTCGGGCGTCCGAGGCACAGGTAAAACGGTGCTTCTCAATGCATTGGGTGATCTTGCGCGAAAAAAAGGATTCGAGGTTGTTGACGTCGCCTCGAATGCCGGTTTTTGCAGTAGAATCCTCGAGGCTCTACAGCGAAATGTTCGTCTTGAGTCAATGTCGATTTCCCCATCAATTCTAGGAGTCAGCCTTGGCTCCGTTGAGGTATCGAAGTCGGCATCTCATCTGGGCGAGGCAATGTACGATGCCGCGAAGCGCGGAGGTCTGCTCATTACGCTCGACGAGATTCAGGATGCCTCAACTGAGGAAATGCGCGAGCTGGGCAATGAGATGCAGCTTTTGATTCGCCAAGGGGCGAATGTCGCTTTTGCATTCGCCGGCTTGCCAACATCGGTGGATGGCGTGGTGGTTGATGATACCCTTACCTTCCTTCAGCGGGCAAAACATATCGAACTCACTCGTCTCTCCGATTTTGAAGTCGGTGGATCGCTTGAGGATACAATGAGACGAGCGGGCAAGGAGCTCGATGAAGACGCCGCTGAGCTATTAACAAAGGCTTCAGCAGGCTATCCCTTTATGGTCCAGTTGGTCGGATATTACGCTTGGCAGGTTGCTGCGCGCAGCGGGGCGGAGAGCGTGAACGAAGGGTCCGCGCGTAAAGGTATCCAAGCGGCTCTTGATAGCTTTAATGCTATGGTGATTGCCCCGGCGCTGCGCAGGGTTTCAGAGCGACAGTTTCAGTATCTCGCGGCAATGGCTCAATGCGAGGGTGATGAGATTGCCAACGGTGATATCGCCAAGAAGATGGGGTTGCCGGCGAACAAGGTCGGCTCGTATCGTAAACGTCTCATCGATGCGGGGTTGATTGAGCCTGCGGGCTATGGCTGTGTTTCGTTTGCAATTCCGTATATGCGCGACTATTTGTTGGAGGCGGTGCGGGAAAGGTAAAAATGGAATCGCTCCAAATTCCCTCTTGCCCATCCTCGACTGTTTGGTTACTATAGAACGGCTGTTACGGAGAGCTGACCGAGAGGCCGAAGGTGCTCGCCTGCTAAGCGAGTATGCCCCAAAAGGGCATCTGGGGTTCGAATCCCCAGCTCTCCGCCAGTTTAACTTTAAAGAAGGGTCCCATCGGGGGCCCTTTTTTATTATCGAGAAAGGGCGCTGGGGATTCGAACCCTCAAAAAAAGGAGGCATCCTTTCGGACACCTCCTTTCAGCGAGTGTATTGTTCTTCGACCTTACACCTCGGGTGCCTTGGCTACGGTCTCGCTCTCGGCTGTGAGCGGGCGGTTGTCGATGCGGCGGCCCAGGCGGTCGAGCTTCACAAGGAGCCACTCAATGGGATTCGGCCCCGAGCCTTCCTCGTCGGCAACCAGGTCCATGACGGCGACCTTGGTGCCGTCCTGCTTGAGCGTAACGCTGCCTACCTTGTCGCCAACATGCACCGTGCCCGAAAGATCGTCGTAGCTAACCTTTTCGGTCACCTCGCCGGCAAGGGAAAACACGGTCGCTTGCGCCGTAGGATCGGCGAGTGTGGCGTCGATTGTCTTATCCGTCCAGTCGGTTTGGCCAATGCGCGCCATAAGCGGGTTGCCGTTGGCGGTCTTTTCCTGCGTGTTGGCGATTGCGACCGTCACCTTGTGGCCGTAGTACCAGTTGGCAAGGGTGGCGGTATCGGTAAAGCGCTGATCGGTGGTGGTGGAGTTCAAAATAACGGTGTAGATCTCGTCGCCGTCGCGGTTGTAGGCGCTCGTAAAGCAATAGCCCGCGTCGTCGGTGGTGCCGGTCTTGCCACCGATGTTGCCATCTTGGCCCAGCAAATAGTTATGCGTGTCCATGGAATGCGAATGGTCGGTGCCGTCGGCGCCCGTGACTTCGATCCAGGAATCCTCGCTCGCTACGACCTCGCGGATCGTGTCGTTTTTCATGGCCTCCTGCATCATCAGCGCTACGTCGTGTGCGGTTGAGTGCATATCGCCAGCCCACTCATCAAAGTCCAGACCATGCGGGTTTTCAAAAAGCGTACCGGTGCAGCCGAGCTTCTTAGCGCGCTCGTTCATGGCCTTCACAAATGTGGCCTTGGCGTCTTTGGTCTTAGGGTCGATCTTCTTGCCCACATATTCGGCGAGCACGATGGCGGCGTCGTTGCCCGAGGGAATCATCAGGCCGCGCAGCGCCTGCTCCACGGTAAGCTTGTCGCCTTCGAGCAAGCCGGCGGTCGAATTGCCCACGGTGGCTGCGGCGTTGCTCACCGTGACCTTCTCGTCCATCTTGCAATTCTCGACGGTTAGGATTGCGGTCATGACCTTGGTGATCGAGGCAATCTTGACCTGCTCATCGGCGTCGCGGGCATAGTAGACGGTGCCGTCTTTGCCCATGACGAGGGCATTGGTCGCATCGATATCGGGCAGGTTTTCGGCCGTGATACCGCGCACATCGGCGGTTTTGCCGCAAACATTGTCGGTCGTGAGCACTTGGGCGCCGGCGACGGTGGGCACGCCAGCGGCAAGGGCGATAGCGCAGACAAAGCCGGCGGCAAGCTGGGCTGAGCGCTTTGCAAAAGGGGTGAGGGACTTCACGGATTTCGCTTTCGACGGGATGGTCTCTTCTGGAACTAGAGTATATCGTTTGCCGGCGTCGGCGATCATCGCGTGCGTGCGTGGCCCACATCCGCACCCGAACGGGCACAAGGGTGCTTAAGGCCGACTTAATCACCCACGCTTGTTGTGTGTGGCGTGCGTCGCCTCGGGCATAATGGAGCGCGAGAGGAGCACGTATGAACGAGCGCATACTGGTAGTTGATGACGAGAAGGCCATCGCCGACTTGGTTGGTATCTACCTTACAAAAGAGGGCTTTGATGTCCAGATTGCCTATAGCGGGGCCGATGCTGCCAAGGCAATCTTGGAGCAGGAGTTCGATCTGGCGCTGCTGGATGTCATGCTGCCCGATATCGATGGGTTTGAGCTGCTGCGTACGATCCGTTCCAGCCATACCTATCCCGTGATCATGCTGACGGCGCGCGATGCCCAGCAAGACAAGATCGGGGGCCTTTCGCTTGGCGCGGACGATTACGTGGTTAAGCCGTTCCGTCCGCTGGAGCTCATCGCGCGCGTGCACGCTCAGCTTCGCCGCTACACCAGCTACGGTAGCCGTGCACAGGCGGCTGAGTCGCCGACCATTCAGCTCGACGGCTTGGAGATCAACCGCGATGCTCGTTCCGTGACAGTGGACGGTTCACCGGTTCGCCTCACGCCCACCGAGTATTCAATCTTGCTGTATCTGGTCGAGCATCGCGGCAGCGTGGTGGCCGTGGAGGACCTGTTCCGCGCGGTGTGGAACGAGGACTTTATGCCCGGCTCCAACAATACGGTGATGGTGCATATTCGCCACTTGCGTGAAAAGATCGGCGACGACGCACAAAAGCCACGCTTTATCAAAAACGTCTGGGGCGTCGGCTACATCATCGAATAACGCTTTTCGCTTGTGAGGATCTTGATATGACAAAAGACGATAGGCAAGCGTTCGAGGTGCCCGATCGGCTCTTTGAATACGTGAGGTCGGTCGTCGACAACCGCGCGCTTGCAACGGTGCTGCTCTTTTTGCTGAGCCTGCTGCTGATTGGCATCGACAACATCGTCGGAATCTTGGCGGTGCTGCTTGTCGGCTTTTTGCTGATCGATCGATTTGAGATCGTGTGCCGCTGCGTGGTGATTGGCGGCGCCGCGTGGGCCATGACGTTGGCGATTGGCGCCATGGCGCTCGGCGGCATCGAAGGGCCGGTGCTGTTCGATGCCGGCTTTGTATTCAACATGCTTGGCTTTGTGCTGGCGCTTGCCGCGTGCGTGCTGTTCTTGTGTGGCCGCGCCCTGTACTACCAGGGCTACGAGCAGGGCGAGCAGCATGCCGATTGTGTGCTGGCCGCTCGTATTCAAGATCGCCTGATCGATCACCCCGACACCTGGGATAACATCGACGGCGACTTCTTGGAGGTCGAGGGCGCCCTTAACCGCGTGCGTGACCGTGAGCGCAAGGTGCAGCAAGCTCTGCGTGACGAGTCGCATCGCAAGGACGATTTGGTCACGTACTTGGCACATGACCTACGCACCCCGCTTGCGAGCGTAGTGGGCTATCTTTCGCTGCTGCAAGAGGCTCCTGAGCTGCCGGTTGAGCAACGTGCGTACTTTACGGGCGTGGCGCTCGACAAGGCGCACCGGCTCGATGCGCTCATCGAAGAGTTCTTCGATATCACGCGCTTTGACTTCCACGATATCGTGCTCACGCGCGGCTATGTTGATCTGGGGTTGCTGCTGGCTCAGGTGGCTGACGAGTTCTATCCCATCCTCAACGAGCAGCATAAGGAAGCCCAAGTTGATATTCGCGAGGACCTGACGGTGCTCGTGGATGGCGACAAAATGGCTCGCGTGTTCAACAACATCATGAAAAACGCTATTGCCTATAGCTATGAGGGCTCGACCATCACGATCGAGGCCAGACGCCAAGACGATGGCGGCGTGCGCGTGCGCTTTATCAATCAGGGCGATCCCATCCCTGAAGCAAAGCTCAAGGTGATCTTTGAGAAGTTCTATCGCCTGGATGCGGCGCGTGCGACCAATCGCGGCGGCGCTGGACTGGGGCTTGCCATCGCCAAGGAGATCATCGCGGCACACGGCGGTACCGTTGCATGTGAATCGACGCCCGAACACACGATATTCACCATCGAGCTGCCCGCCGCATAGCCAGCGTGCCCTTACAAACACTTGACAATGCGCTCACGTGCATATGAGCCGCGATTTCTACTATCGATACTGCTGAATTGATATTGATGTGGAGGTATGCGGTATGACGGCTGCTGCGGCTGTGGAGCCCACGGAGCTTGAAGAACTCATGAAAGCGCAGGCCGAGGCCGCGCACGAGCGCGAGGTTGGGGATGCGACTCGTCCCACGGCAGAGGATCTTGCCGCCTCGCCGACGCGCATCGACGTCGAGGGCCTCGACCTGTTCTATGGCGACCATCATGCGCTCAAGGACGTGAATATCAAGATCCGCGACAAGCAGATCACCTCGTTTATCGGGCCTTCGGGCTGCGGAAAGTCCACGTTGCTGCGCTGCTTTAACCGCATGAACGACGGCATCAAGGATTGCCGCATCGAGGGCAAGATTGCGCTCGATGGTCAAGATATCCTGGGCGATTACGACATCTGCCGTTTGCGCCAGCGCGTGGGCATGGTGTTTCAGCGCCCCAACCCGTTTCCCATGAGCATCTACGACAACGTCGCCTACGGTCCTCGCGGCATGGGCGTGCGCGATCGCGCTGTGCTGGATGAGCTGGTCGAGGACTCCCTGCGTCGCGCTGCCCTGTGGGACGAGGTCAAGGACAAGCTCAAGGAGTCGGGCCTGGGTCTTTCGGGTGGACAGCAGCAGCGCCTGTGCATCGCCCGCGCGCTGGCCGTGCAGCCCGACATTCTGCTGATGGACGAGCCGACCTCGGCGCTCGACCCCGTGTCGACGCTCGTGGTGGAGCAGCTGGCCTGTGAGCTCAAAGAGACCTGTACGCTCGTGGTCGTTACGCACAATATGCAGCAGGCGGCGCGTATCTCCGACTCGGTCGCGTTTTTCTTGCTGGGCGAGTTGGTGGAGCACGCGCCCACCGCGCAACTCTTCAAGAATCCGACCGATCCGCGCACGGCGGATTATTTGACGGGACGTTTTGGCTGATACCATCTAGTAAAGGTACCTTTAGGGTTAAGATGCGGTCATGCCGGCCGCAAAGGGGTTCAACATGATCTATTACGTCGAGGACGATGACAACATCAGGGATTTGACGGTCTATGCGCTGCGCAAGCAGGGGATCGAGGCCGAAGGCTTTTCGTGCGACGGTGAGTTTAAGGCTGCCGTGGCGCGACGGGTGCCCGATGCTGTGCTGCTCGATATCATGCTGCCCGATACCGATGGTTTGGCGATTATGCGCCGCCTCCGCGCCGACCGCCTGACGGCGACGGTGCCCATCATGATGCTTACCGCCAAGGACACCGAGCTCGACAAGGTGATGGCGCTCGATGGCGGTGCCGACGATTACCTGACTAAACCCTTCTCGCTCATGGAGCTTGCGAGCCGCTGCCGCGCACTGCTGCGTCGCGGCGGAATGGTCAAACAGGCGAGCGATGTGCTCAGCGTGGGCGACATCGTGCTTTCGCCCAGCCATCGCGAGGTGACCGTTGCCGGCGAGCCGCTTAAGCTCACCCTGCGCGAGTTCGACCTGCTCGAATACCTCATGCGCAAGCCCGGCGTGGTTTTTACCCGCGAGTCGTTGCTGCAGAGCGTGTGGGGCTGGGACTTCGACGGCGGTTCGCGCACCGTTGACGTGCACGTGCAGACGCTTCGCCAAAAACTGGGCGAGCATGCTGGCGCTATCGAGACCGTGCGCGGCGTGGGCTACCGCTTGGCCGAGCCTTCTACCGGTGATGGTGCCGAAGGCGACGACACCGCGGCCACCGTATCGGAGGAGTAACCCGTGGTCTTCGCCCCCCAGGGAAAACATACGCTGTCGCACCGCGTTTTTGTGACGATCTTTGTCTGCGCCATGGCGGTTATCGTGGCGTTTACGGTGCTGGGTGCGTTCTTTGTGCAAAACACCTTGGCGGATGCCACGAGTGCCAATCTGGCGCAGGAAACCGAGCTCATTGCTGCCGCTCTCGACGAACAGCAGGAGCCCATCCCGTTCTTGCGTAGCCTCGATCGCGAGGACTTGCGCATCACGCTGATTAACAAGGATGGATCGGTTGCCTACGACAACGAGGCGTCGCCTTCCACACTGCCCAACCATGGCGATCGCCCCGAGGTCATCGAGGCCTTTGAGAGTGGTTTGGGTTCCGCGGAGCGCGCAAGCTCTACGCTCGACGAGATTATGCTGTATCGCGCCGTCGCCCTTGATAACGGCCAGGTTGTCCGCTTGGCGCAGGCCCAGCCTGGCGTTGCGGCGATTTTGCTGTCGATGGTGGCGCCGATGCTGCTTATCGCAGCAGCGGGTGCGGTACTCTCGTTTTTTATGGCGCGCCGCGAGTCCCGTGCCATCATCGCGCCGTTGCAGGAGGTGGATTTGGACCACCCACGCCGTAGCTATGAGCACGCCTATGCCGAGATGGTCCCCATGCTTGAGCGTATCGAGTCGCAGCGCCAGGAACTCAAGCGCCAAATGGCGGTGCTAGCAGACAACGACCGTATGCGCCGCGAGTTCACGGCGAATATCACCCATGAGCTCAAGACGCCGCTTACGGCGATTTCGGGCTATGCCGAGCTCATCGCAAACGGCATGGTCGAGGGCGAGGACGACCTGCGCAACTTTGGCGGTCGCATCTATCGTGAGGCGGGCCGTTTGGCGGCGCTTGTCAACGACATCCTTACGCTGTCTAACTTGGACGAGGCCGAGCGTGCAACTGAGGGCGAGGCGGTGCCCATTGGGTCCACGGAGCCTATTGAGCTCTCGCGTGCCATCTACGCGGTTGAGCAGCGTCTTGAACAGGTCGCCCGTCAGGCGAATGTGACGATAAGTCATGAGACCAAGCCTGTGGTCATCGAAGGCGTGTCGCGCTTGATCGACGAACTCATCTATAATTTGGCAAGCAACGCCATCCGCTACAATCGACACGGCGGTACGGTTGCGCTGCAGTGCGGCACCAACGACGAAGGCCATCCGTTCCTCGCGGTCGCCGACACGGGAATCGGTATCGCGCCTGAAGAACAGGGCAAGGTATTTGAGCGGTTCTATCGCGTGGACAAGAGTAGGTCCAAGGCACGCGGCGGAACCGGTCTGGGGCTTGCCATTGTCAAGCATGCGGCCCTGTATCATCACGCCACACTCGATCTGTCGAGTGAGTTGGGCGTGGGAACCACCATTACGGTGACGTTTCCCATACAGCAGGACGAGCCATTCGCATAGCGATACAACATAGATATTGATGTAGACGCCGCATTTGACTTTCGGGTGCGGCGTTGTTGTGCAATTTTACGATTGCTTCCGACATTTTTACAGGAGAGCCTGTTTCTTATGTATAGAGTTTGGTCTCGGTAAAAAGATGCGATAACATACGGACAGTTTTGTCAATCCGAACTGGGGAAATGAAAGGCAAGCTGCATGACCCTTCTCGAACTGTTCCAGCTGCTCAAAAAGCACCTTAAGCTGGTCATCACCCTTCCGGTGGTCTGCGCGATCGCCATGGGCATCGTGTCCTTTGTTGCGATGGACAACACCTACACCGCGACGACGAGCATGTACATTCTCGCCAAGACCGACGATAGCGGTCAGATGAGCTACAACGATCTCTCGGCGAGCCAGATGCTTTCCAACGATATCGCCACGCTGCTGGATAGCGATAGCGTCAAGAGCGGCGCAGCCAATGAACTGGGCCTCACCGATCTGGATGACTACAAGGTGTCTGTTTCCTCCGAGACCACCACGCGTGTCATTACGCTTTCGGTTACCGGCACCGATGCCAAGGAGACGGCTAAGGTCGCAAAGGCCATGGCCAGCTCGGTGAGTACGGTCGCTCAGAACGTCGGCGCTGCCCAGAGCATCAACGTTATCGACGAGGCTAAGACCCCCGAAGCCCCCAGCGGCCCCAAGCGCACGCTGTATATTGCCGTCGCGTTCCTCGCCGGTATCTTTATCGCAGTTGCCTATGTCGTTTTGGCAGACATGCTCAATACCCGCATCCGCGGTGCCGAAGAGGCAGAAGAGCTCCTGGGCATTCCCGTTGTTGGCCGAATTCCGGCTATGAAAGGTGGTAAATAGGCATGGCTAAGGCAAAGAACACCGACAAGCTCGTTGTACAGAATGCCGCCAAGACCCTTCTGGCCAACATCCGCTTTGCGAGCGTGGACGACCCCATCCGCACCATCACCGTTACCTCCTCGATTCCCAACGAGGGCAAGTCTACGGTTTCCATTAACCTTGCTCAGGCAATCGCCACGAGCGGCAAGTCCGTGCTTCTGGTCGAGGCCGATATGCGCCGCAGGTCCCTTTCCGATATGCTCGGCGTTCGTTCGCGCGGCGGACTCTATGCGGTCCTTTCCGAGCAGATCTCCATTGACCAGGCAATTGTCGAGACGGGTCAGAAGAACTTCTACTTCCTCGATGCCGAGCCGCATATTCCCAATCCTGCCGACATCATCGTCTCTCACCGCTTTGCCAAGCTGGTAAAGGCGCTGTCCGCCAAGTTCCAGTACGTCATCTTTGATGCTCCCCCGGTCGGCACCTTCATCGATGCTGCCGAGATCGCAAGTCTGACCGACGGCACGCTGTTCGTGGTGCGTGAGGATTTCACCAAGCGCGAGGAGGCGCTCAACGCCATCGGTCAGCTTAAAAAGTCCGAGAAGGTCAAGCTCATCGGTACCGTTATGAACTACTGCGAGACCGAGACCAGCGAGTACTACTACTCCTACTACACCAAGGACGGTAAGAAGGTTAAGAAGGGCTCCGATGATCAGGGGACTTCCAAAAAGGGCATCTTCACCAACCGAGCAAACGTTTAGTTGATTAAGGCTGACCTATGCGTGACATTCATTGCCATATCTTGCCGGGTGTAGACGACGGCGCCGCCGATCTCGATGAGAGCTTGGCGATGCTCGAGGCTGCCAAGCGGGCCGGTGTAACCAGAATCGTTTGCACCCCGCACTGTCGTGATCCCTATTTTGATTACGACAAGATGTGGGATGCCTTTGAGCTGCTGCGCGATAACGCTGACGGTTTTCCGCTCCAGATGGGCTTCGAGGTCAACCATCGAAAGCTCGTTGAGCTTGGTATCGATGCCGCGGAGCACTTGCATTTCGATGGGACCAATGAGTTCCTGCTTGAGCTTTCGACGCATGCCGATGCGTATGCGTTTAGAGAGTACGAGAACACGATTTACGATTTGCAGTGCCGTGGCTACCAGGTGATCATCGCTCATCCTGAGCGCTATCGTGCGGTTCAAAAGGATGTAAGCGTGGCGGAGCGCCTAGTCGATATGGGCTGCAAGCTGCAGGCTTCGGCGGACTTTATTGCCGGCGGTCGCTTTGGTCGCGAGAAAAAGCCGGCCCAGCGCCTGTTTGATCAGAACCTGTACAGCTTCATCGCGAGCGATGCCCATAACGTGGGTCATTACGACTGCCTGGCGAAGGCTCGCGCGAAGTTTAGCGTGCGCGGAGCTCATTTTCGCTAAAATCTGTCCCTAACGTTCGCATTGAATGAAAGGGCAGCCATGGATATCCAACTTAAGACGGGATGCTTTGATGACGCGGCGTTGGTGCGCCGCGTCGTTTTTATGGACGAGCAGGGCTACGAGAATGAGTTCGACGCTATCGACGAGGATCCGAACTGCCTTCATGTGACGCTCTATGTAGACGGCGAGCTTGCCGGTTGCTCGCGCGTGTTTCCCGAAGAGCTTGAGCGCGCGGCTGACGCAGAGGCTCCGGTGTCGCCGGCGTGCGACTTGGACGAAGGCGTCGCAGCGGGGGAGACCTACATTATGGGGCGCGTCGCCGTGCTGCCGGCTATGCGTCGTCGTGGTTTGGCGAGCAAGATTGTCGAGGCGAGTGATACGTGCGCGCGTGATGCCGGCGCCAAGCTTATTAAGCTGCATGCGCAGGAATACGTGCTGCCGCTCTATGCAAAGGCGGGCTACACGCAAATTGCCCCGGTAGACTACGAAGACGAGGGCCAGCCTCATGCCTGGATGGCCAAGCGCGTCTAGGGTGGCAGCTAGGGACGCTCCTTTTCTGTCGGCAGTTGGGGACACTCCTTGGCAATTGGCGCATCAGAGTGCTCGGACATACAGTTTTTCGATTCCGTATGTATATATGCGCGCTAATGGGTTATAAAATCTAAGTCTGAACATAGCAGGTCTGTGATGCGGCTCGGGCGACCGGGCCATTTTTTGCGGACAGGGGTAGCGCGAAAGGACTGCACATGCGTCAATTTAAGACCGAGAGCAAAAAATTGCTCGACCTCATGATCAACTCCATCTACACCAACAAGGAAATCTTCCTGCGCGAGCTTATCTCCAACGCGAGCGATGCCGTCGACAAGCTCAACTTTAAGAGCCTGCAGGACCCGAGCGTTAAGATCGACCAGGGCGACCTGGCCATTCGCGTCTCCTTCGATAAGGATGCCCGCACCATCACGATTTCGGATAACGGTATCGGCATGACCGCCGAGGAGCTCGAGCGCAACCTGGGCACCATCGCCCACTCCGGCTCCGAGGAGTTTAAGACCGAGAACGCCGAGCAGCAGGGCTCCGATGTCGACATCATCGGTCAGTTTGGCGTGGGCTTCTACTCCGCCTTTATGGTTGCCAGCCACGTAAAGGTCGTCAGCCGCGCCTATGGCGAGGATGTCGCCCATGTGTGGGAATCCGACGGTCTTGAGGGCTACACCATCGAGGACGGCGAGCGCGCCGAGCACGGTACCGATGTCATCCTGACGCTGCGCGAGAACGAGAAGCTCGATGCCGACGGCGAGGCCGAGACCTACGATCGCTTCCTGACCGAGTGGGGCCTCAAGAGCCTGATTCAGCAGTACAGCAACTATGTGCGCTACCCGATCCAGATGATGGTGTCCAAGAGCCGTCAAAAGCCCAAGCCCGAGGATGCTGGCGACGATTACAAGCCCGAGTACGAGGACTACCAGGAGCTCGAAACCGTCAACTCCATGACGCCGATCTGGAAAAAGCGCAGCTCCGATGTCGAGCAGAAGGACTACGACGAGTTCTACAAGTCCACGTTCCACGACTTTGACGATCCTGCGCGCACTATCAGCTTCCATGCCGAGGGTACGCTCGAGTACGACGCCCTGCTGTTTGTGCCGGGCCGCGCCCCGTTCGATCTGTACAGCAAGGACTACGAGAAGGGCCTGGCGCTCTATAGCTCCAACGTGCTGATTATGGAGAAGTGCGACGACCTGCTGCCCGACTACTACAACTTTGTCCGCGGCGTCGTGGATTCCGCCGACGTGTCGCTCAATATTTCGCGTGAGACGCTGCAGCAGAACCGTCAGCTCAAGGCCATCGCCAAGCGTGTGGAAAAGAAGATCACCGCTGACCTTGAGGATATGCGTGACAACGACCGCGAGGCCTACGAGAAGTTCTTTGAGAACTTTGGCCGCGGCCTTAAGTACGGCATCTACTCGAGCTATGGCATGAAGGCCGATGAGCTCGCCGACCTGTTGCTGTTCTGGTCTGCCAAGGAACAGAAGATGATTACCCTGGCCGAGTATGCCAAGGGCATGCCCGAGGATCAGAAGGCCATCTACTACGCCGCCGGTGACTCGCGTGAGCGTCTGGCCAAGATGCCCGTGGTAAAGGGCGTGCTCGACCGCGGCTATGACGTGCTGCTGCTGACGCAGGATGTGGATGAGTTCACGTTCCAGGCTATGCGTGAGTACGTTGCCGCCGATATGCCCAAGATCTACGAGGACGATGCTGCCCGCGAGGCTGCCGAGAAGGCTGTGGCCGACGGTGCCGAGCCCGAGGTCGAGGATCGTCATCTGGAGCTCAAGAACGTCGCGACCGGTGATCTTGACCTGGCGACCGAGGATGAGAAGAAGGAGGCCGAGGACGCCACCAAGGAGAACGAGGACCTCTTTAGCGCTATGAAGGAGGCGCTCGGTGACAAGGTCGAGAAAGTTGCCGTCTCCGCGCGCCTGACCGATGCCCCCGCTTGCATCACCACCGAGGGCCCGCTTTCGCTCGAGATGGAGAAGGTGCTCCAGAAGGGACCCGAGGGCGCGCCCGACGGCATGCCCAAGAGCCAGCGCGTGCTCGAACTCAACGCCAAGCACCCGGTCTTTGACAAGCTTGTCGCTGCCCAGAAGGCAGGCGACGCCGACAAGATCAAGCAGTACTCCGGCTTGCTCTACGATCAGGCCCTGCTGGTCGAGGGCATCCTCCCCGAGGACCCCGTGGCCTTCGCGGCAGCTGTTTGCAACTTGATGTAGTTCGGGGATACGGCACCGTAACTAGATTAGAACGAGAGTGGATAATCTCCCACTTTTGGCTCGAATGCGGGCTTGAAGTGGGAGATTTTCCACTCTCGTTTCCTTTTGTACGGAGTAGTCGTTGGGGACGTTCTTAAATGACTATTTGAATTGCTAATTTGTGCGGGTTGTGGTTTTGTGACCTGCTGAAATTTAGGATACTGTACATCTGTACGTTAACTCATCTTCGTAGTATATTGCTACCCGCAAAACTCAATACCATTGTGCTCTGAGACGCTAAAGCGCTTACGTACAATGGTTATCGATAGTACGATTCGATTCAACGACAGGATGGATGGTCCAAGCGTGAGTCTCGGCAGCAAACTATCCAATGCAAAGGTCTCCTTTGCGATATTTAAGCGCGACATTAAGCGACTGCTTGTGAACCCCGTCGCCTTGGTGGTTACCCTTGGCGTGTGCGTTATTCCCTCGCTGTATGCCTGGTACAACATCGTGGCCAACTGGGATCCGTACGGAAACACCCAGGGCATCAAGATTGCCATCGCCAACAACGATCGGGGCACCCAAAACGACCTGGTGGGCGAGCTCAACGCGGGCGATCAGGTCGTCGATCAGCTCAAGGAGAACGATCAGCTGGGCTGGACGTTCGTCGACTCGACGGCCGATGCCAAGGAGGGCGTCGAGAGCGGCGAGTACTATGCCGCTATCGTGATTCCCAAGAACTTCTCGGATAACCTGGTTTCGATGCTCGACGGCAACTACCATCAGCCCAAGCTCACGTACTACGTCAATGAGAAGAAGAGCGCCATTGCGCCCAAGGTTACCGATACCGGTGCAAACACCATCGAGGAGCAGATCAACTCGGAATTTGTCTCTACGGTAGGCAAGACTGTTGCCGGTATCGCCAAGGATGCCGGTGTCGATTTAAAGGACAAGGCAACCCAGACTCAGGACTCGCTGGCAAGTTCGGTGTCCGAGGCGTCCGACACCTTGGGCGAGGTGCGCGATTCGATTGGCGATATGAATGCCGCCATCGATAAGACGAGTGGCGCTATCGCCTCGGCTGATGCGGCACTTGCCGGCTTGCAAGGCCAGGCACCGTCGCTGACGCAGGCGATCTCCCAGGGCAACGATCTGCTGAGCGAAGCTCGCACCACGGCGGGCAACTCCATCACCTCGCTCTCCAAGGCGCTCTCGGAAGGCAGCCTTGCGCTCACCAAGACGTCGGCCTCTGCGAACGCTGCCATCGGCAAGCTGACGGGCGCGGTCACATCTACGACCACCCGTATCGACAACTCGCTCGAGTCTCTTCAAGCGACGATCGACCACAATAAGGCCGTTATCGGGCACTTGGAGATTCTCGCCAATGACACGTCGACAGGTTCCGAGGAAATTGACGCGCGCATTGTATCGACCATCGATTTGCTTCGAGAGCAGAATGAAAAGCTTCAGAGCATCAAGGACGGTCTGTCCGCGCAGTCGAGCGCCATGGCGAATGACGCAGCGGCTGTTTCGGGTGCCAGTGACGCTATCAATAACGCAATTCATACCGGTGCGACCAACCTTGGCCAAGCCCAGACGGACTTGGGCCAAAACGCGCTGCCGAAGGCCTCGAGCGCGCTCGACTCTTTTGCTGCCGTTTCGGGCGACCTGACCGGTATCGTCTCGGGTATGACACCTACACTTGCAAATGCGCGCGGCACGTTGGCGCAGCTTAGCGCTACGCTCGGCCAGGCCAAGACCACGCTGTCCCAGACCGATTCCTCGCTTGCCAAGGTCCAGGACAAGCTTGCAACCGCCGCCAATGACATCGCGGCGCTGCAGACCTCCGAGTCCATGGGCGAGCTGGCCGATCTGATGGGCGTCGATGTCAATGACGTGGCAGATTTCATGGCGTCTCCGGTTGAGTTGACGTCCAAGCCAATCTATCCGGTCAAGAGCTTTGGCTCGGGCATCGCTCCCTTCTACACCAATCTGGCGCTTTGGGTGGGCGGCTATGTGCTCATCGCCATTTACAAGCTCGAGGTCGACCGTGAAGGTGTTGGCAGCTTTACGGCGCGCCAAGGCTACTTTGGCCGCTGGTTGCTCATGGTGATCCTGGGCGCGTTGCAGGCCATCATCGTTACGGTAGGCGATCTGGTGATTGGCGTGCAGTGCGTCAGCCCGCTGCTGTTCGTGCTGGGCGGCATCGCCATTTCGTTCACCTACGTCAATATCATCTATGCGCTGTCCACCACGTTTAAGCATATCGGCAAGGCTATCGGCGTCATTCTCGTCATCGTGCAGATCCCGGGTTCGTCGGGCATGTACCCCATCGAGATGATGCCCGGCTTCTTCCAGTGGCTGCACCCGCTGCTGCCCTTTACCTACGGCATCAATCTGCTGCGCGAGACGGTCGGCGGCATGTATTCGTTCAACTACCTGTTTAACCTGTGCATTCTGGGCGTGTTCTTGATCGTGGCGCTCTTTATCGGCCTGCAGCTGCGTCCGCTGCTGCTCAACCTTAACCTGCTCTTTGATAAACAGCTCTCCACGACCGGTATGATGATTTGCGAGTCCAACGACCTGCCGCGCCAGCGCTACTCGCTGCGCACGGCCATGCGCGTCATGCTCGATTCCGATTCGTACCGTCGCGAACTGCTCGATCATGCGGTCGCCTTTGAACATCGCTACCCGTACTACATCAAGGGCGGTTTTGCCGCCGTGGTGGGCGTTCAGGTCCTGCTCTTTGTCCTGTCGACGGTTCTCGATATCGACAATAACGGCAAGATCATCCTGCTTGTCATTTGGATCATCTCGGTTATTGCCATCTGCGGCTGGCTTATCAATATCGAATATATCCGAGCGAGCCTCAATACCCAGATGCGCATCTCGGCGCTTTCGGATGAGGACCTGCGTCGCGAGATGCGCGAACACACGGCCGCCATTCCTGCCGCCCGCCACATGTTTGGCCTCAACGCCAGCGAGCGTGGTGCCAAGGGCGGCGATCAGTCCACGGGCCGCTTGCCGCATATCGGCTCGCACCATAAATCTCAGGGCAGCGACAGCACAGCCACAAATGATGGAGATACCACCGCGCTTGGCAAGCACTCCAAAGGAGGTGAGGCATAAATGAAGAACATCCTGCATCTGTTTAAGCGCGATGTCCAAAACGTGTCTCGCTCCGTGATCGGCTTGGTTGTCGTGATGGGCCTCATTATCGTACCGTGTCTGTACGCGTGGTTTAACATCGCCGGCAGCTGGGATCCGTACGGCAACACCGGCAATCTTAAGATCGCCGTGGTCAACACCGATGAGGGTTACGAGAGCGATTTGATCCCCGTCGAGGTTAACGTGGGCGAAAACGTGACCGCCACCCTACGCGGCAACGAGAGCTTCGATTGGGTTGTGCTCAACAATCGCGAAAAGGCTATCGAGGGCGTTAAGTCGGGCGCGTACTATGCTGCCGTCGTTATCCCCAAAACGTTTAGCGCTGACATGATGACGCTTTTCTCGACCGACGTGAAGCATGCCGATATCGAGTTCTACGAGAATCAGAAGGCCAACGCCATTGCGCAGATCGTGACCGAGAAGGGTTCGAGCGCCGTCCAGAGCCAGGTTAACAAAACTTTTACCGAGACCATTACGACGATCGGTCTTAAGACGGTGTCCAGCCTGCTCGATTACATGAGCACCGACCAGGTGGGTAACTTTATCGCCAACCTGTCCTCGACGCTCGGCGATTCGATTGAGGACCTGCGAGACGTTCGGGCAAATGCTTCGTCGCTGGCGGGCATTTTGAGCTCCACGTCCGATTCGCTGACGTCGGCGAGCGGCATGCTCAAGCAGGCGGGCACGGTCGATGAGTCAACGAAGCAGCTGATGGAGCATGTCAAAAGCGGTATTAGCGATTCCAAGGAAGCGCTGAAGGACGCCAACGACGCCATCAATGCCGCGATTGACGGAAGCGCGGGCTCGTTTGACAACGTGTCCGCCGAGCTTGCGAAGGCATTTGATGCCGCGAATCAACATGTCGACCTTACAGTGTCCCAGCTCAACGATGCCGCGGCGGCGCTCAACACGCGTGCCGACGATATCGACGCCACGGCCGACCAGCTCCGCAGCTTTGCCGATCAGGTGACTGACGAAAAACTCCAGGACAGCCTCAAGTCTGTGGCAACATCGCTGAGCAGGATTGCTGTGGAGTATCGCAACAACGCCAAGGACTTGACGGCCACCGCGAAGTCTCTCTCTGACAGCATGGCAGAGGTTAATAAGTCGCGTGCCGAGGTCGATCAGGCAATCGCGGATGCCAAGGCTGGTATCTCGGGCGCCAAGACTGACTACGACTCTACGTTTTCGGCCAAGGCAAAGGAGCTCAAGAAGACCATCTCGGGCGTTTTGGATTCGCTGAACGGTATTTCGAACGATCTGGATAGTGCTGTTGCTGGCCTGACCGACGCATCCGGTTCGCTGGCAAAGGGCCTCTCCAAAGCTGCAAAGCTGGTCAACAAGGCTTCTGATCAGCTGGGCGAGGCGTCGGACAAGATCAGTGCGTTTAAGGACGAGCTCGACGGCGCCTTGATGTCGGATGACCTCGCTACGATCAAGACGATGATCGGCAATGATCCCGAGGGTCTGGCCGTGTCGCTTTCCGGCCCCGTCGCGCTCGATCGCAAGCCGGTCTATCCGATCCGCAACTACGGTTCGGCCATGGCACCGTTCTACACGATTCTGTCGCTCTGGGTGGGCTCGATTGTGCTGGCGGCCATGATGAAGGTCTCGGTTGACGATGAGCTTATCAACGAGCTCATCCCCGTGCGCCTGCACGAGATCTACCTGGGCCGCTACCTGTTCTTTGGCGGTCTGGCCCTGCTGCAGGCAACGCTCGTGTGTGCGGGCGACATCCTGTTCTTTGGCATCCAGTGCGACGACCCGCTGCAGTTTGTGCTGGCGGGCTGGGTCGCGAGTCTCGTGTTCTCCAATATCGTCTACACGCTTACGGTTTCGTTTGGCGATATCGGCAAGGCGCTCGCCGTCGTGCTGCTGGTCATGCAGGTCGGCGGTTCGGGCGGCACGTTCCCCATCGAGATGACCGGCCCCGTGTTCCAGGCGATCTATCCGTTCCTGCCGTTCACCCACGGCATCAACGCCATGCATGCCGCCATGGCCGGTGCGTACCA
Source organism: uncultured Collinsella sp. (assembly GCA_902468085.1). GTDB lineage: Bacteria > Actinomycetota > Coriobacteriia > Coriobacteriales > Coriobacteriaceae > Collinsella. Next base: position 21,283 of record CABQXN010000028.1, read on the forward strand.
CATGGAGTACTGGATTGAGCTAGGCATTCTGGCGAGCTATCTGATTCCGTCGCTGGCACTGGGCGTCGTCTTCCGCCGCCCGGTCATCAAAGCCAACGACTGGATCATCGAAAAACTGGAGTCAACCAAATTGATTTAGTTCAGCAACGTAAACGCCGTCGGAACATCGAGATCTTCCAACCCGATGCTTTAGCGTAGTGAATTGCACGGGCTGCTTGGTTGTTGCTACAGTAGCGGGGCGTGCCGGGGGTCCGGTGCGCCCTGCTTTTATTTGACCATGAGGCGGCACGCAGCCATGCGCGTGCGGACACCACGCCCAGATTGAGCGCGAGGATGCCCTATGGCCCAGCATGCCACTGACAATATCGAAATGATGCCCGATAGCCCTGTTGCTCGCGAGGACCTGGGCGCGGGCGGCACCTCCCGCGGCGCCGGCGCTCGCTCGCCGCTGTTCTGGAAAGTCCTGCTGCTTTCGGTGGCAGTCGTCTGGGGCTACTCCTTTACGACCATGAAGGACGCGCTCGACACCATTCCGGTGTTCGAACTGCTCTACGTGCGCTTTCTGCCTGCGGCGTTGGTCATGTTTTTCATCTTCCACAAGCGCATCATCGCGCACCTCAACGCCCGCAACCTTATCGTCGGACTTGGCATGGGCGCACTTATGTGGGCCGCCTACGCCCTGCAGACAGTCGGTCTGGCGCACACCACGGCGGGCAAGAATGCTTTTTTGACGGGCACGTATTGCATCGTTGTGCCGTTCGCGAGCTATTTTCTGAGCGGCGAAAAACTCACCCGCTATAACCTGGGCGCGGCGCTGCTATGCTTTGCGGGCATTGGCTTGGTGGCGCTCGATAGCGTTGAATTCAACATCGGTGATGTCATTACGCTGGCGGGTGCGGTCTTTTTCGCCATCCAGATGGCGGTGACTGCCAAGTACGGTCGCAAAATGGACATCAACGTCATCACGTTTTGGATGTTTGTGGGCAACGGCGTGCTGAGCCTGGCAACGTCGCTGCTATTCGAGACCCAAGCGCCTCTGTCCGTGTGGACGCCGAGCTTTATCAGCGCGATGGCGTTTCTCTCGGTTGGTTGCACATGCGCGGCTCTGCTCATCCAAAACGTCGGCCTGGCGCATGTCTCGGCCTCGACGGGCTCACTGCTCCTTTCGATGGAGTCGCCTTCGGGCGTGCTGTTCTCGGTGCTGCTGATGGGGGAGGCGCTCACCTCGCGCCTGCTCGCCGGCTTCGCGCTCATCTTTCTTTCGATTATCTTGAGCGAGACGCATTTCGATTTCTTGCGCCGAAAATCACACCCGCAATTGTAAACAACTTGTTGCGCCGCCCTCCCAGGGCGGCATTTTTTATGCGTCGCCCTTAAAGTAGTACCTTGCACTTTACGCTATCAAAGTGCTTGCTGCAAAAACGTTACTGGAGGGCATCTATGGCACCAGCACTGTCCGATCTTCAACCGCAATCAGCGCCCAAGGCCACCGCGGCGGCGCAGACCGCTATCGGTGACGGTCTTGTTGCAGAAGCTCAGGCTTTTGCAGACGAGCTCGCTGCGTGGCGACACGATTTACATCAGATGCCCGAGCTCGGTAACAATCTTCCGCAGACGTCTGCCTATATCCAGGCACGTCTGGACGAGATGGACATCCCCCATACCACGCTCGTCGACGGTTCCTGCGTCGTTGGCCTGATCGGTGCCGGTGCGGCCGCGGCCGCTCAGGGCAATGGCACGTGCAAGGACGAGCGGGCCGGAACGGTCGTCATGCTCCGAGGCGATATGGATGCCCTGCCCGTTGTCGAGGAATCCGGCGAGCCCTTTGCATCCACCAATGGCTGCATGCATGCTTGCGGTCACGATATGCACGCGACGGCCCTGCTTGGTGCGGCGCGCCTGCTCAAGGCCCGCGAGGCCGAGCTCATCGACGCCAATGCCACCGTCAAACTGCTGTTCCAGCCGGGCGAGGAGACCTTCGAGGGCGCCCGCGCTGCCATCGCCGACGGCTTGCTCGAGAACCCGCGCCCTCAGGCGGCCTTTGCCATGCATGTCAACAGCCAGTCGCCGCTTGGCCTGGTGCTCTACGGCAGCCCGGCGCTCTCGGGTGTGTACGGTTTCCGCATCACGCTCCAGGGCAAGGGCGGCCACGGTTCCAGCCCCGAGATCTGCATCGACCCCATCACGGCCGGCGTCCATGTGCACCTGGCGCTCCAGGAGCTCATCTCCCGCGAGGTGCCGGCGGCCAAGGAAGTCGCACTTACCGTTGGTAAGTTTGCCGGCGGCTTGGCGGCCAACGTCATCCCTGACACCTGCGTGCTTGAGGGAACGCTGCGCGGCTTTGATGTTGAGCTCATGGAGCACCTAAAGACCCGCATCGCGGAGGTCGTTAACGGCGTTGCCGCAACATATCGTACGCCGGCGACCATCGAGACGCTTTCGGATGTTCCGCCGCTTGTACTCGACAGCGATATGACTCAGGCGTCGCTTGGCTACGTGGGCGCAGTGCTGCCCAAGGTGGCTTTCTTGCCGCTTTTCCATGCCATGGCGAGTGAGGACTTTGCGCTTATCTCGAGCGAGATCCCGAGTGCGTACTTTACCGTGGGCGCGGCCGTAACCGACACGGACGAACACTTTGCCCAGCACCATCCCAAGGCACGTTTTAACGATGCCGAGCTTCCTCTCGGCGCCGCGGCCTATACCGCCGTCGCTTTGGGCTATATCGCCGACCACCGGTAGCACCCAACCTTGCCTTTCAAGCCTGCGGGCATGGCCGTAAGGCCTATGCCCTTGTCTTTCAAGGCAATCTTGGGCACTACCGGCGCCATTGTCTCGGGCGTGCTGTTCGATGCCACGGGCTCCTTTGCGAGCACCTGGATCGTGTGCCTGGCGTGCTCTGTGGTCATGCTCGTGTTCCTGCTGGCATCCGAGCCCATCGCCGCCAAGCTGCGCGCAAGCGTGGCGGGGGAGTAGACGTCCGTCGCTCTTTTCTGTTCGCCCCGTTCTGTCCGTGGCCGCCTTGGAAGCCGAATGGATGCTCGTACCATCATTCGGTTTCCAAGGC
>CABQXN010000029.1:0-23091 GCA_902468085.1 uncultured Collinsella sp.
GTTCAGGTCCAGCGCATCGGTGCGGCAAATGCTGGCAAACTGCAGGGGGGAACTGGTCCAGAACCTCGGTTTGGTTGCGGAACATCATGTGCAGGTGCTTGCTGACCAAAAAGCTCGCTTCGATGGGGTCGCGACCGGCGATAGCGCGGCGAATCTGCTTGTGCTCGTTCACGATGTCCTGATTGTCGAGAACCTGCGTGGCAGCGCGCAGCCAGCGGAAGCGCTCCAGGTCGGCATTGGTCTCTTCGAGCCACGACCACACGGTGCTGCGACATGCGATGCTAAAAATCATGTGATGCATGAGGTTGTCGCTCAAAAAGAAGCCGATGCGATCCTCATCGGCCATGGCCTTTTCCTGCAGCGCGATGGCGCGGTCGAGCTGCTCGATGCCTGCCGAGGTGGCGCGCGCACAGCACTCCACGATCACCTGCTTTTCCAGATGCTCGCGGATGTAACAGGCACTCTCGGCAAGGGTGAGGTTGATGGGTGAGACGTAGGTGCCACTCTGGGGCACGGTGCGCACCAGGCCTTCCTGCGCCAAGCGAACCAAAGCCTCGCGCACGGGCGTGCGACCCATATCCAGGTCATCGCAAAGTTGCTTGACGCCCAGCTTTTCGCCCGGCTTGTAGTCCAGGTAGACGATTTTGCGTCGAATGGTGTGGTAGGACTGGTCCTGTAGGCTCGTTTCCTGCTCGCCGACGTGCATCGATTCTTCCATAGCGCCTCGCAACTGTTCTATCAAACTCATATGTCAGTTGTTAATTATGCCGCGAATCAGCTCTCCGCGGTGGGTAATTCGGCTGTTGCCTGAGAACTATTGCGGCATCTTAGTCTGTGTTTGCGCAAGCCTGCGCTCAATGTTGCCGTATCATAAGCCGTCGCAAACGTGAAATAGAAAGAAGGAATCCCATATGCAACTGGCAAATATCGTACGCGAGCGCTGGAAAGGCGTCTTGTTCTGCCTGATCATCGCCATTCCTGCGACGTTGCTCGGCAAACAGGTTGAGGTGGTCGGCGGGCCGGTGTTTGCCATCCTCTTTGGCATGGTCCTGGCGCTCGTCTTTCCCAAGAATCGTCGCGAACAGCTCGCCGCCGGCGTTACCTATACGTCCAAAAAAGTCTTGCAGTACGCGGTTATCCTGCTTGGCTTTGGCATGAACCTCTCCCAGATTCTGTCCAAGGGCGCCCAGTCGCTGCCCATTATCGTGGCGACAATCTCGACCTCGCTTGTCATCGCCTTTGTGCTCTGCCGCGTTATGAACGTACCGGGCAAGATCGCGACGCTTGTGGGTGTGGGTTCGTCGATTTGCGGCGGTTCTGCCATCGCCGCGACCGCACCCGTCATCGATGCCGACGATCGCGAGATTGCCCAGGCTATTTCGGTCATCTTCCTGTTTAACGTTATCGCGGCGCTCGTGTTTCCGATGCTCGGCGGCATGCTCGGGCTGACCAATGAGGGCTTTGGCCTGTTTGCCGGTACCGCCATCAACGACACCTCGTCGGTAACGGCTGCGGCGAGCGCCTGGGACAGCATGCATCCCGGCGCAAATGTGCTCGAGAGCGCCACGGTGGTCAAGCTCACCAGGACGCTGGCCATTATTCCCATCACGTTGGTCCTCGCATGCTGGCAGATGCATCTGGCACGCAAGGCCGGCGGCGACGCTAAGAGCACGTTCTCGCTTAAACGCGCGTTTCCCATGTTTGTGCTGTTCTTTGTTCTGGCGAGCGTGATCACCACGGTGCTTCAGCTTCCCGCGTCTTTTACGGCGCCCATCAAGGAGCTGTCGAAGTTCTTTATCGTGATGGCCATGGCGGCTATTGGCTTTAATACCGATATCGTCGAGCTGGTCAAAAAGGGCGGAAAGCCCATTGCATTGGGCTTTTGCTGCTGGATTGGCATTGCGTGCATGAGCTTGGGAATGCAGCACGTGCTGGGAATCTGGTAGAGAAGTAGCTTATTTGCGTGCTGTGTGCTGGCGAGCGCATCCTCGCGGTGGAGCGATAGGAGCTCTTGCGGGTATGGCTTGTCCGCAGGTTTATAAGTCCCGAAGAGCTCTTATCGCCCCGCCAGGATGGCGATGCGGGGCAACACCTATACTCGCAGGACGGCGCTTTCTGCCCTATAGTGTTTGGTGAGCAATATCGTTCAATTTTGAAACACTCGGTCGTGCGACCGGCGGCGGCTGCATGTCGCCGCGGACAGGGGCAAATCATGGATAGCGATGCCAAGCTGAACATCTTGACCGAGGCCCTAGCTGCTGCCGGGGCCTCGGCATTGACAATCGATGCGCGTGGGGACGTCGCGATCTCGACCATGAATGACGCGGCGCTTGAGCGGGATGTGGCGGCTTTTGTCGCTGAGCGTCTCGACCGTATAGGAGACGGCGCGCGTCTGGTTATGGGGCGTGAGGGTACGCGCCTGAGCCTGACCGTTCGCCCCACCGACAAAGGGGGCGGGGGGCTTTGGGTCGTCGTGGTCCGCGAGGTGCGCGGTGCCGCGGCGCATGCGGGCATCGAGTGGCTCAACGCCGACGAAGTTGAGGTCCGCTACGAATCGAGCGCGTACGGCATCGTTGAGGGGGCGGCCTCGGTGGCTGCGCCGGTTGTAGAGAGTTACGCGCGCGGCGTGTCCCTTATGCTCGAGGGCGAGCTGGGAGCGGGTCAGGTCGAGATCGCCAAGCGCCTCTATCTGGACGGTCCTTTTGCCGATCAGCCCTTTGTTTCCGTCGCGCTCGATGAGCTCACCGAGCGCGGTTGGCGCCATGTGCTCAAAAGCGCCGAATCGCCGTTGTTCCAAATGGGGCTGACCCTTTGCATTGAGGGCTGGAACGCGGTTGGCCCCCAGCGCCTCCGCGAGCTGGTCTCCACGATGACCGACACCGCGTTGGCGACGCGCTGCCATGTGGTGCTGACGGCGAATGACATGCCGGGCGGCGGCGAAAGTGATCAAGCCGCCTTTGTGACCGAGCGCTTCGCCTGTGCGGTGAGCGTGGCGCCGGCAATCGCCGAGCAGGGAGCCGCGTCGACGAAGGTCGCGCGCTATTTGGAATATCTCGCTGATGCATTTGGGACGGCAGCGCCCACGCTGTCTGCCGCGGCGACGAAGACGCTCGATGCTTACCGCTGGCCGCGCAATTATCTGCAGCTCCGCGAGGTCTCGGAACGACTGTATATATTGGTGGGGGCGGGCACGGTGGACCGCGCTGTGGCGGAGGAAGTGCTCGCCCAAGAGGACGTGATTAAGACCGCAACCTTTGGCGTCCCGACGCTCGAAAGCGACCTGTATATCCTGCGACCGCTGGCCGATACCGAGCGAGATATCGCGCATCTGGTTGTAGATCATCTTCACGGCAACCGAACCCGTGCGGCGGAGGTGCTGGGCATAAGCCGTACAACGCTGTGGCGCTTGCTGAAGGACGATGACCGTTGAGCGAGGCGCCCGTGACCGCGCGCGACGCGTGTGCTACAGTCCAAAGCGTTATTGTTTCGATTTGGTTACGGCGTGCGAGGGCATATGGCTGAGACTTCAAAACCGAGCCGCAGAAGGCGGAGTGCCGCGCCGGTCAACCGACGCACGACATCGGTGACGTGGGGTAAACACGCCTCGGGGTTTGATGGCTCGTTCAAGCGCACTAAATACGGCTATCCTTCGGCAAGCGCCCGCTTGGCAATGCAGGCAGAGTCCTCGCTGTGGGGCCGCAAACGAGTGGTGGGCTCAAAGCTCAAGCACGACGGCACGCTTGGTTACATCAGTCGCGGGGCGGCTCGCCGCAGCGGGCTCAACCCGGCTGGTTGGCATCGTTATGTGCCGATCGTGGCCGTCGTTGCAGTGATCGTCATCGCACTCGCCGCGCTCGGCTACGCCGGCGGTGGCGCCAACTTGGACGCAGTGTTTAAATCGCCCGAGCTTGCGCATGCAGGCACAGAAGTTGTCGAGGGCGCTCAGACCCAGACGGGTGTCGCGCCCCAGCGCGGTATCGTTGCGGCGGCCTCCACCATCGCCGATGCGCAAAAGGACGAGGACGAACAAGGCGATGGCGCCGAAACGGCCCAGACGAACGAAACGACGACAACTCAAATATCAACATAGCTTGCCGGCAGAAGGGGACGTTCCTTTTCTGCCGGCAGTTTGGGACACTCCTGCGCTACTTGACGTATACCACGTTGTCGCGGCGGGGTTTGGGCTCGGGTAGCGTGTCCTCGGCGTAGCCAAGAATGCAGTTACCGACACCGCGCAGGCTGCCGTCGGCGGGCAGGCCCCAGCTGGCCAGCAGCTCCAGGCCCTCGGGCGAGTCAAAGACCTCATGCGCGCGGTGAATCCAGCACGAATCGACACCCAGTGCATAGGCGGCGTTGAGCAAGTTGCCCATGGCGAGCGAGCCGTCTTCCAGATGTGTGGGCACGCTGCGGTCAACCAGCACCACCACAACGGTCTTGGCGCCATAGAAGGGGTCGCTGTTGCTGCCCATGACCTGGGCGTTGAGCTGTGAGAGACGCTCGACGGTCGCGGGGTCGGTGACGGCGACAAACGTCACCGGCTGTCGTCCCATGCCGCTCGGTGCATATTGGCCGGCTTCGATAATACGTGCAAGCTTTTCGGCCTCGACGGGACGATCGCTGTAGTTGCGGCAGCTGCGACGGTGAATGAGTGCTTCGATAGTCTCCATGGTGTCTCCTTGCGGTGGCGTTGCAGATGCCTCGTTCATACCCGCCGGGCTTAAACGATAGACGGTCAATTGCCCGGCCAAAAGGATAGATTCCAATTGGGAAAGTAGGTTTGCATAAAAGTACCTTCAGAATGTGACAAACAAATGGGATGGTTAAACGTTTTATCCCGTCTACCCTGCGGTTTTTTACCACTTGCCTAAATGACGAACGCATAACCTCTGATAAAGGTTTTACTAAAGGAGTACCAACGTTTATCAATGCGCCGTGGTGGCGCCGGGCCAGGAGGTAACATCATGTTCCAGGCTGGAGATGTCGTCGAGACCGATTTCGAAGGATTTCTGAAGCTGCTGCGTTCCAAGACGCGCGCTTTCGTGTCGATCAACGATCACGAGTACTACATCACGCACACCGATGGCTATTGGCGTGTTCAGGATTGCGAGGCCCTCAACGACAAGGGCCACTTTACTGACTGTTCTGAGTTGGTCAACACGGTCTGCGAGGTCGTCGAGCTGCCGTGGATTGCCGGCAAGAGCCTGCATGACAGCTTCTCGGGCGCTACGGTCTATGAGGCCGTCGCCGCTTAACAGGCAATAAAACCCGATTTTCACGTGACCGCTGGCGCCGCCCCCGCGCCGGCGGTCTTTTTCTGCCGATAGGCCATAAAAATGCACGCATTTGCGGAGAGCCTGTTGACGATAGTCAAAACTCGGACTAATCTAGAGACACATAATTGGTCAAAAATCGGACAATTGAATGGTGGGATAGATGAATAGTGCGGTTACGCTGGTCGACTTCGATCGGTTGCTCAATGGACTCGACTATATCTATTCGGAGTTCTCGCGCGCCTGCGGCCTTTCGGACTGCGCCTATTGGATGCTCGTCGACACTAGCACGGCGGGCGGCAGTATTGCCGTAAGCCGTCTGACAAGCGAATGGTTCTACAGCAAGCAGACCATCAACTCGGCAATTAAAACCTTGACGGCGCGGGGCTTCGCAACGTTGGGGTTTGCCGAAGGCAGTCGTAAGAACAAGGTTGTGAGCCTGACCGAAGAGGGCAGGCGATTTGCCGAGCGTTATGCGCTGCCGGCACTCAAGGCCGAGCAGCGAGCCTTTGGCGCGCTTGAGCCATGTGAGCAGCGCGAGATTATGCGCTTGATCGGCAAATTCTCTCAGGTGCTCGGCGATGAGTGCGATGCCTTTAAGCAGCATATCGCTGCCGAGAGCCAAGCCGAGAATCAAGGTGAGGGGGAGTCGTGCGACTGTTAATGAGGTTTTTGAAGCCCTATCGAGGGCTTGTCGCAGTGACGCTGCTGGTGCTGCTGGTGGATAACGTCGGTACGCTGCTGGTTCCCACGATGCTGGCGAACATGGTCAACACCGGTATTACCACGGGCGATATCGACTACATTTTACGCAACGGCCTATACATGTTTATCGCGACCAGCATGGCTAGCGGCGGCACGGTGCTGGGCTGCTATCTTTCGGCGCGCCTGGCCGCCAACGTGGCTTGCGATATCCGCAATGCCGTGTACGACAAATCGCTCGAGCTCGCGGCCAGCGATTTTGAGCGCTTTGGCACCGGATCGATGATCACGCGCTCGCTCAACGACATCAACGTGATTCAGCAGGCGATTCTGCAGACGATTCAGCTGGTGCTGCCCGTGCCGTTTTTGGCTGTGGCGGGCATCATCTTCGCCTGGTTTATCGATCCCGCCATGGGCACGCTTCTGGGCGTAGTCGTTGCGATTGTGCTGGTGGCGGCGGTCTTTACGGTTGCCAACGCGGCGCCGATTTTTATGCGCCTACAGGGCTTTATCGACCGCATGAACGTGGTGCTGCGCGAGAATATTGTGGGCGTGCGCGTCATCCGTGCGTTTAACAAGGAGCGCCACGAGGAACGGCGTCTGGACGAGGTGTTTAGCGAATACGCCGCCAACGCCATCAAAGTCAACCACCTGTTTGTGGGCCTCGACAGCTCAAGCTTCTTTTTGATGAACATCGCCGAGGTGGCGGTGCTGTGGGTGGGCGGCAACCGCGTAGGCGCCCACGCCATGCAGATTGCGAGTATCTCGGCGGTGCTGGAGTATGCAATTCTGATCCTGTTCTTTGTGATGATGGCCCAGATGGTGGTGCTGACGCTTCCGCGTGCTGCCGCGTGCCTGAACCGTGCGCAGCAGGTGTTGGAGATTGAGCCGAGCATCGTCGATGGCGAGCGCACGCTGGATGACGGGGCGCGCGAGCCCCAAGACGAAGCCGATGCGGTGGCTGTGTTCGACCACATGTCGTTTCGCTTTGACGATGCCGACGAGGACACCCTGTGCGACCTGAGCTTTGCCTGCCGTCGCGGTCAGACGACTGCGATCGTTGGCTCGACAGGCTCGGGCAAATCGACGGTGGCAAAGCTTCTGCTGCGCTTCCACGATGCCACCAAGGGCTCCATTCGCCTGAATGGTGTGGACCTGCGCGAGCTTACGCAAGATGAAATCCGCGGGCGCATTGCCTATGTGCCGCAGAAGGCGTGGCTGTTCTCGGGCACGGTGGCGAGCAACCTTCGCTTTGGTAACGAAGGCGCGACCGAGGGCGACATGCTTCACGCGCTTGAGGTTGCCCAGAGCACCTTTGTACTCGACCAACCGCAGGGGCTCGATACCCCGGTTGCCCAGGGCGGTACGAACTTTTCGGGCGGCCAGCGCCAGCGCCTGGCCATTGCTCGCGCGCTCATGAAGCGCGCCGACCTGTATATCTTCGACGATAGTTTTTCGGCCCTGGACTTTAAGACCGATGCGGCCCTGCGCCATGCGCTGCAGGACGAGACGCGCGACGCCGCGGTGCTCATCATCGCGCAGCGCATCTCGACTATTTTGCATGCCGACCAGATCGTTGTGCTCAAGGACGGCGAGGTCGTGGGCTTGGGCACGCATGGCGAGCTTATGGAAACCTGCGAGGTGTACCGCGCCATCGCGGAATCGCAAATGAAGGGAGGTGAGTAGCATGACCGGGGAGCTCAAGAAGCAGGGCGGCGTTGATGACGCCGCTGCCGCGGGACTGGTCGAGGAAACGGCTGCCGCGTCGACCGAGCTGGATGACGCCGCCAAGCGCGAGGCTCGCCGCCAAGCGCTCTACGAGGAAAACGAACGTGCCGAGGACGAGCGCGCCCGCGCCGAGGCAGAGCGTATGCGCGACGTGGACGACGAAGACGAGGACGAGACGCCTCGGGATACCTGGGCGACGGTGCGCCGCCTGTGGAGTGAGGCTGCCGGCGACCATTGGCGCTTCTATATCGTGTTCGCGAGCATTGTGTTCTATGTCATCTTTAACACCGCCGCGCCGGCATATAGCGCCCGCGTGATCGATGAGCTGTGGGGCCACATTCAGGTGGCGTTTGCCAACGACACCACTTTCAGCATCACCTGGGAGAACTGCGGCAAGACCATTTTCGTCTACTTTATGATCTGGACTGCCGCTGCCTCGTTCTATGCGCTCCAGAGCTTTTTGATGTCGAGCGTCGCTGAGCGTCTCAATCTGCGTCTGCGCAACCGCATCGCGCAAAAGCTCAACCGTCTGCCGCTCGCCTATTTTGACGCGCATCGTCCCGGCGAGGTCGTCAGCCGCGCGACCAACGACCTGGACAAGATGTCCGAGAGCATGCAGCGCGGATTGCTGCAGCTGCTCGTGTCGATCGGCACGGTTGTTGGTGCTGTGAGCGTGATGTTCGTGTTCAGCGTGCAGCTTACGCTCGTCTTTCTGTTCTTTACGGCACTGTCGCTGCTGGTGACGAAGGTCGTCTCGCGCCGCACACACGATGTGACGGGCGAGCGCCAGGAGTGGGTGTCCAAGATTACGAGTGCGGTCGAGGAAGGCTATTCGGGCCGTCTGGTGATCCGCGCGTTTAACCGCGAACGCCAAAGTTCTGCCGAGGTGCACCAGGCCTCGGGCGAGCTGGCACGCGTGAGTGCCAAGGCCGACTTTATGATCAATGCCGTCGGCCCTGCGGTGCGCTTTATCGGCCGTTTGGCGCAGATCGTGATCGCGCTGGTGGGCTGCAGCATGCTGGTTGCCGGTCACATGACCGTCGGCGTGTTCCAGGCGTTCTTCCAGTTTATCTACGAGGCGTCCGAACCCATGACGCAGCTGTCGTTTACCTTCAACTCGCTGCAGAGCGCGTTGGCGAGTGCGGAGCGCGTGTTCGACCTGCTCGATGAGCCCGAGATGGAGGCCGATCCGCTGCCGGACGAGGCCGCCAAGCTGCCGGGTCGCGTTGAGGGTCGCGTCTCCTTTGAGCACGTGCGCTTTGGTTATTCGCCCGACAAGCCGCTTATGCACGACGTGTCGTTTACCGCCGAGCCGGGCCAGAAGATTGCCGTGGTGGGAACCACGGGCGCGGGCAAGACGACGCTCATCAACCTGCTCATGCGCTTCTACGAGATTGACGGCGGGCGTATTACGCTCGACGGCGTGGATACGAGCCGCATGGACCGCGGCGAGCTACGGCAGCAGTTTGGCATGGTGCTGCAGGACGCCTGGCTGTTCGATGGCACGATTGCCGAAAACATCGCCTACGGCTGTCCCGAGGCGACGCGTGAGGAGATCGTGGCGGCTGCGCGCGCCGCGCAGGTCGACTTCTTTGTGCGCACCATGCCGCAGGGCTACGACACGCGCGTGGCCAACGATGCCGAAAGCATCAGCCAGGGCCAGCGTCAGCTGCTGACCATCGCACGCGTGCTGCTCAATAACCCGGCGATTCTCATCCTGGACGAGGCGACCTCAAGCGTGGATACGCGTACCGAGCTTGCCATCGGTCGTGCCATGGACGCGCTCATGCGCGGGCGCACGAGCTTTGTGATCGCGCACCGCCTGTCGACGATCGTGGACGCCGACCTGATCTTGGTCATGGATCACGGCAACATTATCGAGCAGGGCACGCATAAGGAGCTGCTGGCTGCCGAGGGTGCCTACGCCGACCTCTATCTGAGTCAGTTCGCATAATGTGACAAAGGGACAGTCCTTCATGTCACATCAAAAAGAAAGGCGCGCCGGGGATGAATTCCCTGGCGCGCCTTCTTGCGTTGATGCCGATGTCGTTTTGTGCCGCTTGCGTTCCTAGCGCTCGTCCACGAGCTTGGCGACGAGGGCCTTGAGCTCGGCCACCTCTCGCTCGAGTTCTTTGACGCGGCGGGCATTCTCGGTGATGCCCTGGCGGTTGAGGGCGGACTGCTCGGCGGCGTCATCGGGCATGTACTCGCGATGCTGCTTGGCATCGAAGCTCTCCTCGAACACGCGGCAGCCGTTGCGCTTGATGATGCGTCCCGGCACGCCCACGACGGTGCAGTTGTCGGGCACGTCCTTAACGACGACCGAGTTGCCGCCGATCTTGACGTTGTTGCCGATGCGGATGTTGCCGAGCACCTTGGCGCCCGTGCCCACGGTGACGTTATCGCCGAGCGTTGGGTGGCGTTTGCCGGTCTCGTTGCCGGTACCGCCGAGCGTGACGCCCTGATAGAGCACGCAGTTGTCGCCCACAATGGTGGTCTCGCCGATGACGACGCCCATGGCGTGGTCGATAAAGAAGTGCTTGCCGATCTGCGCGGCGGGATGAATCTCGACGCCGGTGATGTGGCGGGTGATTTGCGAGAGCACACGGGCGAGCGAGCGATGACCGTGCTCCCACAGCCAGTGCTCGGGCACGTGATTCCACTTGGCGTGCAGGCCAGGATAGGAAAGGAAGATGACCAGACCGTTTTGCGCGGCGGGGTCCTGCGCTTGGACGGTCTTGATGTCCTCGCGAATGGTATTGATAAAGCTCACCGGCCGCCCTCCCTTAGCGCCATGGCAATGCGATTCAATAAAGTATAGCGATTCGCTAGGGATTAGGAAGGACAATCTTGGCGGCATTGCGCGACAGGTGTCAGTTATGCAAACTTGCTGGTAATGGAGTCATGCTTTTGTGGGGTTGCGCACGAGGGGGCACCGCAACCGTATACTGGTCAACTTGGACGTATCCGCGCCCACAACTGAGAGGTTTTACTTCATGGGTTTCATCAATTTTATCGCCGAGCTGCTTAAGGACCCGCGCACCGCGATCGCCAGCTGGATCGCCGCCGGCCCGCTTATGGCCTACGGCTGCGTATTCCTGATCATCTTTATCGAGACGGGCGTGGTGTTCTTCCCGTTCCTTCCCGGTGATTCGCTGCTGTTCGCCTCGGGTTTCTTTGCCCACAACGGCGGCTTTAACATCGTGGCGCTTCTGGCCACCGCATGGGCCGCTGCCATTTTGGGCGATCAGTGCAACTTTATGATCGGTCACTTCTTTGGCCGCAAGATCATCGCTTCGGGCAAGGTCAAGGCCATGACGCCCGAGCGCATCAAAAAGTCCGAGGACTTCTTGGACAAGTGGGGTCACCTGGCCATCTTCCTGGGTCGCTTCTTCCCGTTTATCCGCACCTTTGTGCCCTTTATCGCTGGAATGGGCGGCATGCACTGGCGCAACTTTGTCGTCTTTAACGTGCTGGGCGGCATTACCTGGTCGACGGTCTTTACGCTGCTGGGCTACTTCTTTGGCGGCATTCCCTTTGTGCAGGAGCACTTTGAGCTGCTGATTATCGGCATCGTTGCCGTGTCGATCATCCCGACCGTGGTCGGTCTGGTTAAGGCCAAGCTGGGTAAATAGAACGCCTAGCTCGAGCCAGCGCGCAGACCGTACAGTTGAGGCCCGTCACCGCTTACGGTGGCGGGCCTTTTTGCTTCGGTCAAATGAAAATACTTTACTTAGTTAAAGAAAAGCGTTTTATCAGACGCGCGTGCGGAGTACAATCTCGTGCATGCGAATCGACGTGCCATCGGCTTTGATGCCGTTTGCGTGTCCCGTCCGGCTCTACGCTCCGGGCGTGTGACGTTGCGACGCGGTCGGCCTCGGTCCTTGCGTGCGGGTTCGCGAGTTTGCAACTGTGTATGTAAGGAGCGGCATATGACTGTCGAGAAGAAGGATATCGATTGGGGTAGCCTCGGCTTTGGCTACATGAAGACCGATTACAGCTACGAGGCCCATTGGAAGGATGGCGAGTGGGACGAGGGCGGCCTGACCACCGACCACACCCTGCATGTCTCCGAGTGCGGCGGTATCTTCCATTACTGCCAGGAGGTCTTTGAGGGCCTGAAGGCCTACACCGCCGAGGACGGCAGCATCGTCTGCTTCCGTCCCGACATGAACGCCGAGCGTATGTACAACTCTGCCCAGCGCCTCGAGATGCCCCCGTTCCCCAAGGACAAGTTCGTTGAGGCCGTCAAGCAGGTCGTTTCTGCCAACGCCGCCTGGGTTCCGCCCTTCGGCTCCGGCGCGACCCTGTACGTGCGTCCGTTTATGATCGGCTCCGGTGACGTGATCGGCGTGGCTCCCGCTCCTGAGTACACGTTCCGCATTCTCGTGACCCCGGTCGGTCCGTACTTTAAGGGCGGCCTCAAGCCCGTCAAGCTGCGCGTTTCCGAGTACGACCGCGCAGCACCGCATGGCACCGGCAATATCAAGGCCGGCCTGAACTACGCCATGTCCCTCAAGCCCACGATGGAGGCCCATCGCGAGGGCTATGCCGAGAACCTGTATCTCGATTCCGAGTCCCGCACCTATGTCGAGGAGACCGGCGGCGCCAACGTCCTGTTCGTGAAGGAGGACGGCACGCTCGTCGTTCCGCAGTCGCACACCGACTCCATCCTGCCCTCTATCACCCGTCGTTCGCTTGTTCAGGTTGCTCAGGACCTGGGCATGACCGTTGACCAGCGTCCCGTCGAGTGGGCCGAGGTCAAGGCCGGCACCTTTGTGGAGTGCGGCCTGTGCGGCACCGCTGCCGTCATCTCCCCGGTTGGCGAGATCGACAACAAGGTTTACGGCGCCGACGAGACCGTGACCTTCCCGGCTGGCTACACCGAGATCGGCCCCGTGATGAAGAAGCTCCGCGAGACCCTGACGGGCATCCAGTCCGGTGCTGTCGAGGACAAGCACAACTGGGTTTACACCGTCGCGTAAGCTGTCTTAGCTGTCCGGCCCGAGGGCGACCTTCCTTTCCGGCGCGTCCTCGGACATGAAAGAACCTCCGCTGCGCACTACGTGCGGCGGGGGTTCTTTCGTCCTGCGGAGTGCGCCGGAAAGGAAGGTCGCGCTTTTGTTTTGGTTCGCGCCATGTGGGGGTGGTGGCGACGTGCATTTTTGCGAGTATTCTGCAATCGAAGGCCCCTGCATACCGACCTCGGGCAAAAAATCGGGAGTTCTCGATGTTTTCTACGGATGATGGGCGGGGTTATGGGCTGGCAGCGTTTGATTTGCAGGGATATTCGCGGCCTTTGGCACTTATCGTGGCGCCCGAAGCTCTTGGTTATGTTGAATACTCCTAAAAATGCACGGCGCTTAGAGGGGGACCTTTGCGAAAAAGGAAACCGCCCCGTCGAAGTATGCACTCGACGGGGCGGTTTATACATTTGGCCGATTAAGGATGCGCTGTCAAACTACTAGAACTTGACGGTCGGGGCCTGGCGGGCTGCTTCGGCGGCCTCGAAGCCCTGGCGCTCCTTAAACTGAAAGATGCCGGCAAAGATGACAGCCGGGAACGTCTGAATGGCGTTGTTGTAGCTGAGCACGCAATCGTTGTAGCTCTGGCGTGCGTAGCTAATCTTGTTCTCGGTATCCTCGAGCGATGCCTGCAGCTGCGTAAAGTTGGTGTTTGCCTTAAGATCGGGGTAGGCTTCGGCTACGGCGAAGAGCTGACGCAGCGCACCGGTCAGCACGTTGTCGGCTTCCATCTTGGCCTCGGGCGTGGTGGCCTTGACGGCGGTGTTACGCGCGCTGATCACGGCGGAGAGCGTCTCCTGCTCGTGCTTGGCGTAGCCCTTGACGGTCTCGACCAGGTTGGGGATCAGGTCGTTGCGGCGCTGCAGCTGCGTATCGATGTTCTGCCAGGCGTTATCAATGCGGTTACGCTTGGTGACCATGTTGTTGTAGATGCCGGCGATGGCGCAGACAATCACAATGACAACAACGATGCCGATGATGACGGTAATCATGATGTCTCCGTTTCGAATGGCCGCGGCGGCATGCGCCAGCTGCCGTTGGTATAACGCTACTAGTATACCCGCAACGTTTTGCCGTGCCGAACTTTCCGGCAAGCGTTATGTTTTCGGCGGGGTCGGCACCGGGGCAAAGCGCGCGAGGTACAGGTGTAAGATATGCGACAGATTGACGAGTGTTGTCTTTGCCCTGAGGATGGCGATACGGATGGACCTTCGCATCAAGAAAACCTATCGTGCCCTGTTCGATGCCTTTACCGAGCTTTTGGAAGAGTATCGGTTTGAGGATTTGACGGTTGCTATGCTTTGCGACCGGGCCATGATTCGCCGCACGACGTTCTATAAGCACTTTCGCGATAAAAACGATTACTTCGCCTTTTATATCGATGAGCTCATGTCGGGCTTGCCGCAAAAACAGCCCGATGAGGCCGGCGCGGTGTCTGCCGAGGACGTGCGCGCGCTTCGGCACGCGATTTTGGACGATGCCATGGATTTGATTCTGGCGCACGAGCGGCTCATGGATAACATTTTGGCA
The DNA here is from genome assembly GCA_902468085.1 of uncultured Collinsella sp. Taxonomy (GTDB): domain Bacteria; phylum Actinomycetota; class Coriobacteriia; order Coriobacteriales; family Coriobacteriaceae; genus Collinsella. Next base: position 14,255 of record CABQXN010000029.1, read on the forward strand.
AGCAGCATGTCGGGCATGTTGACCAACGTTATTTGCGACCGCATTGCCCACTCCATCCGCGAGCGTGTGATGAACGTGCTTGCCGAGGATGCCCTGGCCCCCGTGTCACTCGAGACGACGTCTGAGTTTGTCGCCGGCGGTATTATTCGACTTTTCACGATATGGTGGGAGTCGGGTCACGATCTTGAGCGTCGACCTGAGATAGCCGACGTGGTCGATGCGCTGTTTGAGCGGACCATGACACCGGTGCATCACTAGAAGTGGCGGAGAGAGGGGGATTCGAACCCCCGGAACGCTCTCGCGCTCAACGGTTTTCAAGACCGCCGCATTCAACCGCTCTGCCATCTCTCCGTGAGTCGTAATGATAGCATCGTTTTGGATTTGCAACAGGGAAGGCGAACGATGACGATCACCGAAATCGATGAGAAGTTCATGCGCGAGGCACTGGTCGAGGCGCGCGCCGCCGCGGTAGTGGGCGAGGTGCCCATCGGAGCCGTAGTGGTGCGCGCGGGCGAGATTGTCGCGCGGGCGCATAATCGTCGCGAGCTCGACCAGGATCCTTCGGCTCATGCCGAGTTTGCGGCCGTGTGCGCTGCAGCCCAGGCGCTTGGACGCTGGCGCCTTTCCGATTGCACGGTCTATGTGACGCTTGAGCCCTGCTGCATGTGCGCGGGCCTTATGGTTAACGCGCGCGTGGGGCGCTGCGTGTATGGCACGAGCGACGCCAAGGCGGGCGCGTTGGGATCCCTATACGATTTGAATGCCGACTCGCGCCTGAATCATCGGTTTAACGTGACGGCTGGGGTCCTGGCGGATGAATGCCGCGAGCTGCTGAGTAGCTATTTTGGCGGTCTGCGCGGTGCGGGCGGCGCTGATTGCGGTTGTGGGGCCGATCTTGAAGCGCACGCCGCTCACGCCGCAGCGCTTGCAGGTGCCGGTGAGGATGCTGGCACGGAGGTTGACTTTGGTCCTGCGTGCCGCCGGCCCCGCCGTGTGCTGCTGGCGATCGACTCCTTTAAGGGCAGCGTTTTGAGCGCGCAGGCAGAGGCGGCCGTTGCCGAAGGCGTGCGCCGTGTGTGGCCCGATGCCCAGGTGGCCGCGTTGCCGCTGGCAGATGGTGGCGAGGGGACGCTCGATGCCGTTGCTGCGTGCGGCGGTGAGATTGTGACCTGCGAGGTGGCAGGTCCCTTGGGCGACCGCGTGTCTGCCCGGATGCTGGTTGATGTCGAGCGCGAGTCCTCGGTCATCGAGATGGCCGAGGCGGCCGGCATTGGGTATTCGCCTTGCACGGAATCGGCGGCGCTGGCTGCTACAACCTATGGCGTGGGCGAGCTCATGCTTCGCGCGGTTCGCATGGGCGCAAAGACTATCTATATTGGTTTGGGCGGCAGCGCCACCAACGATGGCGGCGCCGGTATGCTGCAGGTGCTGGGCGCGCGTGTGGTCGATGACCAGGGCTGCGATGTCGCCCCCGGTCTTGCCGGCCTTGAGCAGGTTGCGAGCGTTGATTTGGCGCCAGCGCTTCGGGCGCTGAACGGCGCGCGTGTCGTGGTGCTTTCTGATGTCGAGAACCCACTCGTGGGGCGCCGCGGTGCGCTGGCAGTGTTCGGTGGACAGAAGGGTCTGCCGACGGGGGATGCCGAGGCCCTGGGCAAGTACGACAGCTGGATGGTCGGCTACGGCCGCCTGCTCGATGCGGCGATTATCGGGGTGCGGGCTCAGGGGTTGTTGCGCGTGCCCGAGGGTGCGCGGACATTTGGCTCGGTGCTCGGCGTGCCCGGCGCGGGCGCTGCCGGTGGCTTGGGCGCGGCGCTGCTGGCGCTCGGCGCGGAGCTACGCTCGGGTGTGGAGACGGTGCTCGATCTCGTGGGGTTTGACGAGCACGTGCGCGATGTCGACCTGGTCATTACAGGCGAGGGCAATATGGATGAGCAATCCGCCGCCGGTAAGGCGCCGGTGGGCGTGGCGCGCCGTGCCAAGCGGTGTGGCAAACCGGTGATCGCTGTCGTGGGCGGTCGCGCTGACAACCTGGATGGGGTGTGTGAGCAGGGTATTGACTTGGTTTTGCCGATTTGCCGCAAACCCATGGACCTGGAGCAAGCGCTTAATCCGCAGGAAGCCACCACCAACCTTATCTGCGCTGGCGAAGCAGCCGCTCGATCCTACGACCTTGGCCGTATCTAAAACCTATCTCTTTATAAGTTGCGGTGGATTAGTTCCTGTTTGGCGGCTCAGACAGCAAAAACAGGAACTATTCCACCGCAACTTCGAGAATGGCCATTCGAGGTTGGCTGCCTTGGGTCTTTGGTCGGACCGTTTGCCACGAAATGCGGCCATCTACTACGTTAAACCGGCCACCCTCGACCATCCCGGAATTTGCAAAAACAAAACCGCAGGTAGAAAGCTTGCCGATTTTCGAAAAAGCTGGCTATGGTTGACCCTTGCGGCCTAAACGTAGTAGATAGGTCCTTTCTGTGGTGCGGCACCAAGCCGGTCATTTTGGGATGGGACTATTTTGACTACTCATTGGCTGCTCTGGCAATCGGGCTGCAAAAGTAGTCAAAAAAGCTCCGTCCCAAATTAGCTACCTTGCTCTGGCGGGCGGGAGCAGGTAAGATATACCGAGCGCCTAGCGCGTTCGATGGGTTCGGATGACGACATGTTCCGAATCTGGTCAGGTCCGGAAGGAAGCAGCCATAAGGAGCCTCTGTCGGGCATCCGAATCCATCGAGCGCACGGGCGCTTTTTGGTGCCGCGACACGGCCCGGCCGGCGGCGAGGTATTTGGTGTCTCGCTGGTCCTCGGCTTCGCCTGCGGGATCGCTCGACTACTAAACACCTCGCCGCCGGCCGGCCCCCGTCGTCCAAAAATCACCCGTAAGGGCGCGTTTATCTAATTTAATCTATCCCTTGCGGAATGCGGCTTGCTGGCGTTGTCTGGGCATTGATGGCTACGTGGTTCAAGAGGCGGCGGTGCTGTTGCTTGAATTTTTGCAGTTAAAGAGGCCCGTTTCCTTAGGTGGGGAAACGGACCTCTTTTTGTCTCTGGGCTTGTGAATTGGTGAAGGCAGAATGCTCTGTCGGCTATTTTGAGTTCTTGATGCGGCGTGTGGCTGTGGCGGTTATTCCGAGTCCCATGGCGGCGATTCCTGCGAGTGCTATTGCGCTCGGCGCTGCATCGCCCGTGTTCGCGAGCTTGCCGGCGGTCGTATCTGCTTGCTTGCCGCTGCTCGAGTTCGCCTGCTTGGTGGAGCTTGGTAGGGTGTCTTTGCCGGTCGAGGGTGAGCTGGCGGGCTGTGTCGTCTCGGCCGGTTGCGTCGAGCCGGAGGGAGGCGTTGTCTCGGTCGGTTGCGTTACCTCGGGCGAGGTGGCCTTGTCTGCCGCGGCTTTTGCCTCTTCGTATGCCTTGCAGGCGTCGTCATAGGCCGCTTGCGCCTTTTTCAAATTATCGAGGAGCGCATCTCGCTTGGCTGTTTCTCCGTCGAGGTGGGTTTTATTAAACTCTACTTCGCTTTCTAAGAAATAAATCAGGCTTTTCTGACTTTCGAGGCGCATTCGGCAGTGCTCAAGCTTATCTTCACAACGAGATTCTTGCTCTTGTGCATCCATGATCGCCAGTTCCAACTGCCATCTAGTTTCGTAATCCGTGTGGGGGATTTTATTTAATTCTGCCTCAAGGTCTCTTGTTCGGTTGTGGGCCTTATCGCATTCGGATTGGGCTGCATCGATGTCCGCTTGCATGGTAGGAAGGGATTCCTTATATATGGCAGCTCGCGCCAAATTAGTGTCGTAGTTCTTTTGAAAACTGGCAATGTCATCATCGATTTCCGCAATTTTCTCGGGACTTGCGGCGTTTTTTGCGGCCTCGAGTTTTTTGAGCGCTTCCTGCATGGCTGCATACGCTTTTTCTTTTGCGGCGGCCGCGTCTTCCGTCTGCAAGGCAACTGCGCCGGTGGGGGCGCTGGTTTCTGCCGCGATCGCCGCTACGGGGGCGATTCCCGCGACAAGTGCCGCGGAAAGGGCGATGCCCACAGTTGCTCGTCTTGCTCTTCTTGCGAGAATGTCGTTCATCTCGGCACCTCATTTCAAGGGTCGGCGACTAACTTGGTAGCACTAATGTAAATATACCATGCTAGTTGACCCGACACTGGCTGGGTGTGCGCGTATACCCCCCCCTGAAAACTGAATCCCGTTAGAAATGACGAGTTGTTTACGCTTCTTTTGGGGTGGCGGTACTATCATGGTTCGAATTGAATGTGGATGATGATAGGGAGCGCCTATACATGATTGAGCTGCTCAGGAGTTTTGGTGGTAAGTTTCGCCGGTATATGGTGATTGGCCCTGCGTGTAAGCTGATCGAAGTGATCTTTGACCTGCTGACGCCGCTGGTGATTGCCCAGATGATCGATAAGGGCATTGGGGCGCACGACGTGAACGCCGTTATCCACTACGGTATGCTGCTTGCCGCCATGGCTGTGATCGGCATCTCGTTTACGCTCGTCTGCCAAAAGATGGCGGCGCTGACATCGCAGGGCATGGGCACCGACATTCGCGGCGCGCTCTACAAGCACATCAACAAGCTGAGCTATGCCGAGCTCGACCGCTTTGGCACGCCGTCGCTCATCACGCGCATTACCAACGATGTCAACCAGGTGCAGCTTGCCGTGGCGCTGGGCGTGCGCATGCTTATCCGCTGGCCCTTCCTGGCGGTGGGCTCCATGTGCGCGGCCCTTGCCATCGACCTTAAGCTCGGCATCATCTTTTTGATCTGCACGCCCGCCATTGGCCTGGTGTTTTGGTTTGTCATGGCACGCTGCATTCCGTACTACAAGCAGCTGCAGGCAAAGCTCGACCGCATCGCGCTTATCTGCCGCGAGGGCCTTTCGGGCGTCCGCGTGGTTCGCGCCTTTGTACGCGAGGACCACGAGCGCGAGCGTTTTGCCCAAGCCGCCGATGACCAGGCCAATACTGCCATCGCGGTGGGCAAGCTCTCGTCAATCCTTAACCCCGTAACGTTTTTGGTGATGAACCTAGGCGTGTGCGCCATCCTGTGGGTGGGCGGCATACAGGTCAACGTGGGTGAGCTCACGCAGGGCCAGGTCATGGCGTTTGTGATCTACATGACGCAGACCCTGACCTCCATCGTGTACGTCGCCAACCTGGTCGTGGTCTTTACCAAGGCGAGCGCGAGTGCTTCGCGTATCAACGAGGTGCTCAACTGCGAGCCGAGCATCACCGACGAGGGCAATCAGTCGGTTGCGCTGCCCAAGCCGGGCAATGTCGCTCCAGTTCCTGCGCTGAGCTTGAGCCATGCGAGCTTCTCTTTTGGCGCCGGCGCTGCCAACGCCGTCAACGATGTGACCCTGGAGCTCCCACTGGGCAAGACGCTCGGCATTATCGGCGGCACGGGCAGCGGCAAGTCCACACTCGTCTCGCTTATCTCGCGCCTGTACGATGCGAGCACCGGCAGCGTGAGCGTGATGGGCGCCGACGTGCGCACCTGGCCGCTCGACCAGCTGCGCCGTGTGGTCGCGACCGTTCCGCAGCGCGCATCGCTGGTGAGCGGCTCCATCCGCAGCAACCTGACCTGGCGCGATGAAGCTGCGACCGACGAGGAGCTCTGGGCGGCACTCGACATGGCGCAGGCCAGCGAGTTCGTGCGCAACAAGCCGCAGGGCTTAGACGCCCCGGTCGAGGCGGGCGGCAAGAACTTTAGCGGTGGCCAGCGTCAGCGCCTGACCATCGCGCGTGCCTTGGTTGGTTCGCCTCAGATATTGATCATGGATGACTCCGCGTCGGCGCTCGACTTTAAGACCGACGCGGCGCTTCGCCATGCCATTCGCGAGCGCAGCGTGCGCGGTGCCGCCGAGGGCGGGCTGCCGCTCACGACGGTGATCGTAAGCCAGCGCGTCTCGACCGTTCGCGATGCCGACATGATCTGCGTACTCGACCACGGCTCGGTTGCGGGCCTGGGCACGCATGACGAGCTGTACGCGACCCGCCAGCTCTATCGCGAGATTTGCCAGTCGCAGCTGCGCCGCGAGGAGCTCGAGGGCCAGCAGGGGAGTGCAGCGCTCGCGCCCACTCCGGCGCCCGCGTCCACCCTAAGCCCCGCGTCCGCCCCGACTGCCCCGGCATCCATTTGCGCAAAGGAGGGCTGCTAAATGAATCCGTACACTTCCTCCGGTTCGGTCGCCACGATGACGGCCAACGTGTCCGGTAACGATAACCTCAACGACCTGGGCGACGGTCCGCGCCAGCCCGGCGACCCCGAGCGCTATCCCGTGGGTGCGGTGACTCGCCGTCTGATGGGCTACGTTCGTCCGCATCGCATTTCGTTTGTTGCGTCGTTTGTGAGTGCCGCCATCTCCGTGATTCTGCAGCTCTACACGCCGATTCTCATCGGCGAGGGCATCGACCTTATCGTCGCCGCCGGGCAGGTGGACTTCGACGCGCTGCTGCCGCTCGTTACCAAACTCGCGCTCGTCGTGGTAGGTGCCGCGGCCTTCCAGTGGCTGCAGGGCTACTGCGTCAACCGCCTGTCCTACGAAACGGTGCGCGACATGCGCGTGGAGGCGAGCGATAAGCTCAGCCGCATGCCGCTCAGCTTTATCGACAGCCATGCCCACGGCGACCTCATGAGCCGCGTGGTCAACGACGTCGACCAGGTGGGCGACGGTCTGCTGCAGGGCTTCACGCAGCTCTTCACCGGTGTTATTACCATCGTGGGCACGCTCGCGTTTATGCTTTCCATCAACCTGACCATGACGCTCGTGGTGGTACTCGTCACGCCGCTTTCCATTTTTGCAGCCGGTGCTATCGCCAAGCTCTCCAACAAAAGCTTTACGGCACAGCAGCGTATTCAAGGGCAGCTCGGTGGTCATATCGAGGAGTACGTAGGCGAGCAAAAGCTTGTCGACGCCTTTGCCTACGGTCCCAACGCCCAGCAGCGCTTCGATGCCCTCAATGCCGAGCTTTACACCGCGGGCGAGCGCGCACAGTTTATGGGTTCGCTCTCCAACCCCGGCACGCGCTTTATCAATAACATCATCTATGCCGTTGTCGCTGTGATCGGCTGCGTGGGCGTGATCACGGGCGTGCCCGCGGCGCTTACGGTGGGCGGCGTGCAGATCTTCCTGTCCTATGCCAACCAGTACACCAAGCCGTTCAACGAGGTCACCAACGTCATTACGCAGATCCAGACCGCGTACGCCTCGGCGCGCCGCATGTTTGCGCTGCTCGATGCGCGCGAGCAGGAGCCCGACGCGCCAGATGCCGTGGAACTTGCCGCACCGCAGGGCGAGGTCGCCCTTGAGCATGTGGACTTTAGCTACGTGCCCGACCGCAAGCTGCTTCAGGACATCTGCATCGAGGCTAAGCCCGGCATGCGCTTTGCCCTGGTCGGCCCCACGGGCTGCGGCAAGACGACGCTCATCAACCTGCTGCTGCGCTTTTACGATATCGATGCCGGACGCATCATGGTCGATGGCAGGTCTTCGCGTGACTACACGCGCGCAAGCCTTCGCCGTGCCTTTGGCATGGTGCTGCAGGACACTTGGCTGTTCGAGGGCACGGTGGCGGAAAACATCGCCTACGGCTGTCCCGACGCCACACGCGAGCAGGTTATCGAGGCTGCCAAGCGCGCGCATGCGCACAAGTTTATCGTGCAGCTGCCAGGCGGCTACGATACGGTCATCGGCGAGGACGGCGGCACGTTTAGCCAGGGTCAAAAACAGCTGCTGTGCATCGCGCGCGTCATGCTCACCGACCCGGCGATTTTGCTGCTGGACGAGGCGACCTCGAGCATCGATACCCGCACCGAGCTGCAGGTGCAGGCGGCATTCGACGAGCTTATGGCCGGCCGTACGAGCTTTGTCGTGGCGCACCGCCTGAGCACCATCCGCAACGCCGACTGCATTCTGGTGATGCGCGACGGCGAGATTATCGAGCGCGGCACGCACGACGAGCTGCTGGCGGCAGACGGCTTCTACGCCGAGCTCTACCGCAGCCAGTTTGCCCAGTGAGCAAGCCAGTGGGGCAAATTAATCAATCGACAGACGGTGGTTTACATCTGTCACGTTAGTACTAAGATATTCATCTAATAAATTGCATTAGTGGCTTTAGTTTTGGGGGAAACGAGGCAACGTGACTATGACGTGCTCTTTGGTGGTTAACAGCAAGAGCGGTAATACCAGGATGGTTTCGGGCGCGATCAAGCGCGCTCTGCAGGCTGCGGGTGTTGAGTTTGTCCATGCCGCGGCGTTGAGCGACGATGCGGATGCAGATCAGGTTGCGCTCGAGGCGCAGGGCGCCTGCGCGGCCGACACGGTGCTCGTCGGTTTTTGGTGCGACAAGGGCGCGTGCACGTCTTCGGTCGCGACGTTGCTCTCCGCCTTGCACGGTAAGCGCGTGTTCCTGTTTGGCACCTGCGGCTTTGGGGCCGACCAGAGCTACTATCAGCAGATTATCGACCGCGTAACTTCCAATTTGGCTGGGGATGCCGAGCTTGCGGGCTGGGCGATGTGCCAGGGCAAGATGGGCCCCGCGGTCAAGCAGCGCTACGAGGCCATGCTCGAGCAAGATCCCGACAATGTCCGCTTTAAGATGCTGCTCGATAACTGGGTCGCCGCAAAGGATCACCCCACCAAGGAAGATCTGGACAACATGGCTGCAGCCGCCAAAAAGGCCGTGCTGGGGGAGTAGCTCCCATCGCTGACGGCGGTCGGTCCATCTTTCTAAATGAAACGTCCTCCCGGGCGTCGGGGCACGAAGTTCCCTGCTCCACAGTCCTGCGCAAGACGAAGGCCACATTAAGTGGCCTTCTTTGCGTGCGGAACT
>CABQXN010000030.1:0-23079 GCA_902468085.1 uncultured Collinsella sp.
TGTGGCCGGCGGGGCGCCCTTATCTGTTATGCGGTTCGCGAGCTAGCGAGCCTGCTTAACCTTTGCCGCTGCCTCGACAAACGACTTCCACAGGTTAAAGTCGGTCTCGAGTGTCTGCCAGGTGTACTCGGGATGCCATTGCACGCCCAAGCAGAACGGCTGGCCCTCGACCTCGATGCACTCGGGAACGCCATCGGTTGCCTTGGCGACCAAGCGCGTGCTCTTACCCAGACGATCGACGCAGCAGTGATGTGCCGAGTTGGTCTGGATCAGCCTGTGCCCGCCAACCGCGCGCTCCAGCAGCGAGCCCGGCATGACCTCGACAGGGTGCACGGGGTCGTTGAGCACGTGGGTGTGGCGCCACTGCGTGCGGCCCTCGCGCGCACCCAGGCTCGGCACGTCCATGCACAGGGTGCCGCCGGTGGCGACGTTGAGCAGCTGCGTGCCGCGGCAGGTGGTAAAGAGCGGCTTCTTGGCGCGGAGTACCTCGTCGACCAGCTTAAACTCAAAACTATCGCGGATCTCGCAGCAGAGGGTGGGGTCGTAGGGTCGATCATCGCCCCAGCGCTTGGGGTTGACGTCCGGGCCGCCGGGAATGGCGATGCCGTCGGCGATATCGACGTAATGACGGATAACCTCAATGTCCTCGGTGATGGACATCTGCAGCGGTAGGCCGCCGGCGGCAAGGATGGCATCGACAAAGACACTTGCGATTTCTTCGTTGGGGGAGAGCGTCTCGCTTAAAAACGGCTTTGCCTCTTCCCAGCGCGGTGCGACGAGGATGAGTGGGCGGTCGGCGGGGGCGACGTCGACGTGCGGGGTGTAGGACGATGAGGTGCGGGTTCCGATCATAGGTGTTGCTTTCGAATCTGAAGGTGACAGGGCGCATGAGAGACGTGGGACAACGCTTCCGATGGATTTGCCCCACGGGGTGGCTGGCTAGTGCCCCTTGATGGAGTTGAGGAAGTCCTGGGCGCGCTTGGTCTGGGGATGGTCGAAGAACTCGTCGGGTGTGCCGGTTTCCACGATCTGGCCGTCGGCCATAAACACGACGCGATCGGCAACGCGGCGTGCGAAGTTCATCTCGTGCGTGATGACGATCATCGTCATGCCCTGCTGGGCTAGACGGACCATGACCTCGAGCACCTCGTTGATCATCTCGGGGTCAAGGGCGCTCGTGGGCTCGTCAAAAAGCATGGCCTTGGGTTGCATGGCAAGCGAGCGGGCGATGGCTACGCGCTGCTGTTGGCCGCCCGAAAGCTGTGCGGGCACCTTATCGGCCTGCTCGGCAACGCCCACGCGGCCCAGCAGGTCCATGGCGCGCTCGCGGGCCTCGTCCTTGGAGACACCCAGTACGTCGACCGGTCCCAGCATGACGTTCTGCAGGACGGTCATATGTGCGAACAGGTTGAACTGCTGAAACACCATGCCCAGCTCGGCACGCATGCGGGCAAGATCCTTGCCTTCCTGCGGCAGGGGCTCGCCCTCGATGAGGATCTCGCCCGAGTCGATGGTTTCCAGACGGTTGATGGTGCGGCACATGGTCGACTTGCCCGAGCCCGAGGGTCCAATCACAACGACGACCTCGCCGCGGTCGACCGAGAGATTGATGTCGTTGAGGACGTGCAGATCGCCATAGTGCTTATCGACGTGTCTGAGCTCGATCAGCGGCTGATTGCCGGTGGAAGAGGTGCTCTGTGCCATGGTGCTCGGCTCCTTATGACTCGAAATGGTAAAGCGTTAGCGGATGATGGTCGCGCCGGTCTTGTGCGAAACATAGACAGCGGCCTTGTTGATCGCGACGTTGATGAGGATGTAGATGACCGCGATTACCAGGTAGACCGACACGAGGGCGTCGTAGTTGGTAATGAGCACGCGGGCGTTTTGCATGAGGTCGGGGTAGCTCACCACATAGGCGACGGTGGTGTCTTTGACTACGACCACAAGCTGCGAAATCAACGACGGAATGATAAACCGAATAGCCTGCGGCAACACGATTTTAAAGGTGATTTTGGCCTTGGAGAGACCGAGCGCCTGGGCGGCCTCGACCTGGCCGCGCGGCACGGCATTGACGCCGGCGCGGAAAATCTCGGCCAGCACGCCGGCTGCAGCGAGCGCGACGGGAAGCGTGAGCATCCAAAACGACGGCAGCGAGATCTTGTACTGGGGCAGCACCAAAAAGAAGAAGTAGATAAACAGCAGGCTCGGCACACCGCGGAAGAAATCGGTGAGCACACGGCAAACCAGCTGGAGCGGCTTAATGTCGCTGGTGCGGCCGAGCATAAGGGCTAGGCCCAGCACCAGCGCGATGGCGCCAGCGGTGAGTGCGACTTTAACGGTGCCCTCAAAGCCGGCAAGCAAGAACTTCCAGGTGGTGAGGTGCGTAAAGAAATACCAATAGTGGACCGAAAGCTGGCCGGTCACATAAAAGCGCTGCAGTACCAGGGCGACGAGCACGGCGACGGCAACGAGCGAGATAGCGGTGCCGATGCGAATCTTGGCGCGCATCTTGGGGCCGGGAGCCTCGTAGAGCGCATCGCGCATGGTAAGTGCAGGGGAGGAATGCTTGCTCATCGGAGGATCCTCACCTTCTTATCGATGTAGTTGCCAATGTGGCTCACCACAAAGGCCGTGCCCAGGTAGCCGAGTGCCGAGATAAAGAACGCGACGACGCCGCCGAGCGAGCGCGTGTTGATGTAGCTCACCACGCCGGTGAGCTCCTGCGGTTTAAGCGGCACCTGGCTACCGAGCGCGGTGGTGAGCATGACGGCGATAAAGAGGTTGGTCATGGGCAGCACGCTTGAGCGCAGTGCCTGTGGAATCACGATCTTGGCGAGGATACGGCTGAAGCTCATGCCGAGCGAACGGGCGGCTTCCACCTGGCCGACGCCGACGGTGTTGATGCCGCTCATAAAGTTCTCGGAACCAAAGGCCGAGCCCAAAAGGACCGTGGCGACGATAACGCAGGTGCGGTAGGGCAGGACGACCTTGAGCGGCGGAAGCGCATAGACGACGATGATGAGCAGCGCGATGCCGGGGATGTTACGGAAGACCTGGACATACAGGTCACCAAAGACGCGCAGCGGCTTGAGCGGCGACACGCGCATCACGGTGACGGCGACAGCCAGCACCATGGCGATGGCAAACGACTCAAGCGTCATGCCCCAGGTTGCTAGCAGCGCGTCGATATAGTTCTGGCCATAGAGCGACCAGAGCTCGGAGAGACTCATGCGGACCTCCCGCCGATAAGGAAAGGGGCTCCCGTGTGTACGGAAGCCCCGACAACTCAGTGAGGAAACAGTTTAGCGCAATAAAGCGAATCGTGCGTTTCCGTATGGTTTCGCAGCGGCTGATGCCCAGCTTGCGAGCTTAGGCGCCGACCTCGGGGAGCTCGGGAACATTGGTGTCGCCCGTACGGTCACCAATGCAGATCTGCCATAGCTCGGTCCAGGTGCCATCGTCCTCGATCTTCTTAAGGAAGTCGTTAACGAAGGCGACGCCGTCGGAATCGAGCGGCAGGCCGATGCCGTAGGGCTCCTTGCTGCCGAAGGGCTTGCCGGCGATCTTGTACTTACCGGGCTCGCGGACCAGGGCGCTTTGCTGCATGTTGTTGTCGATGACATAGGCGTCAACGCGACCCTGCTGGAGTGCCTGGCGGGCCTCCTCGTCGGTCTTGAACTCCTGCTGGCTGGCCTTGGGAACGAACTCCTCCAGGATGGCGGGGCCGTTGGAGCCGGACTGGACGGCGACGTTCTTGTCGGCCAGGTCGTCGACGCTCTTGATGTCGTCGTTATCGGCGAGCACCAGGATGGCCTGCTGCGTGTAGTAGTAGGGGCCGGCGAAGGAGACGAGCTTCTTGCGCTCGTCAGTGATGGTGTAGGTGGCAAAGACGGCGTCGACCTGGCCGTTCTGCAGGACAGACTCGCGCGTGTCCGAGGTCACCTGGGTGATCTCGACCTTGTTCTCGCCCAGAATGTAGTTGGACAGGAGCTGTGCGATACCGGCATCGAAGCCGCGGGTCTGACCGTCTTTCTCGTTGAGGAGGGAGAAGAGCGTGGAGGTCTGAACGCCACCGATCTTAAAGACGCCGGCGTCCTTGACGGCCGTGGCCCAGGTGCTGGCGGCGATGGCATCGTCGTCGGCTTTGGGGCCGTTGTCGACGAGCTTGTCGAATGCCTTGGCATCGAGCGTAGCGGAAACCTCGGTATCCTCGGAGCCCTTGGAGGAGCCGGCGGCGGAACCCTTGTCGGCCTCGGCGCTGGTGTCGGAGCAGCCGGCAAGACCAAGGCCGGCGACGGTTGCGAAGGTGGCGGCAACGAAGCCGCGGCGGTCGAGAACGACCTGCTGGGAGAGGTTCTTGCTCATAGGAGAACACCTTTCTCAAAAAATCCTAGTGGTTGAGTAGAGTTATACCCTATTGCGCTCAAATGGGTCAACACGAAATAACTCAGAAACATACTTGTCTTATGGGTTATTCTACCTACCAAAAAGGGACAGGTTTATTTTGGCAGGTTTTATCTGGGCAAACGTCGGTTGTTGCTGCTGAGATAGTGCTTTTCGGACGGCCCGCCTCGCTGTTTTGTCTCAATCAGTAACAGGTAGACGAGGAAATGGGTTCCAACTGTTGCAGATCGAGATTTTCTCTTCAGGGGAATTCGAATGTCTCGATCTGTAACATCTGGACGGACAAAAGGTCTCTATCTGTTACAGATTGAGACAAAGGTCAGGGACTAAGACGTCTTGTCTAGATCTGTAACAGTTAGACGGGAATTCGGGCCCTAGATGTTACAGATTGAGATAATCGCGTCGCGAAAACAAAAACCTCCGCAGGGGGGTGCTTTCCTTGCGGAGGTTTTCTTACTCGTTGAGTAGTCTTGCGGCTTCGGCGGCCATGTTCTCGACCGTCATGCCGTTCTGCGCGAGCAGTTCGTTGGGGTCGTAGCGGTCGGGGAAGCCCTTGGCGATGCCGAAGGTGCGCGTGCGCACGGGCGTGCAGGCCAGGTAGCACGCCACGCGCTCGCCCCAGCCGCCGTCCAAGATGCCGTCCTCGAGGGTGACGACAACGCGATGCTCGGCGACAAGGCTGTCGAGGAACTCGCGATCGAGCTCGGTTGCAAAGCGCGGGTTGACGAGCGTGGCCTCGATGCCGTACTCGGCGGCCAAGCGGTTTGCCACGCGCTCGCCCAACTCAAAGAAGTCGCCGAGCGCAAGCACGGCAACGTCGCGGCCCTGACGCACCACGTTATAGCGAACGGCGCTGTAGTCGGTGTCTTCGGCGGGCGCAAGGTCGGGACGGCTCACCAGGCCGATGCCCGGTACGCGGATTGCCACGGGATGCTCGCGGTGGTCGAGCGACCAGCTCAGCATGGACAGATATTCCTCCATGCAGGCCGGCGCCAAGTAGTGCATGTTGGGAAGACCGCCCAGCATGGAAATATCAAAGAACGAGAGGTGCGTCTCGGACGTGGTGCCAAAGATTGACGCACCAAACACCAAAATGGTTGCGGGGGCGTCGTTGAGGCACAGGTCGTGCCACAGCTCGTCGTAGGCGCGCTGCAAAAACGTGCCGTACACACCAAAGACTGGCTTGGCGCCCGAGCGCGCAAGCGCGGTGGCAAAGGTCACGGCGTGCTCCTCGGCAATGCCCACATCGACGAACTGTTTGCCGGCGGCAGCGCGAAGCTCGGGTGTAAAGCCCATAATGTAGGGCGTGGCGGCCGTGATGCCAACGACCTGTGGATCGCGCTCGATGGCGGCGCTGAGCGCCTCGCCCGTAATGTCAGCATAGGTGCGCGGCGCGGGCTCGCTCGGATGGCCCGGGCAAAGCTTGCGCCCAGTCGCCATGTCAAACGGACCCACGTGGTGCCAGCGTTCGGGGTCGCTCTGGGCCGGCTCAAAGCCCTTGCCCTTGGCGGTGGAGACGTGCAGCACGATGGGATGATCGATATTGCGCAGTTCCTGCAGCGCGTCGACCAGGGCCAACACGTCGTTGCCGGCGTCCAAATAACGGTAGTCGAGTCCCATCGCGCGGAAAACGTTGCGCTCACAGGTGCCGTTGCTGGTGCGCAGCTCGGCCAGATTGCGATAGAGGCCACCGTGGTTTTCGGCGATGGACTGGTCGTTATCGTTGACGATGATGATCAGGTTGCTGTCGAGATCGGCGGCATTGTTAAAGCCCTCAAACGCCAAGCCGCCCGAAAGCGAGCCGTCGCCAATGATGGTGATGACGTTGTAGCTGTCGCCCGCCAGATCGCGGGCGTGTGCCAAGCCGCAGCCCAGGCTCACCGATGTGGAGGTGTGGCCCATGGCGAACAGGTCGTGCTCGGACTCGTCGGGATTGGCAAAGCCAGAAGCCTCGCCAAAACGTTCCGGATCGATATAGGTATACGCGCGCCCGGTCAGCGCCTTGTGGGCGTAGGTCTGGTGCGAAACGTCAAAGACAATCTTGTCGATAGGGGAGTTAAACACGCGATGAAGCGCAACCGTAAGCTCAACGACGCCCAGGTTGGGGGCAACGTGTCCGCCGACAGCGGCGGAGCTTTCGAGGATGGCGTGGCGAATCTCGCCGCAGAGCAGCGGAAGCTCGGCGCGGTCGAGAGCCTTGACGTCCTCGGGCGTTGTCGTTTGCGTAAGCAGCATCGTTGTGGGTTACTCCATGCGAATCGAGCGCCGGCGCTCCCTCGGCCGACACAATTGCACAAGACAGTCTCGCACATTTTGGCGTTTGATATGTGACGGCGGCGCGGTAATTCGACAACTGGTGGGGCAAAACGTTTTGTCCGATGCCATACTGATAGATTCGATGATGATTTTTTCAATACGTGCAGGCCGTGGCTTGCCGCCGTGAGCCGCTGGAAGGAGGCAGCATGTCCGATGCCGTTCGTGCCGAGAAAATCGCGCACGAGGTCGACGATGCCGCCCGCCAGCTCGCCCAGGCGGGCCGCTTGGACCTGACGCGCGAGTTTATCCAGCATGGCGACGTGACGGTCTATGCACATGTGACCTCGGTGGCACGGGCAAGTCTGTCCTTTGCCGGGCACTTGGGCCGTGCTGGCATTTCGATCGACCGTGCCTCGCTGCTGCGCGGGGCCTTGCTGCACGACTACTTTCTCTATGATTGGCACGACCCCGACCCGAGCCATCGACTGCACGGATTTCGACATCCGTTTTTTGCCCTGGCGCGTGCCGAGGAAGATTTTGAGCTGACGCCGCGAGAGCGGAATATTATCGTGCGGCATATGTTTCCGCTGGTGCCGGTGCCGCCGACGTGTCGCGAGGCGTGGATTGTTTGTCTGGCGGATAAATGGTGTGCTCTGCGTGAGACGGTCGCCGGCCGCCTGCCGCGCAAGGACGAGACGGACGATAGCGTGAGTAAAGCATCGAGTGAAAAGAGGAGAGGGTAGACGGTGGGGACCGCAATCGACATGTCCTTTGACGGCGCGACGCTTGCCGCCTGCCCGCTTTCGGCACTGGTGCTCTCGTTTGCCTTCTACGGTTTTTGCGGCTGGGCATGGGAATCGACAGTCTGCGCCATGCTCAACCACGGACGCTTTGCCAACAGCGGCTTTTTGCTGGGACCGTGTTGCCCTATCTATGGCGCGGGCGGCATTGCCTGCTGGCTGCTGTTGCGCGGGATTCCGGATGCCCCGAGCCAGTTTGTCGCTGCAGCGCTCGTATGCAGCGTGATTGAGTACAGCGTAGGCGTGCTGTTGGAAAAAACAACGGGCGCTCGCTTTTGGGACTATTCGCATCTGCCGTTTAACCTGCACGGACGTATCTGTCTGTACTGGGCCTGCGCGTTTGGCCTGGGTGCGTTGTGCATTTGCCGTTTAGTGGAGCCGGCATTGCTGGGGCTGCTTGGCCATCTGCCGGTGCTGATTGTGCGGTTGTCCGCCTTTATCGTCGCGGTCGCGATGATGGTCGACGCGTTGTGCTCATTGGCGAGCTGGCGGCGTCTGTCTGATCAGCTGGAGCGCGTCCGGGCCGACCTTGCCGACCGCATCAACGAGTCGCTCGCCGATGCGTCCGACTCCATGCTCGAACGTATTCCCGATTCGGCGATCGACTCGGTGGCACAGACGCACATCCGTAGCCGTGCCGTTAACGCGTGGCTGGCCGAGCTGGGTGACGCCGCGCTCGATGCCCTGCGCGAGAAGGCTTCGATGCCGACGTTTATCGCGGATGGTGCTCGCGGCCTGGCGCTTGCCGCCCGCCGCGTGGCCGATGCCGCGCCGAACATGCCGCGTCCGTCGCTCAGTCGTCGCCTTGCCGGCAAGCGCATGAGCCGTCCGGTGCCAAGCGTGTCGCTCAGCCGACGCGACCTGCGCTTCTTCAATGCCTTCCCGCGCTTGCGCATCAACCGCTACGAGGGCGTCATCCGAGCTACCGACCTCCGCGACCGAGCCCGCGAGCTGTTCCGGCGCTAGCCGGGACGGGCGCGCTCGCGGCTTCCTTGCTCGCGTATTTCCCGTTGGTTTCGCGCCCGTTGCCGCGCCGTTTCCAAGATTGCGGCACCGTTTCCATTCGACAACGCAGCGTTTAACAACGCCGTATCTGGTCTACACCAGTTGCCTCTCGGCCGCATTATGGGCGCCGACAACGTTCATGCGATCAAGGGGGAGCGAATGTACGATACGGGATCGACAACGTTTATGCTCATCTGCACCATGCTCGTGTTTTTAATGACACCGGGTCTGGCGTTTTTCTACGGCGGCCTGTCCAGGCGCAAAAATGTCATCAACACCATGCTTATGTGCTTTGGCGCCATTGGCCTGGTTGGTGTGCTGTGGATTGTTGCCGGCTGGTCGCTGGCCTACGGCGGCGACGGTTCCAGCCCGTTTATTGGAGGCCTTGACCAGCTGCTGTGCCTGCCGGTGCTCAACCAGGTGCTGCAGGCGGCCGAGGGCAATGCTGCGGACGGTGTCGTCTACCCTCAGATCATCAACATCGCCTTCCAGATGGCGTTTGCCATGATCACGGCTGCTATCGTCACGGGCAGCCTGGCCGGCCGCGTTAAGTTTGGTGCCATGACGGCCTTCCTGGGCATTTGGCTGCTCGTGGTCTACGCGCCGCTCGCCCATATGGTATGGGGCGGCGAGGGCTCCTTTATCGGTGACATCATCGGAGCGCTCGACTTTGCCGGCGGCGACGTGGTGCACATTTCGTCCGGTCTCACGGGCCTGATTCTCTGCTTAATGCTCGGCCGTCGTCGAGGCTTTGGCATGGTGAGCTATCGCCCGCATAACGTGCCGTTTGTGGCGTTGGGCGCCGGCTTGCTTTGGTTTGGCTGGTTTGGCTTTAACGGCGGCAGCGAGTTCAAGGCCGACGCCGTGGCGGCACTCGCCATTCTCAACACCGTGACGGCCAGCGCGGCGGGCATGGTCTCGTGGCTTGCCGTCGAGCGCGTGCATACCGGCCGCCCCACGCTGGTGGGTGCCAGCACCGGTCTGGTTGCGGGCCTTGTGGTGGTCACGCCGGGTGCGGGCTTTGTCGAGCCGTGGGCGGCGCTGGTCATGGGCCTGATCGTATCTCCCGTCTGCTACCTGGCCATCAGCCATCTTAAGACCAAATTTGGCTACGACGATGCGCTCGACGCGTTTGGCTGCCACGGCATCGGCGGCATCCTGGGCGGCGTGCTCACGGGGCTGTTCTGCGTGCCGGAGCTCTCGTGGACCGGTAAGGGCGGCCTGTTCTACACGGGCGATGTCTCGCTGCTCATCTCGCAGATTTTGGGCATTGTGGTGACGGTCGCTATTGTACTGGTGCTCGACTTGGTGATCGCCGCGGTGGTCAAGGCGCTGTTCCACGGCAGCCTGCGCGTGGACGAGGCCGACGAGGCGCTGGGCCTGGACGCGAGTCAACACGGCGAGAGCGCGTATCCCTCGTTCTCCGGACTCGATTAGCAGCTTCCCCAAGCACCGCACCTTGCCGTTCAATCGTCGCTCACGTACTTAAGTACGCTTCGCTCCTCTTTCACGGCAATCTGCGGCACTTGGGAAACCTGCTAAGACCAGTCAGTTGAACTTTTTGATCTCTGAGGTTGGTTTGTGGCACTTGGGAAACCTGCGTCTCATGTAAAGGGATACGTTGATTATTGAGAGGAATTCATTATGAAAAAGATCACGGCTATCGTGCGCCAGGAGAAGCTTGAGGTTCTTAAGGACGCGCTGTTTGCTGCCGATGTTCGCGGTATGACTATCAACCAGGTGCAGGGTTGCGGCGCACAGCATGGCTGGAAGGAATATGTGCGCGGCAACGAGTTGCTTGTCAACACGATCCCTAAGGTGCAGTTCACCCTCATCTGCGCCGACGAGCACGTCGACGGCATTGTCGAGATTATCTGCAACGCCGCTCGCACCGGTGCCGTCGGCGACGGCAAGATCTGGGTCGAGCCGGTCGAAGAAGTTATCCGTATCCGCACCGGCGAACACGGCCCCGCCGCGGTGTAGGACAATCTTTCGCCTGACGGGCGTGCCTCTCTTGGGACGCGCCCGTTCTCGTCTACAATATCGTGCAGACGAAGGAGAGGCATGCCCATGATCAAGATGTTTGCGAGTGACTTAGACGGAACGCTGTTGAATGCCCTGCACGAGGCAGATGGGACCATTCGCCGCGCCATTCGCGAGCTGACTGAGGCTGGCCTGCATGTGGTTCCCGCGACCGGACGCTCGACGCTGCCGATCGGCGAGCATGGCTTTACGGGCCTGGCGCTTGACGCCTGCTGCTCTAACGGCTCCATTGTGCGCGACAGTCATGGCGAGGTGCTCAAGACCTGGACCATCGACCCGCAGATCACCGAGGAGCTGCTCAAGGAGTTTCCGGACATTTGCTTTGATTGCTCCACGCCCGATGGCATGTTTTCGAGCGGATCGTTCGAGATGCACCAGGCGGGCTTTAAAAAGGACAGACCCATCAAGCGTATCGTGATGCGCGGCATGCGTGCGCGTGGCGGCTATCACGAGGAACAGTATTTCGACCAGTCGATCGGCGACATCCTGCGCCACGATGTGTGTAAGATCAACTGCCGCGTGACCTCGCCCGAGCTGGACCGCGACCTTAAGGCGTATTTGGCCGAGCGATCGGATCGCGTGGTCAACGCGCCGTTCGATCCGGTGATGTTCGAGATCACGGACGTGGCGTGCAACAAGGGTGAGAGCGTGGGCTGGCTGGCGGGCTACTACGGCATTGCCGAGGACGAGGTCGCGGTTTACGGCGACGGCGGCAACGACATCGCCATGCTCAAGCGCTTTCGTCACAGCTACGCGACCAAAAACGGCAGTGACGCGGCCAAGGCCGCCGCAAGCGCGACTATCGGTAGCTGCATGGCCCACGCCGTTCCCAAACACATGCTTGCCACCATGCGCAAGCAGAATTCCTGCACCGTCATCGAATAATGTGACAAAGGGACTGTCCCTTCGTCACATCTAAAATATTGCCTTTACGTGTTGATGCACACGGTGTGCAATAATACTCGCACTGTGCAATAGCGCACAGGCAGAGTAACAAGGAGGACGTTTGTCCCAGCTCGAGAAATGCGATCGCCGGTCCCTTCGCTCGCAGCGTGCCCTTCGCCAGGCACTTGCCAGCGAACTTGCCGAAAGCGGCGACCTTTCGCGCATTAGCGTCGCGTCGCTCACCGAGCGTGCCGGTCTTACACGCCGCACGTTCTATTCGCACTACCGTGATATCCCCGACTTTATCAATCAAATCGAGGACGGCTTGCTGGCCGAGATCCGTGAGCGCATTGAGCTCATCACCGCAGCTCAACTGCCCGATCTCTATCACAACATCGATGAGCTCGAGCCGGCGCCCGGTTCGGTTGAGTTGCTGCGCTACCTTGCGGCCAACCGCGATTTGATCGGATCACTGCTGGGTCCGGGCGGCGACCAGGCCTTCATTAAAAGAATCATCGATACCGCTCGTGAGGCTGTGGTACCGCGTGCACAGACGGGCATTTTGGGCTTGGCGCTGGGTACATTCTTTGACTACTACGTTACCTACGTCGTGAGTGCCGAGGTCGGCCTGATTCAGCGCTGGTTTGAGCGCGGCCTCACCGAATCGCCCGAGGCCATGGCACGCATTATGACGGTTATCGCCTTTGTGCGTCCCGGCGACCTATATGGTCAACCCATCGATATCAACGTGCCGGAATACGGCTTGAAGCTATTGAACCTGCAGCTCGAGGATACGGCCGACACTGCCGCAACCGTCGAGTCCAACAACTAAGAGGAGAGACAATGAGCAAACTCGTCGAGGGCATCAAGGACCGCATGGTCGCTGCCGCACGCGAGGCCGCGCCCGCCGTGGTGGACGCCGCGCAGAAGGCCGCGACTGCCGCTGCTGAGAAAGTTGCCGGGGCAATTGTCGATGCCAAGAACGCGGCAGGGGAGGCGTCCGTCACCAGCGAGCCCGCCACCGCCGCTGAGCCCGTAGTCGCCGCCCACGCCCCCGAAGGCGCGATCTTCAACCCCGAGAACGCTTGTGGCAACCTGCATCTGGGCATCGACGTGGGCTCCACCACCGTTAAGCTCGCCGTGCTCAACGACGACAACCAGATCGTCTACGCCAAGTACCAGCGCCACCACACCGACGTCCGCGCCTGCGCCCGCGACCTGTTCGAGGGCGCCGCGACCGTGCTGCCGACGGCCCAGATGACCTGCGCCATCACCGGCTCGGGCGGCCTGCTGCTGTCCCAGTGGCTCGATTTGGAGTTTGTTCAGGAAGTCATCGCCAGTAAGCGTGCCGTCGAGACCCTCATCCCGGCCACCGATGTCGCCATCGAGCTGGGCGGCGAGGACGCCAAGATCATCTATTTCGACAACGGCATCGAGCAGCGCATGAACGGCACCTGCGCCGGCGGCACGGGCGCGTTCATCGACCAGATGGCAACCCTGCTGCACACCGATGCGAGCGGCCTCAACGAGCTCGCGGCCAACGCCACCACCATCTATCCCATCGCCAGCCGCTGCGGCGTCTTTGCCAAGACCGACGTCCAGCCGCTGCTCAACGAGGGCGCCCGCCCCGAGGACGTGGCCGCCTCCATCTTCCAGGCTGTCGTGACCCAGACCATCTCGGGCCTGGCGTGCGGCCGTCCCATCCGCGGCAACGTCGCCTTCCTGGGCGGCCCGCTGCAGTATCTCTCCGAGCTGCGCCACCGTTTCTACCTTACGCTCAACCTGGACGAGGAGCATCGTATCGTGCCCCAAAACGCTCACCTGTTTGTGGCGAGCGGCGCCGCCATGGCGCACGAGTCCAATAAGCTCAGCACGTTCCCGCAGCTCATCGAGGCCATCGATGCTCTGGGCGACACGCAGGGTGCCGAGGTTGAGCGTCTGGATCCGCTCTTCGCCACCGACGAGGACTTTGCCGAGTTCAAGGGTCGCCACGACCAGGAAGTCGTCCCCAAGGGCAAGCTCGACGGCTACACCGGCCGCGTGTTCATCGGTATCGACGCCGGTTCCACCACCATGAAGGCCGCGCTCGTGGGCGAGGACGGTCAGCTGCTGCACACCTGGTACGGCAACAACAACGGCGACATCCTGGGCACGGCCAAGGTCATCATGGCCGATTTCTACAACCACATCCCCGCCGGCTGCACCATCGGCCACGTGACCACCACGGGCTACGGCGAGGCGCTGCTCATTGAGGCCCTCAAGGCCGACTCCGGCGAGATCGAGACCGTCGCGCACCTGCGCGGCGCCAAGGCGTTCCTGCCCGGCGTCGAGTTCATTCTGGACATCGGCGGCCAGGACATGAAGTGCCTGCGCGTCAAGGACGGCGTTATCGAGCACATCATGCTCAACGAGGCCTGCTCGTCGGGTTGCGGTAGCTTTATCGAGAGTTTCGCCGTGTCTATGAACATGGACGTGCGCGCGTTCGCCGATGCCGCCATCCATGCCAAGGCCCCCGTCGACCTGGGCAGCCGCTGCACGGTCTTTATGAACTCTCGCGTCAAGCAGGCGCAAAAGGAAGGCGCCACGGTGGGCGACATCGCGGCCGGCCTGTCTTATTCCGTCATCAAGAACGCCCTGTTCAAGGTCATTAAGCTGCGCGATCCCAAGGAGATCGGCAGCCAGGTAATCGTCCAGGGCGGCACCTTTATGTCCGATGCCACGCTGCGCGCGTTTGAGCAGCTCACCGGCGTTCATGCCGTGCGTCCCGACATCGCCGGCTGCATGGGCGCCTACGGTGCGGCCCTGCTCGCCCGCGATCGCGCCGGCGCCGACGGCACCTCGACCATTCTTTCGGCTGAGGACATCGCGCACCTCACTGTGACGCAAAAGCACGTCCGCTGCGGCCGTTGCTCTAACAACTGCCAGCTTACCGTCAACGACTTTGGCGGCGGCAGGCGCTTCATTACCGGCAACCGCTGCGAGAAGGGCGCCGGCCACAAAAAGCAGAAGACCGAGGCCCCCAACCTCTTCAAAAAGAAAAACGAGCTGCTCTTTAACCGCGAGGTGCTGAGCCCCGATGAGGCCCCGCGTGGTACCGTCGGCATTCCGCGCGCACTCAACATGTACGAGAACTACCCCTTCTGGCATGCGTTCTTTACGCGCCTGGGCTTTAGCGTGCAGCTGTCCGACCAGTCGAGCAAAAAGACCTACCAGGCGGGCATCGAGTCCATGCCGTCCGAGAGCGTGTGCTATCCGGCCAAGATGAGCCACGGCCATGTGATGAACCTCATCGACCGTGACGTCGACTTCATTTGGATGCCGTGCGTGCGCTGGGAGCGCAAGGAGGACCCGACTGCCGGTAACTGCTATAACTGCCCCATCGTCATGAGCTACCCCACGGCGTTGGCACTCAATATCGACGAGATCCGCGAGCAGAACATCGAGTTCCTGTACCCGTTTGTGCCGTATCACGACAAGACCGAGCTCAAGCGCCGTCTGTACCAGGTGCTCGCTGTCGACCGTGTGGCCGATGCGCAAGCCGGTCGCGGTCGCGTGCGCGGTCCCAAGATCACGCGCTCCGAGGTCGATGCCGCCGTCAACGCTGCCTTTGAGGCCGACGCGCGCTTCCACGAGGACATCCAGACCATGGGCGAGGAGGCCCTTAAGTGGGTCGAGGATCACGGTGGCCACGGCATTGTGCTTGCCGGCCGTCCTTACCACAACGACCCCGAGATCAACCACGCCCTGCCTGAGCTTATCTCGAGCTTTGGCTTTGCGGTCTTTACCGAGGATTCGCTCGCGCATCTCGTGAAGCCCGAGCGTCCGATTCGCGTCGTCGACCAGTGGATGTACCACAGCCGCCTATACGCCGTCGCCCGTTTTGTGACGATGCGCAACGATCTGGACCTGATTCAGCTCAACTCCTTCGGCTGCGGCTTGGACGCTCTGACCACCGACCAGGTGCAGGAGATCCTGGAGGCCAGCGGCAAGATCTACACCGTGCTCAAGATCGACGAGGTATCCAACCTGGGTGCCGCGCGCATCCGCATCCGCTCGCTCATGGCGGCGCTTAAGGACCAGGAGGCCGAGCGCTTGGCCGAGGCCACGGCTGCGGGCGAGGCCTACGAGCAGGGCGATGCCGCGCCGGTGGCGCCCTCCACGGATGCCCCCGCGTTCGCGAGCCACAAGTACACGTTTGAGGCCCAGCGCGAGAGCGCATCGACTGCATGGCCTAAGGTGCCCTTTACCGAGCAGATGCGCGACGAGGGCTACACCATTCTGTGCCCGCAGATGGCGCCGATTCACTTTGACCTGGTCAAAGAGGTGTTCCGCGGTGCTGGCTACAACTTGGAGCTGCTGCCCTCGACTGACCACGATGCCGTCGAGGCCGGCCTGCGCTATGTGAACAATGACATTTGCTACCCGTCGATTCTGGTAACGGGCCAGATTATGGAGGCCATCGAGAGCGGCCGGTACGACCTGTCCAAGACGGCCGTGGTTATCAGCCAGACCGGCGGCGGCTGCCGTGCCACCAACTACATCGCGCTCATCCGCAAGGCTCTGCGTGAGAGCGGCCACCCCGAGATTCCGGTGATCTCGCTTTCGGCCGTGGCGCTGGGCGAGGACAACCCCGGCTTTAAGATTACGCCGGCGCTGCTTAAGCAGGCAGTCTACGCGGTGCTCTTTGGCGACGTGATGATGCAGATGCTCTACCGCTGCCGCCCGTACGAGGCCACGCCCGGTGCTGCCAACGCGCTCTACGAGGAGTACATGGCACGAGCCCGCAAGCTGGCGCCCAAGTTCAACCGCCACAACTACACCAAGCTGTGCCGCGAGGCCATCCGCGCGTTCGACACCATGCCGCTCGTGGGCGAGGGCACCAAGCCACGCGTGGGCGTGGTCGGCGAGATCTTGGTCAAGTTCCACCCTACGGCCAACAACCACGTGGTCGACGTTATCGAGCGCGAGGGCTGCGAGGCCGTGGTACCGGGCCTGCTCGACTTCTTCCTGTACTCCATGAGTAACGCCGAGCTGCAGAAGGACGAGCTGGGTAGTTCTGCTACCACGCGCGCGGGCATGCAGGCGCTCATCAAGCTCGTGGACTGGATGCGTACGCCGGTGGAGGAGATGCTCGAAAAGTCCCGCCGCTTTGAGGCGCCCGAGCGCATCGGTACCATGGCCGACAAGGCCCGCACGGTGCTTTCGGTGTGCAACAACATGGGCGAGGGCTGGTTGCTCACGGCCGAGATGCTCGACCTGATCGACCATGGTGCACCCAACATCATCTGCACGCAGCCCTTCGCGTGCCTGCCCAACCACGTGGTGGGTAAGGCCGTGATCAAGGAACTGCGCCGCCAGCACCCCGAGAGCAACATCGTCGCGGTGGACTATGATCCTGGTGCGTCCGAGGTCAACCAGCTCAACCGCATTAAGCTCATGATTAGCGTGGCCAAGGAAAACATGCGCGCCGGTAAAGGCTTTAAGCTCGAGAAGGTGGCGCCGCTCGCGATGGACGAGGTCACCGGCCAGATGCGTGCCCATGATGGCTGCGTGAGCTGTGGACCGGCCAGTGAGGAGGCCGTTGCATCGGTCGCCAAGCGTCTGGGGCGCGGTATTAAGAAGTAGTTGGCCTACTTCGAGCCGGATATAAGACAAACGGGTGGTAGTCGTACCGGCTACCACCCGTTTTTGCTGGACATATGTTGCGCAAATGATCTCGCTGCAGCCTTCCGTGGGCTTGCCCGATTTTTGGGCCGCCTCGGGCTTTGAGGACAAGTTGCTGCAGGCCCAAGGCGATTTTTCGCTCAACGCAGGCCAGCACAGTGTGACCTATCTGCCAAACGACGAGACGACCGCTACGGTCTACCCATCGCCACCTACGAGATGGAAGCCGAAAAGTACATCTACCGCGTGTGCAAGTACGAGCTGTAGCGCTGCGCTTAGGTTTGACCAATGGAGTATGAAAACACGCCGTTCGCCGATGCCTCCTCCGCGAGTGGCAGCCATATGGTTTGATGTCAGAAACATATAGTTGTCGCCAGCCTGCTGGCGACGTTCCCCCTGACATCGGAGGTTTCAGGTATGTTTCGCGCTCCGTTAAACAACTATCGGTTGGTCTAACATGGGCCGCCGTGCTATTTCGATAACCCTTGCAGTGGTCTGCCTGGCTGTGCTCCTGGGCGCTACAGGGCTGTTTGCTATAAGCCGAGAAACGTCCTATATGCAGGAATGCGCTTCCGAAGGGTTTGCCATTGACGGTTACTATCGGGACGACAAGACGAGTCTGGAAACCCTGGCCTTTCTTGAAGAGGATAACCATCGGTGGCAACTAGTCGACAAAGACGGCAGCTGCGTAGACGGGCAGTTTAAGCGTACGGATGACCCCAACATCCTGATATTAAAGAAGGAAAACGGCGAAGAATTCGGTACGGTCCACGTGGCGTATACGTCACGTGGACGCGAGCAGGGCCAGCTCTATCTATTTAGAGATAGCAAAGTGACCCGATTTTATCTTGTGAGCACCGATCCGGCGTTTACGGTGGAGTCTGGCGATGTCGATGCGGACGTCTGATTCACGGCAATAAAACAGCGAGCGGGGCGCGGGTGCGAACTGCGCCCCGCCATTTGCTCGTGTCCGTATCGCATCTGCGCCTCGTCGTAACTTGCGTTCGTGCGAGCATTCATCCCGCGTCGGCATCACTTCACATCGAACTCAACGCGATCGAGCTCGGGCACATTGAGGTCGATGAGTTTGCGGGCAACACGGCGGTCGTGCGCCCCAAGCGCCTCGCTTGTCGTCACATGGGCGACGATTTCGCGCTCTACAATGCCTTCCTCGTCCCCTTCGGTAGCCGAGGTCTCGACGGCGACGGTGTAATCCTTAAAGCTTGGCAGCACCGCGGCAAGCTCGCGCGTGGTTTCGGTGACACCGTAGCCGTCCTGCACGCCGGCCTGCGCCGAGCCAATGGAACCCGCCGTCATAATAATGCAGGGGATGGCAAAGATCACCGTGCCCACGATGATGCGGCGGCGCACTTTGCGTGACAGCTCGTCGACCTCGGCATTTTCCTCGGCGGTCACAATGCCGTCGCCGTTGAGGTCGCGCTTGAGCGGCACGCGCAATAGAAGCAGTACGGCTTCGGCCGCGAGCGCGATAAAGACCACGTTGATGCCAAACTCGTAAAGCGCCGAGAGAAACAGCGACCCGCTTGCGATGGCGATGCCGTAGCCCGCCGCGCACAGGGGCGGCATGAGCGCGGTCGCCACGGCCACGCCGGCGATGAGCGTTGCGGGCTCCTGGTCGCGCGAGTTGCCCAGGCCACCCGCAAAGCCGCCGGCGAGCGCGACGGCAAGGTCCCACACGGTGGGTGTCGAGTTGTCGATGATGGCCGCCGTGGTGGTGCCAAGGGGCGAGAGCTTAAAGTACAACGTGGACGTGACCAGGCAAAAGACCATCTGTAGAGCCAAGCCCGCGACGGCTTCGACGGTAATCTCACGGTCGAGCGTGGCGATGCCATATGCCATGGCAAGGACCGATCCCATAAGCGGGCAGATGAGCATGGCGCCCACGATGGCGATGTCCGAGTCGATATCGAGGCCGATGCTCGCGATGAGCATGGCGATGATGAGGATGCACAGGTGAGAGCCGGTCAGGCGCGCCCCGTTTACAAAGCGCTTGCGGATTACGTGATAGGGCGCGCGACCTTCGCGAATGTTGAATGCGCGCTTGAGGAAGCGGGTGATGTTTTCCATGGCTTCGCTATGAGCGGGGCGGATGCCGTGACGTCGATGATGACGCTCGCGCAGTCGCTTGATCTGTTGTTTGTCGAGTTCCATGTCCACCTCGTTCCAGCGCGGTCCGCGCAACGCGCCCGTTGTTTTAACTCTACACCGTGGCGGGCGGGGTGTCTGTTGGATGCGGAATCCGATAGGGCGGATGACGCGGGAGCAAATGCAAATCACAGGCTCAATTCGATCCCGCAAGAATATGATGCACCAGCTCCTACATATGTGACGAAATTGTGAAGCACGAGAGCGCGAATTTCAAAAAATCCGCTGGTGACCAATGTTGCGCAACAGAATTCAAAAATCAGCTCCTACATTTTGAGGCGTATGGATACATCCGTGTCAAAGGGAGAAAGCCATGGCAAACTATATCCCACAGCACTTTGAGCCTCGGGCCAAGGCCGTCAACGTCAAGGGCGTTGCCAACCGCGCCGTCGCAACCGTTTTGACGGCGGGCCTCATCGCTCAGCCGCTCATGTCGCCGCTGGCGGCAATCGCCGCACCGACGGCAGATAACGGTGACGCCACGAAGGGCGACGGCGCTATCGAGAACACCGTTGCCACCGGTAACCAGGCGGTCGTAAAGACGGCTGCCCAGTTGGCCGAGGAGTCGGCAAAGCAGCTCAAGGACGCTCAGGCCGCCTACGATGCCGCCCAGAAGAAAGCCGACGCGGCGGGCCAGTCTCAAAAGCAGGCGCAGCAGCAAAAGAATCAGGCCTCGCAGGCCGTGACCGATAACGCCGCCGAGCAGAACGAGGCCGAGGCAGCCGCGCTTCAGGAGAAGATCGACGAGCTTAAGGCGGCTGTTGACAAGGCCGAGCAGCAGCAGAAGAAGCTGGGCGACCTGAACGATCAGCTCGATCAGGCCAACAAGAGTGTCGAGGATAAGACCCAGGCGCTCAAGGACGCCAAGGCAAAGCAGGATGAGGCCAAGAAGGCCCTCGACGATGCGCAGGCCAAGCTCGAGGCCATGGGTATGGACGAGTACGAGGCCGCTAAGAAGGCCGTCGAGGACGCGCAGGCCAAGCTCAATGCGGCGAATGCCGATGTGAAGACGGCCGAGGGTGAGCTCGATGCCGCTAAGACCGCCGCCGACAATGCTGAGCAGGCAAAGAGTGATGCCGAGTCTGCTCTGACGACTGCCCAGGCCAAGAAGCAGGAGACCGCCAATGCCCTTGCCGCTGCGACCACCGCGTGCGGCAACGCCCAGGATAAGCTGAACGACGCCCAGAAAGCGCTCGATGCCGCCATCTCGGGCACGGGCATCGATCTAAAAGCGCTTGAGGCCGCCAAGAAAGCTGCTGCCGGTGAGCTCAAGGACGCGCAGACCGAGCTTGATGCCGCGAAGGCTGCCGACGCCACCGCACAAACGAACCTCCAGGCCGCACAGACTGATGCCAGCGCCGCGCAGGAAAAGGTCAACGCCGCCAACGCTGCCGTTTCGTCAGCGCAGACTGCATACGACGAAGCCAACGGCAAACTCGGTGATTTGACCAGCAAATACAACACCGCCAAGGCTGCTTACGAGCAAGCTCAGCAGACCGAGGCCGACAAGAAGACAGAGTACGACCGTCTGGCAGAGGTCGCAAAGCAGAAGAAAAGCGCTCTTGAGAATGCTACCAGCGACTACAACAAAGCGAATGATGAATACAACACGGCCAGCGCAAACGTCAAAGCTCTTGAGCAGCAGATTTCTGAGCTAAAAGCAAACATGACGGTGGATACGGATGCTGTCAAGGCTGGCCTGCTTGGCTTTATGAATCACATCGCAAGTAGTACGTCGTTTACTGCTGCTCAGCGTGCCAACGCGAGCGATGCGGCGAAGTTACTTGATGGGTCTGCTAGCAAGGCGGCATGGTATGACGACTATGTCAACTTGGATGCATCTGACGCTGACAATGCTTTTTCGCTCGTGAATCTGCAGAATACCTTGACCTACATGAATGCGGTCAATGGAATTCGTCGCGCAAATGGCTTGAGTGACATGAAGGTCAGCATTGTCTCTATGGCGCAGTCGGCGCTCGATGTTTGCTATTCGTCGAATGTTTGGGACCACGCGGGGAACAGCGGCGAGGGCTTTTATATGTCCTATAACGAAAACCTTGCCGGACGTGCTGGCGCCTACAAGGGGTCAGATAATCCTAAAGATTGGGAAACATCCTTCGATAACGGCGACAAGTACGGCGATGATTGGCCGTTTATCGGTTGGTATACTGCGGAAAAGCGCGACTATGACAGGGGTGACTATAGCAACACCGGCCACTATGAGAACTTTATTGATTCAGGTGCTAATTCCTTTGGGTTCGCCGTCGGCTACGGTAAGGATGGCAACCGCTCAACGCCCGAGGATGACGGTGCACCTAGTCCTGTTTCAATTTATCAGGGAAACTGGGCCGAAGGCGATTTTACGGTTGACGAGTTCAAGAACCTGGTAAACACGTACGTAGACTCCGTTTATCATGCCGGTGGTACCGCCGCGCAGAAGGCGCAGCTGGCGCAGCTGCAAGATCAACTTGCGGCAGCACGGAAGGCGCGCGATGTGAAAAACGATGCGCTTGGCTCTGCGGAGCCATCCCTCTATGCTGCCAAGAGTGCCGCGAATGAAGCGAACGGTAACGTTGCTGCTGCCAAGAGCGACTATGAAGCTGCGCAAGAGGCCACCGCTATCGCGAAGGCGGCATATGGCGCTGCCGATGTCAATTTGAAGAATGTTGACATCGAAACTCCTAGGGCAAATCTCAACGCTGCCAAGGACGAGGCGACCGTCGCGCAGGCCGCGCTTGACGACGCTAACTCCAAGCTCACCGAATGCCAGACGAACGCCTCCAAGGCTTCCGCCCGCAAGGCGAAGGCACAGGGCGATTACGATACCGCCAAGACAAAGTCCGATAAGGCCAACGAGGCGTATGACAATGCCACGGCTTCGGTTAAGGACCTTGCCGCCAAGCGCGATGCCGCCCAGGCGGACCTTGCGAATAAGCAGGGCTCGCTTGACGAGGCAAAGAAGGCCGACGATGCCGCCCAGGCTGGCGTTGACAAGGCTCAGGCCGCAGATACGCACGCCGCGACCGCTTTTTCGGACGCCAAGCAGGCAGTTGCCGCCAAGACGCAGGCCCTGTCCGACGCACAGGCGAAGGCCAAGGCCGCCGAGGGCGAGCTTGCCACCGCAAACAAGGCCTTCGAGCGCTTCGCCGGCGCCCAGAAGGCGGTCGACGACGCCAAGGCCGCCTATGACGCTGCCGTCGCCGGTGTCGCCGATGCCCAGAAGCAGCTCGAGGCCGCCAACGAAGCCGTCGTCGATGCGAACCTCGATATCG
This sequence comes from uncultured Collinsella sp., assembly GCA_902468085.1. Taxonomy (GTDB): domain Bacteria; phylum Actinomycetota; class Coriobacteriia; order Coriobacteriales; family Coriobacteriaceae; genus Collinsella. The sequence continues at coordinate 22,496 of CABQXN010000030.1, forward strand.
TCAAGGCCAAGGCAGAGCTTGCCAACGACGAGGCGCTCAAGGCCGATCTTGAGGCTGTCGACCACAAGGCATCCCTTGCCGCGGGCACGACGGGCAACGAGAAGCTGGTCAAGCTGAACGCTGCCTACGCCCGCTATAAGGCCGCCGTCGATGCCGCCGCTGGCCTCAAGGCTGCTCTGAGCGATGCCGATGCCAAGCTGTCCGATGCCAACGACGCCTATGCCGCCGCGCTTGCCGAGCTTGGCGATGCCAAGGATGCCCTGGCTGCCGCGCAGGCCGAGTACGACAAGTATCATCCCAAGGCTGAGCCGCAGGCCAAGGCTCAGGTTGCGCAGGCTGCTGCAAAGGCCCCCGTTGCCAAGAAACAGGCTGCGCCTGCCGCGCTCGCCCAGACCGGTGATGACTCCGCGCTTGCGGGTGAGGTGTTCGTCATCGGTGGCATTACGCTCGTTGCCGCGGGCGTGACGCTGGGTGATCGTCGTCGCAAGCACATGTAGTGATTCGGGCGTCGGCTCTGCAACGAACTTCAATTCATAACGGGACCGTCTCGTTAGCCAAACGATAAGGCCGGCGCGCTGTTAAAC
>CABQXN010000031.1:0-22876 GCA_902468085.1 uncultured Collinsella sp.
GAGCGTCCGGCTGATAACCGGGAGGTCACAAGTTCGAATCTTGTCAGGTCCACCACTTTCTTTCGCAATAAACACCCCAGCGAGAGCCGAGTCGCCGCTGGGGTGTTTATTACTGTCTCCGTGGGGGTTTAGCTCAGCTGGGAGAGCGCGGGCTTTGCAAGCCTGAGGTCAGGGGTTCGATCCCCCTAACCTCCACCATGATGGACCTGTAGCTCAGTTGGTTAGAGCGTCCGGCTGATAACCGGGAGGTCACAAGTTCGAATCTTGTCAGGTCCACCATCAAAACTGTGAAGAGCCCTGGGGCGTTGCCTCGGGGCTTTTTTCTTGTCTGCGATAAATCTCATTTTGGTTTTGTGTGCTGTGCGAAAGATTGGGTAGTATAGCTATTCAATGCGGCGACCTTGCCGCGTGTTAACCGCTACGTACCGGAGGTGTTCCATGGTTCGTGTCGACATAGAGACCATCGTCATGGCCGCCGGTCCCGTGCCATCGCTTATCGTGCTTCGCGAGCGCTGCAGCAAATCGGACTCGCCCGCGCCACTGCGTTCCCTTTCCATTCAAACTGGTTCGTTTGAAGCCGCTGCCATCAGCCGCGGCATCGATAGCGGCCGCGCCGAGCGCCCGATTACCCACGACCTGTTGCTCGATACTGTTGGCGCCCTGGGCGCCAAACTCGAGCGCATCGAGATCGTCCGCGCCGAGCCGCCGGTGTTTTACGCGACGATCGTCGTGCTGGCCGATGGCGAGGAGCGCAAGATCGACGCCCGCCCCAGTGATGCCATTGCCCTCGCCGTGCGCAGCAATGCTCCCATGTTTGTGGAGGATGACATCATGAATCGCCTGGGCACTGTTTCTACCCACGCCGAGGAAGTCGACGACGAGCAGGAGTTCGAGAAGTTCGACGAGTTCGTCCATACGCTCTCCCCTGATGATTTCTAAATGCGGAGCGGCAGGGTTGCGGAGTGTTCGCTGATGGCCGGCAGAATGTCGGCTGAGGCGGCAGCCATTGCGCGCGAGGCCCAGATGCGCTCGGAGGCTTCTGAGGCGGCTCGCATTGCCTATGTGACGCAGGCCCGCACGCTTCGCGAACGCCGCGGCTCGTTTATCAAGATGGTTGTCGTCTCCGCCCTTGTCGCGGCAATCTGCTCGCGCCTTCGTGGTACAGTTGGTGCGCTTGGGTTTTCGATCTCTACGGGCGTCGTGATCTGGGGTGTGGTCGATGCGGTCATGCTGACCAGTCAGATCAAGGTACTCGACAAGCGCGCGATGGATATGATGCGCGCTCGCGACGCTGCCGCTAAGATCGCCGCCGAGGCACAAGAACTGTAACGACGCCAGACTCGATGGGAAGGTCTAAAGATGGCACAGGATATGCAGGACGCCGGTAACGTCTCCGCCGAGCTCGACGCCATGGTGTGCGATCTGATCGGCGCGTTCTTGGACGACCTTGCCGCCGGTGAAAACCCTGGCGTGGTCGTGGCAATTGAGGACGCCGCTTCCAACCGCTATCTGGCGGCGCTCGATGAGGATGGCGAAGAGGCGTGCCTCGAGGCGGCCACCAACTTTATCTCCGAGCACAAGATGGGTCTTAAGGACGAGGGCCTGGGCCGTATCGCTCGCTATGCCATCGGCTACACCGGCTGCGTCGAGATTGACGGCGGCTATCACGATGCTCTGCTCGTGAGCTTCTTCGAAACCACGCTCGAGAGTGGTTTTTCGGCATATGTGCTGTATGAGGGCATGGGCGCCGGCGATGGTTTTATGTGGAGCGACCCTGAACCTGCAGGTGAGGAAACCCCTCTCATCTAAAATCGCTAAAATAAACGAGTTTTCGGTAAAAGGCTCAATATTCCCGCTGAGCGTTGTATCGCTGGGCGGGCCGCATACGCGTGCCGTTTGTATATGGATAGAAGATAGGGGAACTACATGCGCGTAGACAATCTGAGGAACATCGCCATCATCGCCCACGTCGACCACGGCAAGACGACGATGGTCGACAAGCTCCTGCGTGCCACGGACGCCTTCCGTGCCAACCAGCAGGTCGAGGACCGCGTCCTGGATTCCAACGACCAGGAGCGCGAGCGCGGCATTACGATTCTCGCCAAGAACATCTCTATCGAGTACAAGGACGTCAAGATCAACGTCATCGACACCCCGGGCCACGCCGACTTCGGCGGCGAGGTCGAGCGCGTGCTGCGTATGGCCGACGGCGCCCTGCTGCTGGTCGACGCTTTTGAGGGCCCCATGCCCCAGACCCGCTTCGTGCTGCGTCACGCTATCGACACCGGCCTTAAGATCATGATCGTCATCAACAAGATCGACCGTCCGGGTGCCAACCCCGAGAAGGCCTACAACGACTGCCTCGACCTTATGGCCGACCTGGGCGCTACCGACGACCAGCTTGAGTTCGCCATGGAGCACGTGGTCTACGCCAGCGCCATGAATGGCTTTGCCCGCCTTGACCCCAACGACGGCAACATGGACATGTATCCGCTGCTCGATATGATCATCGACGACATGCCCGCGCCCGAGGTTGACGAGAACGCCCCGCTGGCCATGCAGTGCGTGACCATCGACCACTCCAACTTCGTTGGCCGTATCGGCATCGGTCGTGTGTACTCCGGCACCATCCACCAGGGCGACCAGATCCTGGTTGTCAAGAATGACGGTTCCAGCGCCACCGCTACCGTCAAGCAGCTCTTTACCTTCGACTACCTGGGCCGCACCGAGTGCCAGGAAGTCGGCGCCGGTGACATCGCCGCCGTCGTGGGCATCGATCGCACCGATATCGGCGATGTCTACACCGACCCCGAGAACCCCGTTGAACTCGAGCCCATCGAGATCGACCCGCCGACCCTGTCCATCGTCTTTGAGGCTTCGACCTCTCCGCTCGTCGGTCGCGACGGCGACATCGTGGGCGCCCGTCAGCTCAAGGAGCGCCTGTTCAACGAGGCCGAGAACAACGTGACCATGAAGATCGAGGAGCTCGAGGACAAGAGCGGCGTCGAGGTCTCGGGCCGCGGCATTCTGCACCTGTCCGTCCTGATGGAGTCCATGCGCCGCGAGGGCTTTGAGTTCCAGGTCGGCCGTCCCCGCGTTCTGTTTAAGAAGGACGAGAACGGCAACAAGATGGAGCCCGTCGAGCAGGCCGTCGTCGAGTGCCCGGACGAGTACTCGGGCAAGGTCGTTGAGGTCTTCGGTACCTCCGGCGGCATCATGACGAGCATGGATACCTCGGGCATCGTGACGCACCTTGAGTTCAAGATCCCGACGCGCGGCATCATGGGCCTTAAGAACCGCATCATGAACGTCACTCACGGCGAGGGCGTGTTCTACCACACCTTCCTGGAGTACGGCCCCTATGCCGGCGAGATCGGCAACCGCCAGAACGGCGCCATGATCTCCATGACCACCGAGAAGGCCGTTGCCTATGCTCTGGGTACGCTGCAGGAGCGCGGCCAGTTGTTTGTTGAGCCGGGCACCGAGTGCTATGAGGGCATGATCGTGGGCGAGCGCAGCAAGGCCGGCGACATGGTCGTCAACATCGCTCGCACCAAGAACCTAGGCAACCAGCGTTCCTCGACCTCCGATATCTCCGTTCAGCTGGTGCCGCCCCGCACCTTCTCGCTGGAGGAGGCGCTGGAGTACATTGCCGACGATGAGCTGGTCGAGATTACTCCCAAGAACATCCGCCTGCGCAAGCGTCTGCTCAACGCCACCGACCGCAAGAAGGCCGCCGTCCGCGCTGGCCAGGTCAACAAATAAGCGCTGGGCTTTATAGCGTCTAACAAGAAAGGGCGTCGACCGCGATGGTCGGCGCCCTTTCTCGTGCAAGGGGGACAGGTTCGTCTGCACCACAGCGGGGGCGGTTACCCCCCCTCCCGTCGGCTTGCCGATCAAAGTTAAGTTGTTTAAACATATACATAATTCCACAGGATATAACCGCTTTGATACAAAACTGTCAACAGGTAAATATCAACTGGTATTAAATTAAAAGACCTCTTTACCTGCGGTTTACATGACTGGTATCTATATTGTATTTTATGCATTGTGGCATAGACGAACCGTCTTAGAAGTTGCTCCCCAATGGGTTCTTGCAATGCGCTAGGTAGGTTCTCGTTGATGTTGGGGTTTGTGTTCGATCCGACGATTCGCCGTATTCCACACCGTGTTGTAGGAATTAAGGGACAACTATGGACGCACACCGCTCACGGTCGCTGGGTATGGCGACCCTGGTCTTTATTTTAATTAGCCTCACCGCCGCAGTTTTTCACGGTGCAGCCCCAGTGCGCGCCGAGGACGTGAGCACGCCGACGCCGATTGTGATTGATGGGAATACGGCGACGGTTGATGTCAAGCTGTATAAAGATAACAGTCGTACAGAGCTTTTGGGCAATGACGCCGTGACTTCAGTTTCGACCCTCTACGGAACCTTCTCGGCGAACTTTCTGACTGACAAGGCACCTACGCCTAGGAACTATGCCGCCGTCTATAAGTTCCCTGACACTATTGACGTCGATAACAATGATGGCGGCGAATTTAGGGATGGGCCTGGTGCTGACGCTGCAATAGCTGGTACATGGAAGATTGAAGACAACAAGGTTGTCTTTACGTTTGACAAGGGCTGGCTTGAACGGAACCCTGCGAACATTCATGTTGCGGCAAACTTCTCGTTCCAGCTTAAAAACAAGGATGTCGGTTCTGGTAGCAACGCATCCGTCGTGTTCCCTGGTGCGGGAACGATCAATATCCCCACCAAGGACGGTACAGTCACGGGGAAGAAGGCGGGGGCCTTCTCCCAGGGATCCGGCGGCGTGGCCAAGGTTACCTGGACCGTTAAACTCACCGTCGAGTCATATGCCACGAACGTCAAGTTAACCGATACGCTGGGCGAGAACTTTGAATTTGTGAACGACAGCTTTATGCTCGACGGAGAGAAGCTCAATCCACAGCCGAAGATCGACGGCCAGACCGTGCGCCTCGACAGCTTGGGCAACCTTTCCCAGGGAGACCATAAGATTACGTATGAAACGGTGCTGAAAAGCGGTGTTTCTGCGAGCAACGGTGAATTTATCGACAAGCAGGAAGCATCCAAGAACACGGCGTCGTGGGGGTGGGGCGGTACCAACGATCGCCAGAACGGCACGGTTACGTTTGCCCCCAGCCCCTTTCGTTACGACATGATTGGCAAGTCTAGCGACCGCAATAGTACGCCGTCCGACATCACGTGGACGGTCACACTCAACCAAGGCGAGCTCAAGGCCGACATGAGCGGTTATGTGTTCACCGACACGCTGGACGATAAGCAGACGTATGCGGGGAACTATACGGTTTATAAAGGCAGCTCTGGGTCGACTGTTCTTGCCACCGGTGAGCTCGATCAGTCTAAGAAATCCTTTACCTACAAGTTCTCGGACAACCTCGAGGATAAGTACATCACCTATCGCATTGTTTATCAGACCAAGATGAACGACACGAACTCATACGACACCGTGCACAACAATGCAACTATCGAGCATGGAGGTCGTGTCTCGGGAGCGGCCGACGGCAAGTTTACGCCGCAGTTAGTGGGCACACCGATCACCAAGAGGCTTGTGAACGATGGTGAGGCTGCGGCGACGGGCAGAGCAGCATGGGAGACGCGCGTCGCGCTGAAAGCGATCGTTAATGCGGCCAATCCGGATAAGGTGACGGTGAAGGACACGTTTCAGTCGGCGTGGAAGCAAGAACTTGGTGTTGATTATGGCTCTATAACTATCAAGATCGGTGAAACCGAGCTGTCTCCAAAGTCTCCAAATGCCGATTGGAAGCTAACTAAAAATGAACTTGTAGATACTCAGGCTAATAAAGTCGTACCAGAGAATGGTAATAAAAGAAACTTCGACCTAGATATCTATGTTAACGACAAGGTGAAGGCGGCTCTCGAGAAAGAGGATTACGCCGTCATCACGTACACCACCACTTCCGATGCGCTGCCGGGCTGGTATTCGAACTTCGCATCGGTTAAGGTGCCGGGGCAGAACGGTGATTGGCCGTACTACACCGATAGCCCAATGTATGTTGTCAACAAGGAAACGACGCCCGCGGTCGAGAAGCCGGAAGCTGAGACGAAGGTGTCTTGGAACGAGGGCTTCGAATGGAGCGCCGTCGATGGCTCGGACGAGAAGGGCGCATGGATTGTTGAGTGGACGGTGTACGCGAACCATCACAAGAGCGACGCCGGAGAATATTATGGAGCCGGAAAGCTCTACGGTAAATCGCTGAATATTGTTGACAGCCTTCCGGACGGCATGAGCTATGTTGCGAATTCCGCCAAGTACACGCTCGTGCGGAATCCCTACGATCTGCATAAGGATCTTTGGCGCGGAAACGAGGCCGAGGAGGTCGTTACGGATCAGACGCTCGCCGCCGACAACGTCAGCCGCAACGGCAACACGGTCACCTTCTCCATCCCCACGACTGAGCTTGAAAGCTATGCCGGCTACGCAAAGCTCACGTACAAGACGGCGGTCAAGCGCAGCAAGCTCAACACCTCCACGAACAGGGCGGAGTTCACCAACACCGCCAGCATCGAGTCAGGAAACAAAAAGTTCTCCGATAGCGGTATCGTCACCATTAAGAATAACGTCATCAAAAAGTCTGGCGAGCAGGTTGCCAATAGCAATCGCATCAAATACACCATTTTTGTTAACGAGTCTGCCGTTGCCCTTAAAAATGGCACCGACTTCCTCGAGCTCGTCGATACCATGGATGCCAAGTGCACACTGGCGCCGTCGACGCTTAAGGTCTATGAGAGCGTGAGCGGTGCCTGGGTCACGCTGCCCCAGAAGGACTATTCGTCGAAGATGGAGCAAGTTAAGGATGAATCTGGCTCGCGTGCGAAGTTGACTCTTGAGGTGCCCGACGAGAAATACCTCAAGGTCGAGTATGAGGTTATCCCGACCGGAAACCCCGGTGAAGAGGTGTCTCTTTCCAATACCGCCGAGCTTACGGGTGTGACGGAAGGCTCGGCGATCGACGAGCAAAAATGGACCATCCAGAGTGCTTCTGCCAGTGCGGGCGGCAACGGCTACGGCATCACGATGACCAAATACGATGCGCAGCAGGTTGGAGCGACGCTAGGGGGAGCTGAATTCACGCTCTATAGCGTGAACATGGATCAGGTCGCAACGGTAGGTATCGAGAATGCAAGGACTAGGTTTGAAACCGCTAAGACCGACGCCAATGGCAAGATCTCATTCGGTACAAGAGACAAGGCGATGAGCAATTGCGTGCTCTACCAGCTCGTGGAGACGGATGCGCCCGAAGGCTACGCTGTGGCAAGCCCCACGTGGATCATGCTCAAGGGCGGCGTGAGCGACGAAGATTATCAAACTACGCTAGCTAAGGCGAAGACCATCGCCGGCGGTGCGGAGATCATAGGCGATGACAAAAAGGACGAGATTTGGGTCTATGACAATCGTCTAAAGGGATCCGCAACAATTCGGGCTAAGAAAGTGCTTGAAGGGGGCACATTCAAGAAGGGGCAGTTCTCGTTCGCACTCAAGGACGCCGACGGCAAGGTGCTCCAGACGGTGACCAACGACGCCGAGGGCAACGTCTCCTTCAACGTCGACTACAACAAGGCCGGTACCTACACTTACGCCATCTCTGAGGTCGTCCCCGAGGGCGCCGAGAACAACGTCAAGGACCACATCGCCTACGACACAATCGGGCACGATGTTACGGTTAACGTGACTATCGACAATGAGCATGAGCAGCTCGACACCGTCGTCACGTATGACAATGGCTCCCGGGAGCCGCCGACTTTTACCAACAGGTACTCGACCACGCTTCCTGAGGCGGGCGGTGCTGGCTTGACTATGACGTATCTGGCCGGCGCTTCGATGCTGTGTTTTGCTGCGACATGGATGCATGCTCGTCGCCATCGCGATCAGGGTCGAGGTGGTCGCCGTGAGTAGGCTTTGGCGCCGCTTGTTGGCCGTGGCGACGATAGTTACGGTCGCTATGCTCTCTTTTGCGATGCTGCTCGGGACGGCTCATGCTGCCGATACCGGTGCCATTACGGTGGACGGTACAGTCGCGACTCGGTATGACGCGTACCGGATCTTTTTGGCGACCGTTGCCGACGATGACGATGCCGGCCAAAAGGTCGCAACCGATGTAGCGTGGGCAAACGACGCAGTTCGCCAGGCTGTTCTTCCCGTGCTTCATGATGCTGGACTTGATGGTTCGGCATCGACGGCGCAAGCGGCGGCCGCATGGATGAATGCCGACGGGCACATGACGACCGCGCTGACGGCAAAACTTGCCCGCGCAATTGTCAAAGCAGGCGCCGTGTCCGTGGCCCTTAACGCGGGCACGACGGCCGAGCTGCCCTGCGGTTACTGGCTCATCGTCGCCGACGACGCCATCGCCCAGGGCGAGGCCGGCACCGCGCCGATCGTGGTCCTGGTGGGCGGCAGCGCCGTCGCCGTCAAGCCCAAGGCGGCGACCCCCAAGGTGTCCAAGCACGTGCTGGAGGACAGCACCGCCGCCTGGCAGAAGGCCGCCGACGCCACGGTCGCCGACGACCTGTACTGGCGCCTCTCCGCCACGGTCCCGGCGGGGCTCACGGCCTACGACACCTATACGGTGCGGTTCGTCGACACCATGGGCGCGGGGCTCGACCCCTCCAAGGTCGCCGCGAGCATGCGCGTGTACGTAGCGGCGGGCGCGGGCGGCGGCTTCGACGCCGTCGCATGTGAGGGCGGCAACGCCAGCTCGACGCCGGCTAAAGGGTGGACAGACATTACTTCACAGTGCAAGGTCTCGACCGAGGGCAATGCCTTCACCGTGCGCACCGGCGACCTGGTCGCCGCCCTCGGCGGGGTTGACGCCTTCACCGCGGGCGCCCGCGTGGTCGCTGTCTACAATGCGCCGTTGGGGGCCAACTGCAATCAAGGCGCTACCAAGGGCAACCCCAACGAGGTCTACCTGCGTTACCCGCGCTCTCCCCTCGCCGATCAGTCCGGCGACGCCGGATTCACCCGCACGCCGAGCGATGACGCGTGCGCCTACACCTGGGGACTCAGTCTGGTTAAGCGCTCAAGCTCGGACGATGAACCGCTCGCGGGCGCCAAGCTGCGCATCATCGATGACCGCGGGCGCATTCTAATGAGTGACGGCTCGTGGTCGACGGATGCCGACGTGTGCGTCGCCACGGGCGCGGATGGCCATGTGGAATTGAGCGGTGTGGACGCGGGTGTCTACACCGTCGAGGAGGTCGCGGCTCCCAAGGGATACACCGCCTTTGAGGGCAAACGAACGGTAACGGTTACGGCCGAGGGTCTGGACGTCAAGCAGGTGGCAGCTGCGAAGCCCAAAGTGACCGTGTCGGCCGAAAGCCCTCTGCGGGTTGATATCGCCGATGCCGGGACGGGTTCGATTGAGCTGTCGGTGCTCAACACCCCAAGTAAAGAAGCAAGTCGTGGCTTTATGCCCTCGACGGGAGATAGAGCGTTGGTGCTGGTGGCGGTTTTGGCTGCCATCGGAGTGGCGGCTATTGTTGTCGCGCTCGTCATCAAGCGGGGAGGAGGTCGCCGTGAAAAATAATTGTCCCCCCCCCCTTGTTCAATGGCGTACTGCCTCCGTAGCGAGTGACGCGCAGGTCCATCGGCCTGATGATCATTGGTTTTGAAAAAGTTACTAGAGAACCCTCCAAGAAAAGTGGGGCACCCGGTCGATGCGATCGGGCGCCCCGCTTCGTTTGTTGGTGCAAAGTAACCTGACCCCTTTGCACCACCACAAAGGTGCTTGGCATCTTTGTGGTGGTCGGCGGCTAAGCGGTGGGGAGTCCTGGCGTGTTAGCTGGCTGCTGCGGTTTGAGGTGGGCGTTGCGCCAGATGATTTGGATGATGTAGCCGAGTGTAAAGACGAAGGCCACGCCGCTGATGAAGTCGCCTACGAGGGGAAGCCCCGTGAGGGCGCCTGCGATCACGCCGCCCACAGCCGCCATGGCGTAGCGGTTCTGGCTGTTTCCGACCATGCGCGCGATCGCGCACCCCGCAAAGGCGCTCGACACCAGTGCGATGCCAATAACACCGCACAAGAGGGCTCCGGCAAGCGACAGACCAGCGATAGAGATAATCAGCAGTAGGACGGCGGGGACGATAGCAATCGTGCTCAGAAGACCGCTCATCCACAGGGGCATGGGGCGCTGGTGGAGCATGCCGGCGGCGCTGGCGGTCGCGCGCGGAAAGACGAGCTCGAGCAGCAGAGCGACAAAGCAGGTCGAGAGTGCCGCGGCGACGATACCGCCGATGACATCGTTAACGGTGGAAGTATCCTCGTTCTCGGTGCGGTCGATCTTGAGCGCGCCTACCTCGGCTCCTGCGGCACGCTCGGGGTCCTCGGAGACGTGCGCGTTCACGGTGCCGGTGATGTGGGCGTTCTTGCCCAGGATGAGCTTGTCGGCCCAAACCTCGACATCGCCCTCGACGGTGCCATCGATGGTCACCGTATCGCCCGCAAGCGCTGCCGACTTGGTAGAGCCGCGCAGGGCAACCGTCTCGCCTATCGCGTAAAAACAGTTGGCGGTGCTGTCGGAATTGAGCACAACGTGCTGACCGACGACCGTGACGCTGCCATCAACCGTGGTCTTGGCGATATCGATAGTGCGTGCCGCCAAGCGGACGGCGCCGCCCACCGTGCAGTCGCGGATAGAGAGGGTATCGCCCGCGGCGATGATATCGCGGTCAATGGACGCATCGTCCAAGTTGAGGGCCTGGCCGGCCCAGTACAGGTCACCCTCGACGCCAGACGGATCGACGTCATTGTCGGTCGCAAGGACATTGCCTGCCGTGTCCGTGCCAGCAAATGACGCTGTGGGAAGCACGGTGATCGCCAGCGCGATGAGCGCAAACAGGATGGTGATGCGGCCCCACGCTTTACGGCGCTGGGTCGACGGGAATTGATTGCAGGGCATAGTGAATCCTTCGTTAGATACTCGGCATGTACCTAACAGGGTACCCAACGTGCGAGCGCTCTAAAAGAACCTCTCGGTTGCATTTCGAAGGGTCGTGCCGGGCTGCCTACTTTTTACGGTGCAAAAAGCGCGCGATGTCTTCTTCGGTGGGGCTTTTGATGTCAAAGCGCAGCGAGAGCCAGCGCAGACCCATGGTCACGACAACGCATACGACCAGCGCGGCGACATTGCTCATGATGCCGCTCATAACGAGACACACATAGCTTGTCGATCCGGCGATGGCGGCGATGGCATAAAAATTAGTACGTTGGAAAATGCCCGGAACCACGCCCATAAAGCCGTCGCGCAACATGCCGCCGCCCACCGCGGTGAAAAAGCCCATCATGATGCACACCGCCGGCGCAAAGCCGTAGACCAGCGCCTTGTCTGCTCCAGTGGCGGCGTAGATGCCGACCGAGATGATGTCGAGCAGGGGAATGAGTTTTTCGGGTTTGTCGACGATTGCCGGGAAAATATAGATGATGGCTGCCGTGGCAATGGAAAGCGGGAGTGCCATCGGCTGGTTGAGGATGTAGACGTTGCCCACCTGCAACGTCATGTCGCGCAAGAGACCGCCGCCCAGACCGCAGACCACCGCGAGCGCGACCGCGCCCACCAGGTCGAGCTTGTGCTCGCGCGCAACCAGTACACCCGAGATCGATGCAGCGACGACGGCGAACATCTCGAGCCAAAACGGAATAGCGACCATGGCATCCGAGGCATGTGAGGTAATGGTTATGGCGGCGACGACGGGCAAGATGGGGTCCTTTGGATCGTGGGTTTAGACAATGCCCGTACATAGTACATGGTTGGCGGGCGTGGCGACCCTATTGCTCGGTAAACGGTCGGGGCCGGGTGGGGGCGTAGGTACCAAACATGTACATCAGCCTCCAAAGATGTCGAAAAATGTCGGTTTTGGAGGGTGACGTACATGTTTGGGGGTCTGGGTTGATGCTGAACGCGATGGGGGCGTGGCTGAATAGGAGGGATGTCTAAATTTTGAGCAGCGCTCAAAATTTATCCGATCGGCTTACGCCGACCGCGCTGCGCTAAAGACGCGCCACTGGCGCGTCTTCTTTACGCTCCGCGCCCTGGCGGGTTCGAATCCCTCCTCCTCCGCCGTATTTGCTTGTAAGGGACTCAAAAGAAAAAAGCTCCCATTCTCGGGAGCTTTCTCAATCTAAATGGCGGAGGAGGAGGGATTCGAACCCTCGTGACCTTATACAGGCCAAACGGTTTTCGAGACCGCCGCATTCAACCACTCTGCCACCCCTCCGCGTGGGGTAAAAACAAAGCAGGCTCGAAGGCCTGCTTTGGAATTAACTGGCGGAGAGTCAGGGATTTGAACCCTGGAGACGCTTTTGACGCCTACACGATTTCCAATCGTGCTCCTTCGGCCACTCGGACAACTCTCCGTTAAATGCGAAAGTCAGTATACACGAGGAATCGCAAAGTGCAAACAGAAAAGTTGGCATTTTTTAAAACGCTCGGCCGCGCTTGGCGTTGCAGTGGGGTTTGAGGTGCCAAAAAAACGGCTTCCGACCAGCGTGGTTGATCAACTCAATTGTTCAAAAGGGGTATTCATAAGCGACTTGGCAATGAATTTAAAAATCTTTGGGTGGTGCTGTGGACCGCTGGTATGCATTTTGCGACCACAGCCTTGTGCCCGTTGACCTGCGGCTTGGCTCAGCTTGTCCCCGCGGCATCGTATCTTGTCCACAAATCCGTCAAGCTCTTGGTCGGCATTTGGTTGGAATGCGCATGAAACGTGGTGCGAGCATGGGCATATGTGGAGGTCATGAGGTTGTAGCTGCATATTCTTGCGGCCTGGGAGGTTGAAAGATATTATTACCAAGTCTTTTCCTGCTTCAGGCGCACCTTCACGACCTGAAGCCACATTTGCCCAGAGGAGGTGACAATATGAAGGCTTATGAACTGCTGTTCTTTGTTGACCCGTCGCTCGACCCCGAGACTCGTCTCGCTGTTATGAAGCGTATCGATACCACGATCGCTGAGGGCGCTGGCAAGGTCGACTCCGTTGACGAGTGGGGCAAGCGCAAGCTCGCCTACGAGATCAACGACCTCACCGATGGTGACTACACCCTCATCAACTTCCACGCAGATCCTACCCAGATCGCCGAGCTTGATCGCGTCCTGCGCATCACCGACGCTGTGGTCCGCCACATGATCGTCCGTCGCGACGACCAGGAGTAAGACTGTCGTTTTGGACTGGGCTTGTGCCCCAAGAGGAAGTAGTGAGTTATGAGCATCAATCGAGTGAACATCACCGGTAACCTCACCCGCGATCCCGAGCTGCGCGCCACCGCCGGCGGAACCCAGGTTCTGTCCTTTGGCGTCGCCGTGAACGATCGTCGCCGCAACGCGCAGACTGGCGAGTGGGAGGACTATCCCAACTTTGTCGACTGCACCATGTTTGGCACCCGCGCCGAGGCCGTGAGCCGTTTCCTGGCAAAGGGAAACAAGGTCGCGATCGAGGGCAAGCTGCGCTACAGCTCTTGGGAGCGCGACGGCCAGCGCCGGAGCAAGCTTGAGGTCATCGTCGATGAGATCGAGTTTATGAGCTCCCGCGGTGGCCAGGGTGGCTACGATCAGGGCGGTTACGCCCCCGCAGCTCCCGCGCCCGCAGCACGTCCTACCGCACCGGTGGCTACGCCGCCCGCGGTCGACGTCTACGATGAGGACATCCCGTTCTAAGGGTTGTTCACCTATTTTTGAGTGAGAGGCGGCTTCGGTTCGCCGAAGTAGCCAAACGAAAGGTATTTTGACATGGCTAATGATTTTTCTGCACGTCAGCCGCGTCGTAAGTACTGCCAGTTCTGCAAGGAGAACACTGAGTTCATCGACTATAAGGACACTCAGCTTCTCCGTAAGTACATGACCGACCGTGGCAAGATCAAGCCCCGTCGCGTCACTGGCGCTTGCACGCAGCATCAGCATGACATCGCCAACGCCATCAAGCGCGCCCGCGAGATGGCTCTCCTGCCGTACACCGTCCCCGTGGTTTCCTCTCGTGGCAACCGCGACCGCGGCTAAGAAGGGAGACGCATCATGAAGGTTATTCTTCTCGATGAGATCAAGGGCAAGGGCGGCGAGGGTGACGTCGTAGAGGTCGCTCAGGGTTACGCTGAGAACTTCCTGTTCCCCAAGAAGCTCGCTGTTGCCGCCACCAAGGGCAACCTCAAACAGCTTGACGAGCGTCGCAACAACATCGCCAAGCGCGAGGCCGTCCGTCTGGCTACCGCCAACGAGACCAAGGCTGCCTTCGAGGGCAAGACGGTCACCGTTGACGTCAAGGTCGGCGACGAGGGCATCCTCTTTGGCTCCGTTACCGCCGCTATGATCGCTGACGCCATCAAGGCTCAGCTCGGTATGGACATCGACCGCAAGCGCGTCGAGCTCGGTAAGCCCATCAAGGTTGCCGGTGCCCACACCGTTGCCATCTCGCTGTACCGCGAGATCAAGGCCGAGGTTGTCGTTCTCGTCGGCGTTACCGCCGAGGAGCTCGCTGCCGAGGCTGAGGTCGAGGAGGCCGCTGAGGTCGCCGAGGCCGAGACCGCCGAGGTCGAGACTGAGGCTGCTGCCGAGTAGCATTTGCTGCAACGCAACAATCTTGTTCTAAGAAGGGCGCTCTGGGAAACCAGGGCGCCCTTTTGTTTTTTGTGCTGAGTGAGTGTCATAGTGAACGTCGCGTCGAAGTCCTGTGTACAGGACCGTTCATCGGTTTGGTTCGGTGATGATTGGCCGCGCGCGGCGCGTTTTGGGACCATGGCTGATACTATGGATGCTCGCAAGCGATATGAATGAGGATGCTCATGGCATATGACGATAGGGAGACCGGGCTGACGGTCGAGGACCGCGGCTCAAAGTTGGGTCTTCCCCAAAACCAAGATGCAGAGGCCAATGTACTGGCCGCTATGCTGCTATCGCCCGAGGTGGTCGAAGAGGCCCAGGTCGAGCTGCAGCCTGATGACTTCTACCGGCCCATTCATAAGACCATCTATACCGCGATGGTCGATATGTACAACAGCCGCATTCCCATCGACTCCATCTCGCTGATCGATTACCTGCGAAGCATCAACAAGCTCGATGCCGTGGGCGGCGAAGCGTACATTTTGGAGCTGATGGGTCAGACTCTGTCGCTCGTCAACTGGCAGCACCATGCCGCCATCGTGCGTCGCGACTCGATGCTGCGCGAGCTGATCGGCGCCACCAACGAGATCAACGCGCTGGCATATAACGCCCCCACCGACACCAAAGAGGTTGTCGAGCTGGCCGAGAGCAAGCTGCTCAAGGTCACGGCACGCGAGGTCAAGTCGAGCTACAAGACGCTGACCGAGTTTATGGTCGAGGCCTATAACGAGGCCGAGGAAGTGTGCCAGGCCGGTGGCCAGGCTGCGGGCGTGCCCACGGGCTTCCCGTCGCTCGACCGCATGCTCATGGGCTTCCGCGAGGGTCAGCTCATCATTATCGGCGCCCGCCCTGCTGTGGGTAAGACGTCGTTCGCTCTGAACCTGGCACTTAACGCTGCCGCTGCTGGTTATACCGTCGGCTTCTTCTCGCTGGAGATGTCGGGCAAGGAAATTGCCCAGCGTCTGATTTGCGCCTACGCCATGATCTCGATCAGTGACTTCCGCATGGGCCGCATTAGCCCCGAGCAGTGGGCCAATATCAACGAGGCCACGCAGACCTTGTCCAAGCTCGATATTCTGATTGACGATACGCCCGGCACCACAGTGACCGAGATCCGTGCCAAGAGCCGCCGCATGCTCCATAACAAGGAGAAGGCAATCATCATCCTGGACTACCTGCAGCTGGTGAGTCCTCCGCCGGGCCGTCGTTCCGAGAGCCGTACCGTCGAGGTTTCGGAGATGTCGCGTGGTTTGAAGATCATGGCCAAGGAGCTCAAGATCCCGCTCATCGCGCTGTCGCAGCTCTCGCGTCAGGTCGAATCCCGTACCGGCAAGCGCCCACAGCTTTCCGACCTTCGTGAATCGGGCTCCATCGAGCAGGACGCCGATATCGTTATGTTCTTGGACCGCTCCGCCGACGAGGCCGAGGCCTCGCGCGACGATCGACCCGACGAGGGCGTTACGCGTATCGTCGTGGCCAAGAACCGTTCGGGCCCGATCGGTGACGTCGACCTGATGTTCCTGCCGGCATCCACCAAGTTCTATGAGCTTGATGGGGCACATGCCGAGGAGTAGGACAGGCGCCCGTTGCACGGGTATACTGGGAATGTTTTGTGCTTCTGCGTGCCGGTGTGGCGCGTAGACAGGCCATGAATGTAAGGAGTAAACATGCCGTCAACCGTTTTGGTCGGTGCCCAGTGGGGCGATGAGGGCAAGGGTAAGATTTGCGACCTGGTCGCCGGCGACTTCGATGCCGTCGTGCGTTACTCGGGCGGCAACAACGCCGGTCACACCATCGTCGTCAACGGCAAGAAGTACGGCCTGCACCAGGTGCCCTCCGGCATCATGTATTCCGACCACGTGTCGGTGATCGGTAACGGCTGCGTCGTCAACCCCAAGGTTGTCCTTGAGGAGATCGACATGTTCGAGGCCGACGGCATCACCACCAAGAACCTCAAGATTAGCGGCAACGCGCATGTCATCATGCCGTACCACATCGATTTGGATGGCGCCTTTGAGCAGAAGCTCGGCAAGAAGAACATCGGTACCACCAAGCGCGGCATCGGTCCGTGCTATCAGGACAAGATGGCTCGCATCGGCCTGCGCATGCAGGACATGCTGGACGAGGCGCTGTTCCGCGACAAGCTGGAGACCGCTCTCGCCCGCGTGAACCCCGAGCTCGAGCTCATCTACAACCTGCCCACCTACACCGTGGACCAGATTTGCGACGAGTACCTGCCGATGGCCGAGCGCCTGCGCCCCTACATCACCGAGACGAGCCTGCTGCTCAACAACATGATTGACGAGGGCAAGGACCTGCTGTTTGAGGGCGCCCAGGCGACGCTGCTCGACATCGACCACGGTACCTATCCGTACGTGACGTCTTCCAACTGCACCGCCGGCGGCGCCATCACCGGCTCCGGCGTCGGTATGAAGAACGTCGACCGCGTACTGGGCGTCATGAAGGCCTATATCACCCGCGTCGGTTCGGGCCCCATGCCCACCGAGCTTTCCTATGAGTCCGAGGCCGGCCACACGCTGACCGAGGAGGGCTATGAGTACGGCGTGACCACCGGTCGCCGTCGTCGTTGCGGCTGGTTTGACGGCCCTATCGCCAACTATGCCTCGCGCGTCAACGGCCTCACCGACATCGCCGTGACTAAGCTCGACGTGCTTTCGGTCTTCGACACCATCAAAGTGTGCGTGGCCTACGACGTCGATGGCGAGCGTTACACCAGCGTGCCCGAACATCAGGTGCGCTTTGAGCATGCCAAGCCCATCTACGAGGAGCTCCCTGGCTGGAAGTGCGACATCACCGGTTGCCGCAGCTTTGAGGAGCTGCCGCAGGAGGCTCAGGACTACGTGGCGTTTATCGAGGATCTGGCACACACCCGCGTGACGTTCATTGGCGTTGGCGCTGGTCGCGAGCAGATCATCAACCGATTCTGGAAGTAATCGGGACTATTTGGTTATTGCGATATACCCCTTTGCAGCCCGGACGGGCGGCCGAGGGGTATATTTGCTTGCAAAGGGCTCGCGCGGAGCGAGCCGTTAATCCATAGAGGAGGCACCCTTGAAGGCGGACACTCAAACCATCGACATCCTGTTGTTGGGCAGCGGCGGCCGTGAGCATGCTTTGGCAGCTAAGCTCGCAGCATCACCGCGCGCCGGCAAGCTCTACATTGCGCCGGGTAACGGCGGCACCGCGAGCTGCGGCGAGAACGTTGTTCTCGACGACTGCGATCCTGCGGCCGTGGCGGCGTTTGCGCAGAGCCACGGATGCGGACTCGTGGTAATTGGCCCCGAGGCTCCGCTCGTGGCGGGCGTGGCCGACGCCGTGCGCGCGGCGGGTATTCCCTGCTTTGGCCCGGGTGCCGAGGGCGCCCAGATGGAGGGCTCCAAGCTGTTCTCCAAGCAGCTCATGGAGCGTGCGGGCATTCCGACGGCAGCCTACGGCTCGTTTACCGACGAGGCTTCGGCTCTCGCCTACGTACGCGAGCAAGGCGCTCCGCTGGTCGTCAAGGCTGACGGCCTTGCCGCGGGCAAGGGCGTTATCGTGGCGACCGAACTTGAGCAGGCCGAGGAAGCCGTGCGCGAGTGCTTTGGCGGCACCTTTGGCGATGCCGGCAACACCGTGGTTATCGAGGAGATGCTGACCGGCCCCGAGTGCTCGCTGTTGGCCTTTACCGACGGCAAGACCGTGCGCCCCATGGCCACCTCGCAGGACCACAAGCGCGCGCTCGAGGGCGACAAGGGCCCCAACACCGGCGGCATGGGCGTCTACAGCCCGGTGCCCATCGTGACCGACGAGGAGCACACCACCATGGTGAAGGTCATGGAGCAGACCGTGGCCGAGCTCGCTGCCGAGGGTATCGACTACCGCGGCTGCCTGTACGGCGGCTTTATGCTCACGCCTGCCGGTCCCAAGGTACTGGAGTTCAATGCCCGCTTTGGTGATCCCGAGACTCAGGTCGTGCTGCCGCGCCTTAAGAATGACCTGGTCGAGGTCATGCTGGCTTGTGCCAACTGCGAGCTCGATCAGATTGAGCTCGACTGGCGTGACGAGTGGGCCGTGGCCGTTGTCCTGACGAGCGCGGGTTATCCCGGCAGCTACGAGAAGGGCAAGGTCATCACTGGCATTGAGGATGCCGAGGCCATGGAGAACGTGACCGTGTACCACGCGGGCACTGCCGTGGTGGACGGCCAGCTCGTGACCAATGGTGGCCGCGTGCTTGCCGTGACCGCTCTGGGCGACACGTTCGAGAACGCTCGCAACCTTGCCTACGAGGCCTGCGAGAAGATTGATTTTGAGGGCAAGACCCTGCGTCACGATATCGGCCTGCGCGCGCTGCGCGGCCGCGACGCCTGGGATGCCTAAAATCCGAGAGGAATGAGACGGATGGACGAGAAGAACGAAGAGCTCGTGGACGCGCAGATCGTCGAAGAGGACAGCCGCATGTATGGGCACGCCGAGGGCGAGCCTGGTGGCGAGGTCGCTGACGAGCCGGCGCTGGTGCTGGGCGACGACGACCCGCACGATGCCGAGCTGCACGAGAAGATTCTTTCGGAGGAGTGCGCCTGGAAGGGCAAGATCCTCGACGTCCACCGTCTTGAGGTTGAGCTGCCCAACGGTCACCGCAGCGCCCGCGATATCGTTCGCCATCCGGGTGCGGCGGCCGTTGTGGCACTGACCGAGAGCGGCAAGATCGTACTGGTGCGTCAGTACCGCACCGCCATCGACCGCGTGACGGTCGAGATTCCCGCCGGCAAGCTCGATCCAGGCGAGGACCCACTCGATTGCGCCAAACGCGAGCTGCATGAGGAGACGGGCTTTAGGGCTGGTCGTATTCGCTTTTTGACGTCGATTGTCACGTCCTGCGGTTTTTGCGATGAGATCATCCACATCTACTTGGCTACCAAGCTCGAGTTTGATGCGCCCAACCCCGATGATGACGAGTTTGTCAACGTTGACCTGGTGCCGCTGCACGAGCTGATCGACGCCGTGCTCGACGGCAAGATCGAAGACGCCAAGACCGTCGTAGGCGCTTTGGCCTGCGATAGCATCGCGCACCGCCTTGGGGGCACGGAGCTCTAGGTTACGCGGTTTTACCAAACCGCGTAACGAGTCGACGCTGCAAACGCCCCTAAGCGGCAATCTGCCTTTCAATCGTCGCTCGCGTACCGAAGTACGCGTCGCTCCTCTTTCAAGACACCTTGCTCGCTTAGGGACGTTTTCGCTGACGTTGCTAGAACATCGGCGTTATGTTTGTTGGGACGCTTTGTTTTCAGCCCGACCGGCTCAACCGGATTTATCACGCTATTTATTTCTCTTCGAGGACTGCATGTTTAAGAGGTTTCTTTCGTATTACGAGCCCCAGATGGGGCTTTTTGTTGCTGATACTGTTTGTGCTCTGGTGCTTGCTGCCATTGACCTGGCGTTCCCCATTATCCTGCGCAATTTGACCGGTGGGCTGTTTACCCAGGGCCAGGCTGCCATTATGCAGGCGCTCGGTATGATCGCGGTGGGGCTGGTGCTGATGTATGCCGTTCGCTGCGCCTGCCGCTACTTTGTGAGCTATTGGGGTCACGTGATGGGCGCGCGCATGGAGTCCAAGATGCGCGAGGACCTGTTCGACCAGTATGAGCGCTTTAGCTTTGCGTACTTCGACCGCAACAGCTCGGGCGACATGATGAGCCGCGTGGTCAACGATCTGTTCGATATCTGCGAGGCGGCGCATCACGTGCCCGAGTGGATCATCATCTGCGGCATCGAGATTATCGGCTCGTTTGTGATCCTCTTTACCATCGCCCCGGTGCTGGCACTTGCCATGGCTGTGGTGACGGCGGCGTTTGCGGTCATCATGTTTTGGCAGAACATGCGTATGCGCGAGGTCTTTAGCGACAACCGCAAAAAGATCAGTGGCATCAATGCGCAGCTGCAGGATTCGCTGGCGGGCATGCGCGTAGTCAAGAGCTTTGCCAACGAGGAGACCGAGCGTGCCAAGTTCCGCGCCTCCAACAATCGCTATCTTTCGTCCAAGGAGAACATGTATCACGCCATGGGCGTCTATACCGCGACGTATGGCCTGCTCTCTGGTGTGCTCTATGTGATCGTGGTGCTGCTGGGCGGCTGGCTGGTCGCCCAGGGACAGCTGCAGGCGGTCGATATGGCGACCTTTGCACTCTATATTTCGCTGTTCTGCACGCCGCTCGAGACACTCGTCAATTCGGCCGAAACGTATCAGAAGGCTATCGCCGGCTTTAAGCGTATGGACGAGGTGCTTTCGACCGCGCCGGATATCCAGGACAAGCCGGGCGCTACGGATCTGCAGGTGACTGCCGGCGCCGTGGAGTATCACGACGTGTGCTTTAACTACGAGGATGTTGAGCTGGGCGAGGGCGATGCCGACGAGCGTCCCGTTATCGACCATATGGACCTGTCCATCAAGCCCGGGCAGACCATCGCTTTGGTTGGCCCTTCGGGCGGTGGCAAGTCCACGACCTGTTCGCTGCTGCCGCGCTTTTATGACGTGGCTGCCGGATCCATTAGCATCGACGGCCAGGACGTGCGTGATGTGACGCAGCAGAGCCTGCGTCGCGCCATCGGCCTGGTGCAGCAGGATGTCTACCTGTTTGACGGTACGATTGGCGAGAACATCGCCTACGGCAAGCCGGGCGCTACGGCAGAAGAGATCGCCGAGGCCGCCCGTCGCGCCAACATCGATGCCTTTATCGAGTCGCTTCCGCAGGGCTACGACACCGTGGTGGGCGAGCGCGGCAGCCGTCTTTCGGGCGGACAGAAGCAGCGCGTTGCCATCGCGCGCGTGTTTCTCAAGAACCCCAAGATCCTGATTTTGGACGAGGCGACGAGTGCTTTGGATAACGAGAGCGAGGAGGCGGTGCAGGAGTCACTCGAAGAGCTGGCACGCGGCCGCACCACGATTATCATCGCCCACCGTCTTTCGACCATTAAGCATGCCGATGAGATTGCGACCGTTGAGCATGGTCGCGTTGTGGAGCGTGGCGCGCACGAGGAGCTTCTCGCCCGTGGCGGCACCTATGCCCGTTACTATCGAATGCAGTTCGAAGGTGCGCGTGCGCACGAGCTCGACTGATTGATATGACAGGAAGATCATGGCTGATAAGAACCCTTTGACTCCGGAAGAAGTGACGGAGTTATTCTCCGAAATCGATGCATCCGGCGTCTTGGATCCTACGCTTGCCAAAAAGCGTACCGAGCGCATGCGCGAGAAAGAGGCCGCCGTCAAGCGCGGTGACAAAGCGGCGCTAGCGCAGCTGCGCAGCGAGGACCGCGCGAGCCAGGCAAAACATATCGACCCGCTGTCCGAGGACGATCCTTCGGGTTCGCAGGTGAGCCATACCATTACGAAGACCGCGATGGCCGTGGTCATTGGTATTTTGGTGCTGATCGTGGGCATGCAGATTGGCTACGGCGTGATGCGCCGTCTGAACACCGCCAACCTGTCCGAGAGCGTTTCGGTCGATACCGTTTCGACGGCGCTGAAGGGTGGACTTGAATGGGGCAACGGCTTTACGCAGTTCCCGCTCGACTTCACCGTCGATGAAGCCGATGAACGCACGGGCACGGTCGAGGTGACGGTGTTGGACACATCGTCTGCCAACGAGCTCGAGCTGCTGTCCAACGGGCAGATTCAGGCCGCGGCGCTTGCGACCAACGCGTTACTCAACGATAAGATCGACCGCGTGGTGTATAACGTTCACGCCTATATCGACGAGGATAGCAACATTCAGCACGATTCCTTCTTTGGCATGTTCCCCGCGCGCGGCCACCAGAGCGCCATTTTGACGTTCGTGTGGACCAAGAGCTCATCCAACGCCACGAGTATCGACTGGAAGATGCGCATCGTGAGTATGGATGACACCATCGCCGAGCGCATTCAGAAGCAGGTGAACTCGGTGTCGTCGTTGATTGAGGACCCGGTGGTGAGCCAGACCAAGATTGACGAGGAAAAGGCCGAACGTGACCTGGAGCATCGTCTGCATGGCCGCGAGATTTTCCGCGGCGGCAAGCCCGATCGCACACCGTCCGAACTGCTGGAGCAGGACAAGAAAAAGTAAGAGGCCATTATCCCGCGTGAGCCACAAGCCCACGCGGGATAATTTTTCTGGGACGGGGATTAAATTAGGCTCTGTTAGACCAGGATTGACATGCCGACCTGCCGGCTAACTCGCCGTCTCC
>CABQXN010000032.1:0-21637 GCA_902468085.1 uncultured Collinsella sp.
GGGATCCCCCGTGGCCGCCCTGTGGCGTAGCTAGTTTTTAGCTTTGATTGCCGCTTGGCATTAGGCGGCTGCGGCGGCCTTGTCGGTCGTTGCCTTGCTATCGCCGTTGCCCTGGCCCTCAAAATGCTTGTAGCACCAGCTGGTGACCAGCGGGGTCAAAATAGCCGTCACGATTGCGCAGGCAGCAACCTGTGCCGTGGCCGTCGCGAGCACCGCACCGCCGTACAAGGCCTCGTTGACGCTTGCCATGGCAGCAGGCGTGGCCACATTGGCTCCGGCGCAGCTCGAAATGGCCGCACCTGCGACACCCGTACCGCCCGTGAGCTTATCGACCGCGATAACGGGAATTGCAAAGACCACCGAGCAGATCACGCCGAGCAGAATACCGGGGAGACCGCCATTAATGAGCTGGCCAAAGGTCATGGTCGAGCCCATGGCAAAGAAGACGAGCACGATGATGGCGGAAAGTGCCGGTGCCATCATCTTCTTAAAGCTGGGGAACAGGTTGCCCAGGATAATGCCAACGACAATCGGAAGGATGGCGCCCACGAGCGACCAGCCAATCGGAGCCTGACCGGCGGCGCCAAGGACAATCATCGTGACCGGAGGGCCGACAACGAGCGTGGTGATGGCGACGGCGCCACGCTCGGCCTCGTTGCCCATGGTGCCCATCAGTCCAGCGTACATAGCGTTGTTGGCACCTGTGCAAGCCGCCAGCATCACCATGGCAGAGATACCAAACAGGTTGTCGTTGAACACATAAAGGATGAGCAGCGACACGGCAACGACCACGATCTGCTTGACGGCGATGATGATGGCGCCGCGGGCAGCGGCGGCAGGGGCACTCTTAAACGAAATCGTCGTACCGACGATGAGCAAAAAGGCGCCCACGAGCGGGCCTGCACCCTGCTGGGTCATGCCAAGCGTAAAGCTGCCGAGCGTTTTGAACAGGTCGGGGAATAGCGTGTTGAGCAGACAGCCCAACAGAAGCGGCACCAAAATATTGGCGCCCGGGATGGAGGACATCTTAAAGAACGGCTCCTTTACCGCCGGCGCCTCCACCGCAGTCGATTCACTCATATATATCTCCTTTGGATGCATGCGATTCGTAGCCGCACGCGCCTATGTCAGAAAGAAGGCGACAACCCCGAGTCGCCAGGGTCGCCGCCAAACTATCACCGCGGGGTATTACCCGTCCAGGACGATGCCGCCGTCGCAGTCGCCGATCTCGCCGTTCACGAAGCTGGCGAGGTCGGAAGCGAAGAACAGCACCATCTGCGCAGGCTCGCTGGCCTGGGCGGCGCGGCCCAGAGGAATACCGTTGATGATGCGCTGAGAGTTCTCGTCAGAGAGAATCGAGGTCATATCGGTCAACGTGAGCGACGGGCACACGGCGTTGCAGCGGACGCCAAACTTGCCGCCTTCCTTGGCGACTGCCTTGGTTAGACCGTTAACACCGGCCTTGGAGCTGGCGTAGGCGGCGGTGCCGAGCAGGCCGCCACCGATCTTGCCCGCAACGGAACTCACGTTGACGATAGTGCCGGCATGGGCCGCCTTAAAGTGCGGGTACACGGCGTTCATCATGGTAAAGGTACCGTTGAGGTTGATGTCGATGGTGCGACGCCACTCGGTGTCATCGATCTCGTCGAACTTCTTGGTGCTGATGACGCCAGCGCAGTTGATCAGGATGTTGGTTTGCGGCAGGTCCGTAAAAATCTGCTCGACGGTCTCGCGCGCCTTGGGTGCATCGGCGACATCGAGCTGATAGAACTTGTTGCCCTCGCCAAGCTCGGCCACCGCGGCCTCGCCCTTAGCAGCGTTCCTTGCGATGAGCGCGACATGTCCGCCGCCCGCGACGATGCCCTTGGCGATCTCGAGGCCAATGCCCTGAGTGCCGCCCGTGACAATCGCGGTCTTGCCCGTGAAGTCAAATGCCATGACTCCATCCCCCTTTATATAAGGTGTCTCCTCGCGGGAAGTTGAAGCATCGCACGTGGCGATTATATGAGTCCCAGTCGTCATGGTGGTGACAACCCCTCGCCTAACCGCGTGCATGATAATTCTTTGAAACGCTACAATTATTGAATTATTTTAATTCTTTATACGCTCTTTATATTGCCTAGCGGCCAAGTAGATTTTTGGGACATGCCTAGAAATCTACCGAATGGAATGCTTGGGCGGGGGTATCATCTTTCACCGAAAATAGTTTCTAGTGTTAGGGGTTTTCGGTGGAAGATACCGATTTCCATGAGCTTGGACGTCAGCTCTTAACTGAGTTTGGCAGCATGCATCAGCGCATTTCGCGCTTTGCGGACAAAGCTCTCGGCGGCGAGATGGCTGTCATGCGCGCTCTCATGCGCGCTGGCGGCTCGCTCACGCCGAGCGAACTCGCCGATCGCGCCTGGGTCTCCAGCGCCCGCATCGCCAATATCCTGCGCGCCCTCGAGGCCAAGGGCTGGGTCGAGCGCGAGCACTCAAAGACCGACCGTCGTCGCGTACACGTCACGGTGACCGACAAAGGATTCCAGGTTATCGAAATCAAACGTCGGGAATTCGAGGACCGCACCGCGGCCTTCCTCGAGCAGCTTGGCGAAACAGATACCCAAGAGATGGTGCGCCTTCTTAGACGTGCCAACGAAATTATCGACCGCAATCAAGAAAGGAGAGATGCCGAGTGAGGATTCTCAAGCTCTTTAAAAAGCATGTCCTGGCACTGTTCGCAGCTATCGTACTTATCGTAATCAGCTGCAACGCCGATCTGGCACTGCCTACCTATATGAGCGACATCGTCGACGTGGGTGTGCAGCAAGGCGGCATCGCCTCGCCCGTGCCCGACACCATTCGCGCCGAATCGCTCGACGACCTTGAACTCTTTATGAGCACCAAGGACGCCAAAGCTGTGGAGGCCGTGTTTAGCAAGGCTGACAAAAATGGCATTCGAACGTATAAGGGTACCGAGGAAGAGCGTGCCGATGGAGGCAAGATTGCCGACATCATGAGCCTGCCCGAGACTGTCGTCCTTTCGCTCGACCAGGGCATTGACGCCAGCTCCATGGGCGACATGATGGGCTCGTCCAGCGAGAAAGACAACAACGCTGCCCAGGCCATGCCCACCCCCGAGCAGATGGCTGCCATGACGCCCGAGCAGCTCGCCGAGATGCAGCAGAAGGCCGCGGCGGCGCAGAACATGCAAAAGCAGATTGATGCCGACGGCGGTAAGATCACCATGAAGAGCCTGCACCTGGGTGTCGAGGGCGGTCTGGTAGACCAAAGCAAGCTCGTCGAGGGCGCCAACCAAATGGCGGACAAAATGGGCTCCATGTCGGGCTCCATCGTCACCCAGCGCGCCGTGAGCTATGTACAGGACGAGTACAAGGCACAGGGCATCGACCCCGCCGACGTGCAGAACGCCTACCTGAGCCGCATGGCGACCACGATGTTTGGGCTGTGCCTGGTGTCGCTCGTTGCCACCATCCTGACCGGTGCCGTGGCTTCGCGCACCGCCTGCTCCATCGCCCGCGACCTGCGCCGCGAGACCTTCAACAAGGTTATGCACTTCTCGCCGGCCGAGGTGGGCAAGTTTAGCCAGGCCTCGCTCATCACCCGCTGCACCAACGACATTCAGCAGATCCAGATGGCCGCAACCCTGTTTATCCGCATGTGTCTGATGGCCCCCGTCATGGGCATCGTCGCCGTCATGCGCGTCCTGGCCAACCATACCGGCCTGGAATGGACCATCGCCGTTGCCATCATCGCCGTCTCGGCCGTCGTCGGCGTGCTTATGGGCCTCACCATGCCCAAGTTCAAAAAGATGCAGAGCTTTGTGGACCGCGTGAACCTTACCGCCCGCGAGTTGCTCGATGGCCTGATGCCCATCCGTTCGTTCAACCGCGAGGAGCATGAGCTCGAGCGTTTTGACAAGGCATCGCTCGACCTAATGACCACGCAGCTCTACACCAACCGAGCCATGAGTTTTATGATGCCGCTCATGATGCTCGTCATGAACTGCATCACCGTGCTTATCGTCTGGTTTGGCGCGCAGGGCGTGTCCGACGGCGTGATGCAGGTCGGCAACATGATGGCGTTTATCTCCTACACCATGCAGATCGTCATGGCGTTTATGATCCTCACCATGGTTTCGGTTATCCTGCCCCGCGCCGAGGTCGCAGCCGAGCGTGTGGAAGAGGTCATCACTTGCCCCACGAGCATCAACGACCCTGTCTCGCCCAAACTGCCCGTGGCCAGCGCGCCGCACGGTGAGCTCACCTTCCGCGACGTGAGCTTCCAGTATCCCGATGCCCGCGCCGATGTCATCAGCGGCGTGAACTTCACCACGCATGCCGGTCAGATGCTCGGCATCATTGGCTCCACGGGCTCGGGCAAGTCCACGCTCGTGCAGTTGATTCCGCGCCTGTACGACGTCACGGGCGGCAGCATTTCGCTTGACGGCATCGACGTGCGCGATATGACCCTTTCCGAGCTGCGCCGCCGCATTGGTTACATCCCGCAGCAGGGACGCCTGTTCTCGGGCACCGTCGAGAGCAACCTCAAGTTTGCCGGCGACATGGTAAGCGATGACGACATGCACAAGGCGGCATGCATCGCCCAGGCCGAGGACTTTATCGCCGAGCGCGAGGGCGGCTACGACTCCCCCATCAGCCAGGGCGGCTCCAATGTCTCGGGCGGTCAGCGCCAGCGCCTGGCCATCGCCCGCGCCCTGGCCAAGAAGCCCGAAGTCGTGGTGTTCGACGACTCGTTTAGCGCCCTCGACTACAAGACCGACGCGCGCCTGCGCGAGGAGCTGGCCAAAAACGTTACCGACGCCGCACTCGTGGTCGTGGCCCAGCGCATCGCGACCATCATGCACGCCGACCAGATCATTGTACTCGACGACGGCCACGTGGTGGGCACCGGTACGCACGAGGAGCTGCTGCGCAGCTGCCCGGCGTACCTGGAGATCGCACAGTCGCAGCTTTCCGCCGAGGAGCTGGGGCTTACCCAAGAAGAAATTGCAGCCGTCACGGAAGGAGGCGAGCGCTAATGGCAGACGAGACCAAGACTCAGATTCCCAAGCCCACCCGCCAGCGTGGTCCCATGGGCCGCATGGGCGGCATGCGTCGCGGCGAAAAGGCCAAGGACTTTAAGGGCACCATGAGGCAGCTGCTCGGCTATATCGGCCAGCACAAGATTGCCGTGTTTACCGCCGTCGCCTTTGCCGTGTGCTCGGTCATCTTTAACATTGTGGGGCCCAAGGTGCTCGGCCAGGTTACCACCAAACTGTTCGAAGGCCTGGTCGCCAAGGTCAACGGCACCGGCGACGTTGACTTTGACTGGATCGCCAAGACGCTCGGCTTTTTGCTCTGCCTGTATCTGGCGAGCTCTGTCTGCAGTCTGATCCAGGGCTGGCTCATGACCGGTGTCACGCAAAAGATCTGCTACCGAATGCGCAAGGAGATCGCCGCCAAGATTGCCGTCGTGCCGATGAGCTACTTCAACGGTCACAGCAAGGGCGATGTGCTCAGCCGCATCACCAACGACGTCGACACGCTCGGTCAGTCGCTCAACCAGAGCGTGACGCAGCTCATCACGTCGGTAACGCAGATTATCGGCGTGCTCGTCATGATGCTGTCGATCAGCCTGCCGCTCACCGGCGTCACCGTGCTCACGCTGCCGGCAGCCGCGATTATCCTGACCGTGATGATTCACTTCTCGCAGCCGTACTTCCGCGAGCAACAGCAAGTCCTGGGCGCCGTCAATGGCATTATCGAGGAGGACTTTGCCGGCCAGAATGTCATTCAGGTGTTCAATCGCGCCGAGGCCTCAATCGAGGAGTTCGACCGTCAAAACGACCGTCTGTTTATTAGCGGATGGCGTTCGCAGTTCCTGTCGGGCCTGATGATGCCGCTTATGAGCCTGGTGGGTAACATGGGCTACGTAGGCGTTGTCGTGGTGGGCGCACAGCTCGCGCTGACCGGCAATGCCACGCCCGGCGACATCCAGAGCTTTATCCAGTACGTGCGCAACTTTACGCAACCCGTGCAGCAGCTGGGCAACGTGAGCAACACGATGCAGTCGATGGCCGCTGCCACCGAGCGCGTCTTTGAGTTCCTGGCCGCGCCCGAGGAGGAGCAGAAGGCCGACGCGCAGATTCCCGAGAAGCGCCCCGGCCACGTGGAGTTTGACCATGTCAAGTTTGGCTACACGCCCGACAAGACCATCATCCACGACTTTAGCTGCGAGGCGCAGCCCGGCCAGACCATCGCCATCGTCGGTCCTACCGGCGCCGGCAAGACCACGCTCATTAAGCTGCTGCAGCGCTTCTACGACGTGGACGGCGGCTCGCTGCGTGTCGAGGGCGTCGACGTGCGCGACTGGGACCGCGCGGCGCTGCGCGGCGAGTTTGCCATGGTGCTGCAGGATACCTGGCTGTTTAACGGCACCATCCGCGAGAACATCCGCTACGGACGCCCCGACGCGAGCGATGCCGAGGTCGAAGCCGCTGCACGCGCCGCACGCTGCGACCACTTTATCCATACGCTCGCCGGTGGCTACGACTTTATGATTAACGAGGAGGGCACTAACCTGTCGCAGGGTCAGCGCCAGCTCGTGACCATCGCCCGCGCCATTTTGGCCGACCGTCCGGCGCTGATTCTGGACGAGGCGACCTCCAACGTCGATACCCGCACCGAGGAGCTCATCCAGCGCGCCATGGATGCGCTGATGCAGGGCCGCACGAGCTTTGTCATCGCGCACCGCCTGTCCACGATCCGCAACGCCGACGTGATCTTGGTAATTCGCGACGGCGACATCGTCGAGAAGGGCACGCACGACGAGCTGCTCGCCCAGGGCGGCTTCTACGCCGATCTGTATAACTCGCAGTTCGACGAGGCTGCGTAGATTCGGCGGCAAGCAGCAGCAATGCCCAGAGAACGGGGGCGCAGGACAACCTGTGCCCCCGTTTTTTTGTTCTGCGACCCTCAAACCGCCTCCCCTGGGACCTGATTGACAGCCCTTTCGAGGCCCCGTGGGCAAAAAATGGCAAATATGAGTACTGTTACCCTTTTAGTAACAGCCAAAACAGCCCCAAATACCGTTTTCACGGCTTACACGCGTCCCTAAAATGATCAAACAGCCCTATAGCGAACTTATATGTGTTTGCGTTAATGAACATATTTTGCTGTTATGTCTATTATTTTGCGAAGGCAATATGATACTAAGCTAGCAACCGTACTCATATTTGGCATTTTTTGCCCACAGGGTATTTCCTGGGGAACCGACAACAGCCTTAGGGTCCCGCGCGGCGCCGCTCCCTCCCAGCATCCGCCGACGTTTACCCAGATAAAACCTGCCAAAATAAACCTGTCCCTTTTTGGTAGGTTTCGGGGTGACAAGGGCTTGCACTTTAGCGTGCGACAGCGGATAATGCCGAGCATTCGACAATACGCTTATTGCTCTTTCTATAGATTGAGGAGACCCCTATGGCCATGGAATTCAAACGCAGGCTGCCGATCCCCATGGAGATCCGCGAGGAAATGCCACTTTCTGCCGAGCTTACCGCCAAAAAGCAGGCATTTGACGCCGAGGTCGCCAAAGTCTTTACCGGCGAGGACGCACGTAAGGTGCTCATCATCGGCCCGTGCTCTGCCGACCGCGAGGATTCGGTGCTCGAGTATATGAACCGACTGGCCAAGACCGCCGAAGAGGTCAAGGACAAGCTCATCATCATTCCGCGCGTCTACACCAACAAGCCGCGCACCAAGGGCACCGGCTACAAGGGCCTGCTGCACAACCCCAACCCCGAGGCTCCCGACGACCTGCTCGAGGGCGTCAAGGCCATCCGCCACATGCACCTGCGCGTTATTGAGGAAACGGGCTTCTTTACCGCCGATGAGATGCTCTACCCGTCCAACTACCAATACCTCGTCGACCTGCTGAGCTATGTTGCCGTGGGCGCACGCTCGGTCGAGAACCAGGAGCATCGCCTGGTGTCGAGCGGCATTTCGGTACCCGTCGGCATGAAGAATCCCACTGCCGGCTCTACCACCGTTATGCTCAACTCCATTTACGCCGCGCAGGCGCACCAGAGCTTCATCTTCCGCAACTGGGAGGTCGAGTGCGACGGCAACCCGCTCGCACACGCCGTTATGCGTGGCTACATCGGTCTCGATGGGCGCACCTACCCCAACTACCACTACGAACACCTGGAACGCCTGGCCGAACGCTATACCGAGCATGCCGGCTATGCCAATCCGGCAGCGGTCATCGACTGCAACCACGACAACTCGGGCAAGCGTCCGCTGGAGCAGTATCGCATTTGCAAGGAGGTGCTCGACAGCTGCCGCCGCAACGAGTCCATCTCCAAGCTGGTCAAGGGCTTTATGATCGAGTCCTACCTGGAGGACGGCAACCAGCCGGTCGACGGCGGTGTCTTTGGCAAGTCAATCACCGACCCGTGCCTGGGCTGGGAAAAGACCGACTACCTCATCCACGAGATCGCGGAACGTATTTAGAGTTACGGCGTTTTACCAAACGCCGTAACCGGCCGACGCTGCGCGGGCCGCACCTGTACAATCTGACGTTCAACCTCAAGGGCGCGACCAGAAGGTCAGCGCCCTTTCGTTTCACGTCACCTTGTCTCAAATGCGACCCGCTCGCTATCCGTCCTCTACCTGCGGCGTTGTCCTGCTCCGGATGCGGCAGTTAGGGACGTTCCTTTTCTAGTCATTGGAGACGTTCTTGTTTGACTAGTCGTTTAAGAACGTCCCCAACGACTACCCGGGGGAGTTGCCTTACCTCGTGGCGGTCTTCTAGCAGAAAACCAAGTGAGTAGGCTTTTTGCAGGAGGCCAAGCACGCCCCAAAACGACATGGCTCTGACCTGCGGTTTTATTGAGTATTTGTCGCGATGTGCTCGGCAGGTTCAGAAAAGTCTACTCACTTGCATCTGAGACACCCCCAGATAGGCAAAAACCGCCGCGAAAGGGCCCCTGGTCCCTTCGCGGCGGTCATACGCCTCTGATTTTGCGACGATTTTGCCCGCTTGTTACTCGCTGTAGCGGGTGGCTATGGCGGCTCGCACCATGCCGGTGCTCATGAGGTAGGTCACCAGGAAGTAGCCACCGTATGCTGCCAGGAAGATTGCACAGGTGAGGCCAACGGTGCCGCCGATGCTCATATTTCCGAAAATACTCACCAGCTCGATGATCACCTTAAGTGCCACAAAGGAGTGCGCCAGGCCCACTGCCAGCGGGAACAGGAAGAATACCGCCTGCTGTGCCATCACCGAATGGCGAATCTGGCGGTCGTCGCAGCCGATCTGTGCCAGCACACGATAGCTGCGGCTGCCGTCGGCCACGTTGGAGAGTTGCTGGATCGACAGAATCGCCGCGCATGCAACAACCAATACAAAGCCGATGTAGATGGCTAGGTAGCTAATAAGACCGTTCATTTGCGCTGCTTGCGTGTACATCTCGGAGCGTGTGATGAAGGTTCCCCACGACCCCGACTCCTTGCCGTCAACGAGCAGATTGTCGAGCACAGTGTATTTAATGCTCTCGTCTGCCTCGGTCGTATCCATCCCCTGTTTGTAGTTAACGAGCAGGCTACTGGAATACGGCTGCAGATTAAGTTGGGACAACAGCTCGTCGGCAACGACGACGGTGCCCGGATTACTACCCATCGCCGAGTTGACGATGGCCGCAGTGTCCTCGTCCGACTTATCGGTTGCGGGCTTGAGCGTATGCCCACCCAAGGTAAGGGCATGGCCGCCAGCCATATACTTGGTGTACAGGTCGACCAGCTCGCCGCCCATATCACACGTGAGCAGATACTGGTCGCGACCGATGTGCACCGGCTCCTCGCCCATCATCTGGCGCAGTTTGTTGTACTGGCTCGCCGGCGTCACATACAGACCCATCGCATCGGCATTGCTACCCCCGAACGCCTTGGGAAGCTTTTCGCCCATGATCTTGCACATCTCACTTGGGGTCACCGAAGGATTCGAGCCGCCAACTGGGTAACTCAGATACGAATCGATCTGCACATGCTCACCGGCAACATCGGCGATATTGACCTTCTTGCCGGTCTCGTCGTTGTTGCCCGCCGACTTGCCTTTAATACCGTCTGCAACGTTATCGGGGTCGACACGATCGCCGTGCCATGCGGAGTACAAATCGACCGTACTATCGGCCAGCACCATGCGATCGGCCTCAGACGGATTGACATACTCTTTGTAGTAGTCGAGCGTATCGGGCGCGTAATAGATATACGTCTGCGACATGTCGGCCGGATTATAGCGCTCCAGGTTTTCGTTCATCACGTTGGCGATCGACATACCGCACGTCACCGAGGTGATGGCCAAAAACAGGAGCATCGCGATGACGCCCATCGAAAAGCACACCGTGTTGACCTTGGCCGCAAGCTGGCGCACGGTAAACATGTTGAGGCCGCGCCAATACACGCCGCGCAGGCTCTGCAGCAGCTTAATGAGCATGCCCGAGAGTCCCCAGAACAGGGCAAAGGTGCCCACGGTAACCATAGCGGTCGTAATACCAAACTGGTTCATGGCCTCTTGCAGCTTGCTGTCCGTCGCGGTTAGCGGGAACCCATCACGTAGCAGACGGTAATAGGCCACGCCCACAAGCACCACACCCACGGCAAAAATGGCAATCGCGATCCAGGGGTTGCGTGTCTTGATGCTCTCGTTGCGACGCTCGGCACCCATAAGCTCGATGAGTTTGGTACGACGCACGGCGCGAAGGTTCAGCAGTAGCGTGAGCACAAACATCACGAGCATGCAGGCAAGGGTCAGGCTGAACGCATGCACCGAGAAAAAGAAGTGGAAATTGGCGATCTGTGTCTTAAAGAGCGAGGCCGTAAAGAACGTCATGAGCTGGGAGAGTCCCACGCCCAGCACAATGCCGGCGACAAAGGCGCCGACCGAGACGATCACCGTCTCGAGCGCCATGATCGTGGCGACGCGCCCACGCCCCATGCCGAGCACCTGGTACAGGCCAAACTCCTTCTTGCGGCGTTTCATGATGAAGTTGTTGGCATACACCATCAAAAAGGCCATGACACCGGCCAAAAAGTACGTCAGGTCGCCGAGCATGCTGCCCATAACCTGCGCCAAGCCCTTTTCATCGATTCCGGCGATGTCGACCTGCATCGAGATGGTGTTAAAGGCATAGAAGACCGTGACGCCCAGGGTGAGCGTCAAAAGGTAGACGAGGTAGTCGCGGCCGGCGCGGCGGACGTTGCCCCAAGCGAGTTTACAGAGCATCGGAGCCCTCACCGCCCATCATGGCAACGACCTCCATTATGCGGTCGAAAAACTCTCGGCGGTCGGTGTCGCCGCGGCGCAGCTCGGTGAAGATCTTGCCGTCGCGGATAAACAGCACGCGGCTCGTGTAGCTGGCAGCAAAGCTGTCATGCGTGACCATGAGCACGGTGGCGCGCAGGCGGCGATTGAGGGACTCCAGGCTCTCGAGCAGCAGGCGGGCGCTCTTGGAATCGAGGGCGCCGGTGGGCTCGTCGGCCATGATCATGGTGGGGTCGGTGACGAGCGCGCGAGCCGCGGCAACGCGCTGCTGCTGACCGCCGGACATCTGGTAGGGATACTTGTCGAGCACCTGGCTGATGGACAGGCGCGCTGCCACATCCTGCACGCGGGTCGAGATCTCTGCCGAGTTTGTGCGGGCGATGGTGAGCGGCAGGGCGATGTTCTCGCGTGCCGTGAGCGTATCGAGCAGGTTGGAGTCCTGGAAGATAAAGCCGAGCTCCTCGCGGCGGAACTGCGAAAGCTTGGCCTGCTTCATGCGCGTCACGTCCTGACCGTTAATGCGGATCGTGCCGCTCGTGGCGCTATCGATGGTCGAGACGCAGTTGAGCAACGTCGACTTGCCCGAGCCCGAAGCGCCCATGATGCCCACGAATTCCCCGCGGTTGACGGTAAAGCTGACGTCGTTGAGCGCGCGGGTCACGTTGCCCAGCGCCCCATATACCTTTTCGAGATGCGCGACCTCCAGTACCGGGGTCGCCATGTGCGTGGTTTGCATACCGAGTCCTTTCTTGCGATTAGTCTACGGCATCTATAGTCGCAAGAAGACGAGTCGGCTACCATCGATATGGCTTACGCTTGCCTTACCGTTGTGTAAGGTACGGGTAGCCGCCCTGCCACGTGTTGATATTGAGAGAGGACTCCTGTTGAAGACTGTTCATGTTGCCGCTGGGATCATTCGCAAGGAAGGATCTGACGAGCTGCTTGCCGTGCAGCGCGGCTATGGCGACATGCAGGGACTTTGGGAGTTCCCCGGCGGCAAGCTCATGCGCGGCGAGACGCCCGAGGACGCCGTACGCCGCGAACTCATGGAAGAGCTGCGGGTAAAAGTCACCAACCTGCGCGATTTTTACACCGTTGAGTATGACTACCCCGATTTCCATCTCTCGATGGAGTGTTACTACTGCTCGCTCGCCGATGAATCCGATGAACCCCAGAAGCACGACCGCCAGCTCGATATCCGCTGGATTCCGCGCACCTCGCTTGCCACGGTTGAGTGGATGCCCGCCGACAAAGGGCTTATCGATGCTCTGATTGAGTTGAAGGAAGATCGGCTTGAGGCCAACGGCACTGCCAACGACGCCGAGGCCACCACGACCGACAAACCCGCCACCAAATCCAAGCGCGCACCTAAGCGCCGCAGCAAGAAGCGTCCCAAACCCGGTCTGCTCGACGGCATCGATACCTCGGACCTTTCAGCCGACGAGCGCGAACTGGTGCGCCGTCGCGCCGCTATAAAAAAGTCCATGAAGGGCAACAAGCGTGCGAACACCAAACCCGAGCTGCTCGTACGTCAGCGCCTGCGCGCCGCGGGCCTCACGGGCTATCGTTTGGAATGGAAGGTTCCCGGCAAACCCGATATCGCCTTCCCCGGGCGCAAGATCGCCATCTTCGTCAACGGTTGCTTTTGGCACCGCTGCCCCAAGTGCAACCCTAGCAAGCCCAAGCGCAACGTTGAGTTTTGGGAGGCAAAGTTCCGTCGCAACGTCGAGCGCGACCGCGCTGCCATCGACGCGCTTACCCAAATGGGCTGGACGCCCATAACCATCTGGGAATGCGAACTCAAAAAGGACCGCATCGACGCCACCATGGAAAAGGTCATCGAGCAGGTGCGCACTGCAGAGCCGCAGCGCTAGGAACGAGCCGTCCACACGCCCCACACAGGCAAGCCACATCCGTGCCACAAACCTTAGAAAGCCCTTAAGCCCAAAACCTTTCAAGAGTGTTACTCGATAGCTTTTACCTGCGGTTTCATCGCAACGTCAAACCTCATTAAGCCTTTCTTTAGCACTTCTTTGCAGCAGCCGCGGCATAATACTGCCAACGCACGGGACCTAGCAGCACACCCCGTGCGCAACCTTTTGGTGGACATCGAGGAGGCCGCATAAGCATGCATTCTTCCAATGACGCAGCACAGCAGCCATCCCTAAATCATGCAAACCTTTTCTCCTTCCCCCCGACACAGAGAAACGGCCTCCTCGACTCCCCCACCACAAAAGCCAAACGCTCAACCGACCAGAGCCACAACTTGCGAGCATCGTTCGAAAAGCTCCAAGCATCCCTAAACAAGTCATTCCCCAACCAAGCCCGGGCATACTAACCCCTCATCAACAAAGCGCCCCTCGCGCCCCACCCCTTCAGCCCCAACGCCACAAGGGCGATCGAGCAGGACGGCTTGGGCGGGTCCCCGTACTTAGTTTCCAAAATCATTCCGCAGCGCGAAGGCCCCCGTTGCCAACGCTTCTTATTATTTTCAGACCTAACGCCACAAGGGCGACGACCTCGAGTAGGCCAAGCTGGGAGGGACGAGAGCCTAGTTCCCCAATCTTTCCGCAGGGGGCAAAAAGCCTCGCCGCACGAAGTGCGCAGCGAGGCTTTTTGCATGCCCGAGGACGATTGGGGAACTAGGCCCTCGTCCCTCCCCGGGATATGTAGCGAGTCGAAGTACCCTTGCTGTTACTCTGCTTTGCCCACAGAGTTGAGGTTGGTCATGCGGATCTTAACCAGCTCGGTGATCTCACGCATGCCCTCCTTGGCCGGCTTCTTAGGATCGAAGCAGGCGGGGTTCTCGGCCATGTAGGCCATGAAGCCCTTGGTGTAGGCCTGACGCAGCTCAGTGGCGTAGTTAACCTTGCAGATGCCGTTCTTCACAGCCTCGGCAACCTGCTCATCGGGCACACCGGAGGTGCCGTGCAGGACCAGCGGCACGTCGACGGCGTCGCGGATGGCCTTGACCACGGACTGCTCGATGTGCGGATCGCTCGTGTACACACCGTGGCTGGTGCCAACGCCAATTGCGAGGGAGGTGCAGCCGGTACGCTCGACGAACTCCTTGGCCTCGGCCGGATCGGTGTAGGGGCTCTCGCCCTCAACCGCGGGACCGTCGTCCTCCTTGCCGCTGACCTTGCCAAGCTCAGCCTCGACGGGCACGCCCATGGCGCGGCCAGCATCGGCGACGGACTTGGTCAGGGCGATGTTGTCCTCGAAGGACTCGTGCGAACCGTCAATCATGACAGAGGTGTAGCCCGTGCGGAAGGCCTGCATGCAGCGGTCATAGCCATCGCCGTGATCGAGGTGCAGGGCGACGGGCACGGAAGCGCGCTCGGCGGCAGCCTTGACCATGCCGTAGAAGTAATCCAGGCCAGCGGTCTTGATGGTGCCCGGGGTGGTCTGCATGATGACGGGGGACTTGGTCTCCTCGGCAGCGGCCAGAACGGCCATAACAAACTCGAGGTTCTCGACGTTGAACGCGCCGACGGCGTAGTGGCCGGCCTGAGCGTCCTTGAGCATCTTTTCGGTGGTAACAAGTGCCATGAGCGTTTGCTCCTCTCCCTCGCCCGCATCTGGACATCGGGCGTAGTTGTTCACAAGGCGTTTTACCTTGCGTTTTACTGCGCTCATTGTATGAAATTCAGCGGCTTTGCACGTGCGAGATATTGAGCCCATGCAGGTCAATACAGTCGTTTTTGAAAAGCAAACGGAAGGAATTTGAGCCGAGCTGACATGTTCGATATTGAATTTTGAGCGTTCAGCGTCTTTCTTTTATAGAAAAGATAAGTAATCGAAAGGTGTTTTCTTACTCAAAAAGAAAATGAACGAAAATAGAGTCAACACAATTCCTGCAAATTTAGCCGAGAATGGAGCAAGCATGGCCCAAGCCACCAACCGTGCTTTTGCCGACGAACGCCGTACCGCCATTATGGAAATGCTCGATCATAACGCCTCGGTGCAGGTAGCAGAAATCGCCCAGACCTTTGGCGTGTCCTCCGTCACTGCCCGCGCCGACCTGGACGCGCTCGCCGAAGCAGGCAAGCTGCGCCGCACGCATGGTGGCGCCGTGTCGCTCCACAAACGTCTGACCGTCTCCACGCAGGATCGCCGCATCAATGTCAACGTCGCCGCCAAGCAGGCCATCGCACAAAGCGCCATCGAGCTCGTCAATGACGGCGACACGTTGCTCGTCGACTCGGGCACCACGGCGCTCGAGTTCGTCCGGCTCCTCGATCAGCGCGACGGTATCACCGTCATCACGGCAGACATTACCATTGCCGATTACATCGACGAGAGCATGCCCTCGGTCGATGTCGTCATGCTGGGCGGGGCGCTGCGCAAAGGCCATCGTTATTTGTACGGACCGCTCACTATGCAAGCGCTCCAAATGGTCCATGCCGATCTTGCCGTCATGTGCCCTGGCGCTTTTGTCCCCAGCTGCGGCTTTACGACCGACTTTCCGCAGATGGCCGAGACCAAAGCGGCTATGGTCGGTGCCGCCCGTCAAAGCGTCGCCCTCATGGACGCCAGCAAGGTTAACGGACGCGGCATGTACCGCTTTGCCGAACTCGCCGACGTCGACTCCATCGTGATGGACCGTGACCCCGATAATGCCGTCGCCACCTCAATCGCCGAGATCGTCGACAACGCCCGCCCAAATCTCCTCATCGCCGGCGCTTAAACAAAAACCACCACAAAGGTCTCCTTTGTGGTGGTTGAGCATCAGAAGTGAATGTGTCGCTACTTGGACAGCTCGTCAGCAAGGGCCTCGATCTGAGCGCGCGAGGCGTCGTTGAGCGAACCCAGCACGGTCACCTTGTTCTGCGCCATGGTGATGTCCTTCATGCCCCCGAGCTCCTTGGTCATAACCTTGGCAGCGGTGGGCGCCCAGGAGCCGGCCTCAACGAGCGCCACCGTACGGTTCTGATAGGCGTGCTCGGCAAGCGTGTGGATAAAGGTGCTCATGAACGGGAAGATCTCGCCCTGATAGGTGATGGAGGCGAGCACCAGACGGTCATAGCGGAACGCATCCTCAACGGCCTCGGCCATGTCGTCGCGAGCCAGGTCAAAGACGGAAACCTTCTGGCCGCGAGCCTCGAGCGCAGTTGCAAGCTCCTCAACGGCAGCCTTCAGATGGCCATACACGCTCGCATAGGCGATCGTGATGCCCTCGTCCTCGGGCTGATAGCTCGACCAGGTGTTATAGGTGTCGAGGTAATAGCCCAGGTTCTCGGTCAGTACGGGGCCGTGGAGCGGACAGATGATCTGGATATCCAGATCGGCGGCCTTCTTGAGCACGGTCTGCACGAATTTGCCGAACTTACCGACGATGCCAAAGTAGTAGCGGCGCGCTTCACAAGCCCAGCCTTCCGGGTCCTCGATGTCGTTGGCGCCGAACTTGCCAAAGCCGTCGGCACTAAAGAGCACCTTATCGGTAGACTCGTAGGAGAAGATCACCTCGGGCCAGTGAACGTTGGGGGCGCCGACAAACGTTAGGCTGTGACCGCCCAGATCGAGCACGTCGCCCTCTTTGACGACCATCTTGCGCTCGGGGTAGTCGGTGCCAAAGTAGTTGACCATCATGCGGAAGGCGCCCATGCTGGCCACAATCTGTGTCTGGGGATAGCGCTCCATAAAGGCGGCGATACCGGCGGAGTGATCGGGCTCCATGTGATGGACAACCAGGTAGTCGGGCGTACGGCCATCGAGCACGGCCTCGAGGTTGCCGAGCCACTCGTCAACAAAACCGCCGTCGACTGAATCGGCGACAGCGATCTTTTCGCCCAAGATAACGTAGCTGTTGTATGCCATACCGTTCTCGGACACATCGTACTGGCCCTCGAACAGGTCAATGTCGTGATCGTCGACACCGATGTAGCGGATATCCTTGGTGATCTCCATCAGGCAAAGCCTCCTAGATAGACAAAAGAACCCGTCTATCATAACACTCGCCTTCATAGCCACGGCTATCCGTCAGCATCCTTACCGATTGTAATTGAGGCGGAATATACTGCCGTTGACCTGCACAAACTATGCGCGCAGTATCGCCGTGCTATGTCGAATAATGAGCTGGCCGGGAATACGGATGGCAACGGTTTTGCCCGCCGTACCCGCCTCGGGAACCGCATGCTCAAACACCTCGCGTCCGCGCTGATGTAGATCGAATCGCACGGTCGTGAGCTCGTTGTGTGCCACAAAATCATCGAGCGAATCGTCGACGCCCACCACGCTTACGTCCTCGGGCACACGCAGGCCGCTATCGCGCAGCGCCGCAATTGCGCCGTTTGCCATCTGGTCGTTTGCCGCGTAAATCGCCGTCATGGTGTGATCGTGCTCGGCCAGGTGCCTGCCGGCCTCGTAGCCGCTGTTGGCAGACCAGTCGCCCTCGAGCGGCTCTGCCGGCTCGATGTGTTTACGCTCGAGCGCATCCTGCCAACCAGCGCGACGAAATTGTTCGTCGACCGAGAACGACGGGCCGCCAATATAGCGAATCTGCTCGTGCCCCAGCTCAAACAGGTGATCCATAAGCAAGAGCGAGCAGCCGTAATGATCGGAGTCGACCGTGGTCACCCGCGGGTGCGCATACATAGTAACGATGACCGTGCCAATGCCCGGCAGTGGAACAAACGCCTCAAAATCGGGCGCCATGCGGCTCATGCCGATGATGATGCCGTCCACGGGCAGCGCGGCCATACGACGCGTGGCCTCGGCAAGCGAAAACTCCTCGGTCTTGGACATCTCGACCAGCGTGATGGCACAATTATGCTCGCGAGCAGCGCTGGCGATGCCGTCGATCATTGAGAGGTTGCCAAACTTGGTGACATCGTTGACGCACAGGCCGACCGAATGGTAGCGGCCGTCGCGCAGCGAGCGACCGGCATAACTCGGACGAAAGCCGAGCTCTTGCATAGCGGCCTGCACGCGCTGGCGCGTCTGCTCGTTAACGTTGGGCAAGCCGTTGGCGACGCGCGAAACCGTCTGCTGCGAAACGCCGGCAGCGCGGGCGACGTCGGCCATGGAGACTGGACGCGTACCTGTATCGTTGGACGGGCGCCTTGCCACAGGATCACCTTCAACCTTGCGAGATCTGAATAGCGTGAATGCCGGCCCGGGCAGAGATACACCCCGCGCCGAGGCCCGCTATCGTCGAACGCATGTTAACGTACTCTACTTTTTCTATCTGCATCTCTTCTGCTTTATAAGTCCATACGGCAGTACCGTTCACGGCCGTATTTCTACCGATTACCAGATTCTCAAAAAGTGACAAGCGTTGTGTTATGAGTACGTTAACATATCCCGTAACGTGCGGTATCGTGAACACTCGGTTCATGCCGCTTCAAGTTGTTAACGTACTCATAACGACGCAAAACTCACCCGTGCGCGCCAAGGAAAGGACTCCCATGACCACCCCCGACGAAAAGACATTCGCCACGCTCACCAAGCTATTTGAGGAGGAGTTTGGCCCCATCGGCGACCGCCAGGTGCTCTACGTACACGCGCCCGGCCGTTCCGAGATCAGCGGCAACCACACCGACCACGAGGGCGGCCACGTCATCGCCGGCTCGCTCGATGTCGCCGTCGACGGCATCGCCGTGGCAACCGATTCCAACAAGGTTCGCGTTGCCGACGAGGGCTATCCCACGTTTGAGATCGCGCTCGACACGCTAGACGTTCAGGAGTCCGAGAAGGGCACGTCCGCAAGCCTCGTGCGCGGTATGGCCCACGAGGTCGCAGCGCTTGGCGTTGAGCCCCAGGGCTTCGACTTCGCCTTCACCTGCTCCGTCCCCTCGGGCGGTGGCCTTTCCAGCTCTGCCGCCGTCGAGGCCGCGTACGGCCGTGCCATGGAGACGCTCTGGGGCGCGCCCGCCATTGAGCCCGTCGCGCTCGCTCAGATGAGCCAGCGCACCGAGAACAACTACTACGGCAAGCCCTGCGGCCTGATGGACCAGGCCGCCGTATGTCTGGGCGGCCTCGCCTACATGGACTTTGAGGACCAGGCTCAGCCTAAAACCCAGAAGCTCGAGCTCAACTTTGAGGATCACGGTTATGCGCTCGTGCTCGTTAAGGTCGGCGCCGACCACGTGGCCGCCACCGACGACTACGCCGCCGTTCCGCGCGAGATGCAAGACGTCGCTGCCGAGTTTGGCAAGGCACGCCTGTGCGAGGTCGATGTTGCCGATTTTGACGCCAAGCTCCCCGAGCTGCGTGCCAAACTGGGCGACCGTGCCTGCCTGCGCGCCGTTCACTACTGGTACGAGAATGGCCTGGTCGATAAGCGCTGGGCGGCCCTGAACGCCGGCGACATCGATCAGTTCCTGGTCCTGACGCGCGAGTCCGGCGCCAGCTCTGCCATGTACCTGCAGAATGTTGTTGCCAAACTGGGTTCTGAGCAGCCCTCGATGTATGCCCTGGCACTGGCCGAGCATGTGCTCGACGGCCGCGGCGCCGTCCGCATCCACGGCGGCGGCTTTGGTGGCACCATCCAGGCCTTTGTGCCGCTCGATCTGGTCGACACCTTTATCACCAAGATGAACAGCTGGCTGGGCGAGGGCTCTGCCCGTCACTACGCCATCTCTGACAAGGGGGCTTACGCGGCATGGCTGTAATGACTGACGTGCGCGAGGCCGCGCAGAACCTGATCGAGTACGCTATCCACCGATCGATGATCGGCCAGGACGATCGCATCTGGGCATACAACACCATTCTGGAGTGCATCGGTGCTACGGGCCCGGCGCTCGACATGGCCTGGGCGCTGCAAAACGAGAAGCTCTCGCTCTTGCACCCCGATACGCTCCCCGATTTTGACCTGGAGGGCACGCTTGCCGCGCTTTCCGAGGCCGCCGTTGTCAACGGTGCCGCCGAGGACACGGCATCGGGCCGCGACCGCATCGCCATGCGCATCATGGGCGTGCTGATGCCAAGGCCTTCGGTTGTAAACGAGGAATTCAACGGCCGCATGGGCGTCAACGAGCCCCGCGCCGCGACCGACTGGTTCTACGGTCTGTGCTGCGACGCCGGCTACGTGCGTCGTGCCGCCATCGCGCGCAATATCAAATGGAGCACCCCCACCAACTGGGGCGACCTGGAGATCACCATCAACCTGTCAAAGCCCGAAAAGGATCCGCGCGACATTGCCGCGGCCGGCGCCGCAAAGAACACGGGCGAGAAGTATCCCGCCTGTCAGCTCTGCATCGAAAACGAGGGGTATCCCGGACGCTCCGCCGCAGCCGACGGCGGCGCTCACCCCGCCCGCCAGAATCTGCGCGTTATCCCCATCCAGCTCGACGACGAGCGCTGGGGTTTCCAGTACAGCCCGTACGCGTACTTTAACGAGCACTGCATTGCCATGAGCTCCGAGCATCGTCCGATGCACGTCGACCGCAAGGGTCTGACCTGCCTGCTCGATTTTGTGGACCTGTTCCCGCACTACTTCATCGGCTCCAACGCCGACCTGCCTATCGTGGGCGGCTCGATTCTGTCGCACGACCACTTCCAGGGCGGCGCGCACGAGTTCCCCATGATGCACGCAGCCGAGGTCTCACAGTTTAGCGTGCCCGGTTTTGACCAGGTCAGCGGCACCGTGCTGCAGTGGCCGCTCTCGGTGCTGCGCCTGCGCTCGCACGACCGCGGCGCGCTGCTCGACGCCGCCGAGAAGATTATCCTCGCCTGGCGCGAATGGACCGATGAGTCTGTAGGCGTCATCGCGCACACAGCCGACGGCGTGGCGCACAACACCGTGACGCCCGTCATCCGCCGCGTCGA
Organism: uncultured Collinsella sp.; assembly: GCA_902468085.1. Classification (GTDB taxonomy): domain Bacteria; phylum Actinomycetota; class Coriobacteriia; order Coriobacteriales; family Coriobacteriaceae; genus Collinsella. Next base: position 21,091 of record CABQXN010000032.1, read on the forward strand.
CTCCCGCGGCAATGCCGGCGGCGAGATTTACGAGGCCTACCTGGCGCTTCGCTGCAACATCACGACCGACGAGCATCCGCTGGGCGTGTTCCACCCGCACGCCGAGTATCACCACATTAAGAAGGAGAACATCGGCCTGATCGAGGTTATGGGTCTGGCAATTTTGCCGCCGCGCTTGGTTCCCGAGCTCGGCGCTGTCCGCGAGCACCTGCTGGCGGCCAAGGCCGATGCCACCTACGACCTTGCCGCCGCACTCGAGGGCGATGATCTTTGCCGCAGCCACGCCGCATGGGCCGAGGACGTTTTTGCCCGCCGCGCCGACGAGCTTACGGCGGACAACGCCATCGATATCCTGCACGAGGAGGTCGGCGTGGTGTTTGGCCACGTGCTCGACAACGCCGGCGTCTTTAAGTGGGACGAGACAGGTCGCGCCGCTCAGCAGCGCTTTATCGACTCGCTATAGAGCACGGGCCCGGAAGCTCAACGGCAGCCCCCACGACACTGATTTTCTTCAGATACTCTTTGACAAGGTCATTGTTATCAATAT
>CABQXN010000033.1:0-21518 GCA_902468085.1 uncultured Collinsella sp.
ACGCGCATAAAGAAAGCCTCCCATTTCTCATGTCCAAGAAATGGGAGGCAGTTCATGTGCCGGGGAGGGTTTCGCCTATCTGGGGAATGGGTTGCCAGCGCCCTATTCCTCAAAATTGAAAATTATTCAGTTTTGAGGAATAGGCTTGGCGAGCATTTGCGGGGACTGTGGCATCGGGCGCGCTCGACTTAAGCCCCTGCTCTATCCCAGCTTCTGCATGCGGCGGTAGATTTCGCAGATGCCCTTGATGGTGAGTTGGCCATCTACCACGTCGAAGGCATCGGTCGAGCCGGCGACGATGCCGGCGAGACCGCCTGTGGCGATAACGGTGGCATCGTCGCGGCCCAGCTCGCGCTTCATGCGCGCGACCAGGCCTTCGGCCATGGCGGCGGCGCCCATCACGGCGCCGACCTTGATGCATTCCTCGGTGTCACGGCCGATGGCGTGCTCGGGCGCCTCGAGCGGAACGCTGGCGAGCTTGGCAGCGCGGGCGGCGAGCGCGTCCATCGAAATGCGGATGCCCGGCGCAATCGCTCCACCAATGTAATAACCGTCCTCATCGATGACGTCGATATTGGTCGCGGTGCCAAAGTCCACCACGATTGCCGGCGCGCCGTAGAAGGTCTCGGCCGCAACGGCGTTAGCGACGCGATCGGCGCCTACGGCCTGGGGACGCGCCGCGCGCAGCTTGGTCACCGCGGCCGTCTGCGGCCCGATAACGATGGCGTCCGCGGCAATGCGGTCGGCCACAGTGTGCCACTCGCGCGAGAGCTGCGGCACCACGCCGGCGAAGGCGATCGCGTCGACCGCGTCGAGCGAGAGGCCGTACATCTTAAAGAAGCCCATCAGGCGCACATGGATCTCGTCGGCGGTATAGGAGCGGTCGGTGGGCATGCGCCACGACTGCACCAGCTCGTCTCCGTCAAACAGGCCCATGGCCGTCTGCGTGTTTCCCATATCGATAGCGAGCAGCATGTCTACTCCCGGTGTTGGCATAAAAGGACGCGCACCATTGTATACGCGCCGTCGACGGCGCTCGGCCGCGATTCGTTTACGGTGATAGGGGCTGAGGGGTTTTAAATATGAAGGAATTATGCTCTACGAGATTTTCCTTGCCGTTTACCGAACTCCCGCGTAATATTCTTTCTTGCGCACATGAGGCGCCCAGACATTGCGGGGTGGAGCAGTCTGGTAGCTCGCCGGGCTCATAACCCGGAGGTCGTAGGTTCAAATCCTGCCCCCGCGACCAAGAACTTGCAGCTCGTCGGCCTAGCCGGCGAGCTTTTTTGTTATTTCGGGACTGTTTTCTCAGCCCAATTCCCAACCTCTCAATCAAAGATCTCAATCTGTAACATCTAGACCCGATTTGGGCGGCTAGGTGTTACAGGTCGAGATATACCGGTGGGTTGGGTCCCGTTTGTCTAAATCTGTAACATCTGGGGCTCATTTTGCCGAGTTGTTGTTATAGATTGAGATTTTCTGGCAGGCGGGTTTGGTTTGTCTCGATCTGTAACAGTAAGACCCGGTTTTGTCGCGTAACTGTTACAGATTGAGATGAACCGACGGGCCGCCCCGCCCATCCCCATCCACCTGCCGCTACCTGCTGTCCGCCGATTTCCGTTGCGCTGTTGTATTCCCATGCCATATCCTCTAGACAACTACGCGGCATCATCGCCGTCGCGCCTACAAGAGAGGAATGTTCATGACCGCACCTGCATCCAAGCTGCTCCAGCCCATTACGGTTGGCCCCCTTGAGCTCAAAAACCGCATTATGTTCCCGCCGCTCACCACCGGCTACGAGGAGCGCGACGGTTCCATTGGCGAGCGCAGCCTGGCTTTTTACGAGCGCCTGGCCCGTGGCGGCGTGAGCTACATCGTCATCGGCGACGTTGCCCCCGTCATGACCGCAAGCCCCACGCCCAAGCTGGCAACCGACGCCCAGATCCCCACGTTTAAGGCGCTGGCCGATGCCGTCCACAAGCACGGTGCCAAGGTCGCGCTGCAGCTGTTCCACCCCGAGTACGACGTGCCCGGTGTCGGCCGCATGGTCATGGGTTCCATGGTCGCCGCCAAGGCCGCGCAGGAGGCCAAGGCCGCCGGCGACGAGGAGACCTTTGCCGCCAAGATGGCCGAGTCCAACGAGATCCGCAACCAGGCCTACGCCAAGCTGCACCACGACATGCAGCACTTTGTGAACGAGGCGAGCGTAGAGCAGCTCACCCAGATCAAGGAGGCCATCGCTGCCTCGGCCGCCCGCGCGCAGCAGGCCGGGATCGACGCCATCGAGGTCCACGGCGACCGTCTGGTGGGTTCGCTGTGCTCGGCCATCCTCAACAAGCGCACCGACGAGTATGGTGGCTCGTTCGAGAACCGCGTTCGCTATGCGCTCGAGGTCGTCGCTGCCATTAAGGAAGCAGCGCCGCAGCTGATGGTGGAGTACAAGCTCCCCGTGATCATGGAGAACCCCGACGGCACGCCGCGCGGCAAGGGCGGCCTGCAGCCCGACGAGGCCTGCGAGTTCGCCAAGCTGCTCGAGGGCGCGGGCATCGACATGATCCAGGTCGCGCAGGCCAACCACACCGGCAACATGGGAGACACCATTCCGCCCATGGGCGCCATGCCCTACAACTGGACGCTGCCCGTGGCCGAGCGCGTCAAGGCCCTGGTTTCCGTGCCGGTGGCAACCGTCGGCCGTGTTGTCTCGGTCGAGGCCGGCGAGAAGATTCTGGAAGACGGCGCGGCCGACATCATCGCCTACGGCCGCTCGCTCATGTGCGACCCCGACATTGCGCTGAAGGCCGCCACGGGCGAGCCCGTTCGCGAGTGCCTCAACTGCAACAAGGGCTGCGTCGATGCGATTCAAAATCGCAGGTACATCTCGTGCGTGCTCAATGCCGAGAACGGCGACGAGGCGACCATAGCCATTAAGCCGGGCGAGGGCGACAAGAAGATCGCCGTGGTGGGCGGCGGCATCGCCGGCCTAGAGGCCGCACGCGTGGCGGCCAAGCGCGGCTACGACGTGACCGTTTACGAGGCGAGCGATCATCTGGGTGGCCAGATTGTGCTGGCGGCTGCGCCTCCGCGCAAGGACGAGATCATGCGTTCCGTCGAGTACTACGAGAAGATTCTGCCCGGCCTGGGCGTGAAGGTTGAGCTCAGCCATGCCGCTACCGCTGAGGACCTCAACGCCGCCGACGCTGCGATTGTTGCCGTGGGCGCGCACGACGTGGTCATCCCCGTTCCGGGTGCCGATTCGGACAAGGTCGTCTCGAGCTGGGACGTGCTGGCCGGCAAGGTGGAGCTTACGGGCCGCGTCGCCGTCATTGGCGGTGGCCTGGTGGGCACCGAGACTGCCGAGTACCTGCTGCAGCGCGGCTGCGAGGTGGCGATTGTCGAGATGCTCGACAAGATTGCCGCGGGCGAGTCCGAGACCATTCTGCCGCTGATTATGAGCGACTTTGCAGAGCACAACGTGGAGCAGCACGTGAAGACCCGCCTGACCGCCATTACCGACGAGGGCGTGGAGGCCATTCGCACTACCGAGGACGGCGCCGAGGAGCCGGTAAAGATCGCCTGCGATTACGTGGTGATGGCCGTGGGCTCCAAGGCCAACGCGTTTGACCTGGATGGCGTGACGGTGCCCGTGACCTGCGTGGGAGACTGCTCGGGCGAGCGCACCGCCGACATCGCGAGCGCCATTCGCACGGCATATCACGCGGCCAACGAGCTGTAGTTGAGCATCGCGGCCAGGCGGGGCGGTAGCACGGATTCGTCTCGCCCGGCTGTGTCCCGTCGGGTGTCAACCGGTGCGGGGCCTGCAAGCGCAGCAGGTCCCGCCCTTTTTGTTTTGCTCCGGTGGATGGCAATGCGCGGTAATCATGAGGAGTGAGGACGTCTACTGCCTTGCAGATCACTCAAAATTATTGGGGGAGGGGTTAATAATTATATCCTCTATACCAAAGGACATAAAGAGATGCCAATTTTGTTGACAAGCGAATGACGATTAGCTGCGAGTCAGCTACCAGCGTAAATAATCGATAAAGAAATGTCGTAATTTGGTGCCAAATGCCCAGATAACGCCGCGTCTGCTTTAATTAACTGCTTTGAGCAAACAGTAAAATGCTACTATCTAACTTGCACGTAAGAAGGCAGATTAACGGTTAAGGCTAAGAAGTGGCAGGTATGTCGGAAGCAACTAGGACTCGCACGCATGCGCCCGAGGTTAGACAGCGCGCCGTCGAGATCCTCCAAGAGGGGGTCGGTCATCGCGCCCTCGCCGCGGAGCTTGGCATTCCCCAGGCCACGGCTCGTCAGTGGGCCCGCGCGTATGCTGTGGGCGGTGCCGACGCCGTTCTCAACGCCGGTTCGCATCATCACACCTATTCGTACGAAGTTAAGCTCGCCGTGGTCAAGGACCGCTTGGAAAACGGCTTAACGGTTCGCGAGGCCATGATCAAACACAAGATTCCAAGCGAGTCTTCGGTTAAGGCCTGGTGCCGCCAGTATCGCGAGAGCGGTGAGTCCGCACCGGTCGATAAGCCGCGCGTTAAAAAGGCGGAATAGCAAACGGGATGGTGCGCCCACAGGGGCGCATTTTTCTTGCCGCCTCTCTGCTCCAAAGCGGACGTGCCCTTACCCCGTACGCCTAAAACTCCCCAGTTGACCGAAAACCTGCCGTCGCTACTCCTCAATTGAGCTATAACGTTAAACAATTGCAGCGTTTTTGCACGGGGGAGTGATGGTATGACGCTACTGTATTTCCTTACCCTGTTTCCGCTGGTACCGGCGCTGGGCATGCTGTTCGCGCGCGGCGACCGCGCCCGCGATGCGGTGGGGCTCATAGGCTCCGGCATTATTATGGCGGTGACGGTTGTAGTCGCCGTCATGTTTTTTGGCATGGGTCCGCAGAGCTTTGAGGTTGTCCCCGGCACCTCGTCTACGCTCTCGATCATCAGCTCCGCCATCGACGTGATCCTGTGCGCCGTCATCCTGTACAACGCGTACAAATATAGGAACGCGCTCACCACGGTGCTCGGCGTGGTGCAGCTGGTGGGTTCGATTGCCTTCGCCGCCATGACGCTGCCCGCGGCCGAAGCCGTCACGGCGACGCCGCTCTACCTGGACTACATGAGTGTGATCATGGTCCTCGCCGTCGGTATCGTCGGCAGCCTAATCTGCGTGTATGCCCTGGGCTACATGAAGGACTTTCAGGCCCATGACGAGCACGAGGCCGCGCTGCGCGGGCAGACCGCGCCCGACCGTCGCCCGCAGTTCCTGGCGCTTATGTTCCTGTTCCTCTCAGCCATGTTCGTCATCGTGACGAGCGACAACCTTGAGTGGCTGTTCTGCGGCTGGGAAATCACCACCGTGTGCTCGTTCCTTATGATTGGCTACACGCGCACGCCCGAGGCCATCAAGAACGCCTTTACCCAGATTATCCTCAACATGCTGGGCGGTATCGCGTTTTTGGCGGGCCTTATGTTCTTGCACGTTAACGGCATGCCGCTGACCATCTCGGGCATGATCGAGCTTTCCGGCGCCGGTACCGCGCAATCCGCACTGCTGGTGATGCCGGTCATCCTGTTGTCGCTCGCCGCACTCACCAAGGCCGCACAGATGCCGTTCCACACTTGGCTGTTGGGTGCTATGGTTGCCCCCACTCCCACGAGCGCCCTGCTGCACTCGTCAACCATGGTTAAAGCCGGCGTGTTCCTAATGGTCAAGCTGAGCCCGCTCTATGCTATCTATCCCGTAACCGGCTTTATGGTCACGAGTGTGGGCGCCATCACGTTTTTGCTTGCTGCCCTCATGGCCATCTCGCAGAGCAACGCCAAACGCGTGCTCGCGTACTCCACCATTTCCAACTTGGGCCTCATCAGTGCCTGCCTGGGTGTCGGCGCGCCCGAGGCCGTATGGGCGGCCATCTTTCTGATCCTGTTCCACACGGTGGCAAAGTCGCTGCTGTTCCTGTGCGTGGGCACGGCCGAGCATCATATCGGCAGCCGCGATATCGAGGACATGGACGGTATGTTCAGCCGCATGCCGCACCTGACGCGTCTGATGATGCTGGGCATCATGGGCATGTTTGTGGCGCCGTTTGGCATGCTCGTGTCCAAGTGGGGCGCCCTGGTGGCGTTCGCGCAGACTGGCAACGTGCTCATGATCATGGTGCTGGCCTTTGGCTCGGCCGCGACGTTCTTCTTCTGGGGCAAGTGGCTTGCCAAGCTTTCGGGTGTCGACCCCACGGCTCAAAACGTTGAGGTCAATGTCCATAAGACCGAATGGATGGCGCTCAACACCATCGCCGCGCTGCTGATTCTGTGCTGCGTGGCGTTCCCGCTCATCTCGAGCGGTCTGGTGTCGCCTTACTTGGCCATGGTGTTTGGCCGCGTGCCGTACGTTATTGGCAAGGACGCCATGTATCTGATGGTGGTTATCGTGGCGTTTATCGCCGTGGTGCTGCTGACGTCGTTCCGCGTGAGCAATAAGCCGCACGTCAACGTGTACCTTTCGGGCGTGGGAACCGACAATTACCGCCATTTCCGCGGCTCGATGGGACACGAGGTGAAGGCCGAAAAGCGCAATTGGTATTCGGAGGACGCCCTTGGCGAGAAGCGCATTGGCCCCGCAGGTAGCGTCGTGTGCTGCAGCATTATCTTGTTTGCGCTTCTGTGTTGCGCGTGGATTGGGCCCGAGCGGCTTGCCATGAGCGCGCCCTCGGTGCTGCGCGGCAAGTATTTTGAAGGTTCGGGCGTCGTGGGCATTTTTATTGGCACCGTGGCGTTTGCCTTGCTGGCGCCGCTTGTGGGCGGTCTGATCGACGGTCTTGACCGTAAGCTTTCGGCCCGCATGCAGGGCCGTGTGGGTCCGCGCCTGCTGCAACCGTTCTACGACGTTGCCAAGCTGCTGCGCAAGGCCCCCGCCAGCGTAAACACCATGGACGATACCTACATGGCGTGCGCGCTCATCTTTACCGTGGTGGGCGGCGGCATCTTTGTGTCGGGTTCCAACACGATGTTGTGCTCCTTTATGGTGACGCTCGCCGCGATCTTTGTGGTGCTGGCGTCCGCCTCGACGCAAAGCCCGTTTGCCCAGGTTGGCGCCGATCGCGAGCTGCTGCAGGTTATGAGCTACGAGCCCGCCGTTCTGCTGATGAGCGTGGGCCTGTATCTTGCCACCGATAGCTTTGATTCCATCGCCGTGACGGGGCAGTCGGCCCCCATCATCGTGTACAGCGCGCCCATTTTCCTCGCGCTGCTTGCGGTGCTTACCATCAAGCTGCGCAAGTCGCCGTTCGATCTTTCGTACTCGCATCACGCGCATCAGGAGATCGTCCAGGGCGTCGCCACCGAGATGAGCGGCGGCACGCTGGCCAAGATGACCCTCATGCACTGGTGTGAGACCGTGCTGTTTTTGATGTGGGTGGGCATGTTCTTTGTTTGGAACAACCCGGTGAGCTGGGTCGTAGCCCTGGTCGTGATGGCCGCGACGTATTTTGTCGAGGTCCTGATCGACAACACCTTCGCACGCAGCACCTGGCGCAGCTGCTTTAGGCTCGGATGGGGCGTGGCGCTGGTGTTTGGCCTGCTCAACCTTATGCCCATCCTCGTCGACGTATTTATTTAGGAGGCGGCATCCATGGATCATAAAATGTCGCGCTCGCCGTGGGTTATTCATTACGACGGCTCGAGCTGCAACGGATGCGATATCGAGGTGCTGGCCTCGCTCACGCCGCTGTTCGATGCGGAGCGCTTTGGCGTGGTCAACACCGGCAACCCCAAGCATGCGGATATCTTTTTGGTGACGGGGTCGGTCAATGCCCAGAACCTGCCTGTCGTGCGCCAGATCTACAACCAGATGCTCGAGCCCAAATGCGTGGTGGCGTGCGGCATCTGCGCGTGTTCGGGCGGCGTGTTCCGCGATGCCTACAACGTGATCGGCGGCGTGGACCGCGCGATTCCCGTGGACGTGTACGCGCCCGGGTGCGCCGTTCGTCCCGAGACCGTGATCGACGCCATTGTAGAGGCGTGCGGCATCCTGGACCAGAAGGAGGCCGTGATGCGTGCTGGCGGTGACCCGCTTACTGTGGGCGGCGCTGCTACCTGGGATGGTGGCGTTGAGCTGGGCGAGGACGGGTTTGTGGCTGCGGGGGCCGGTGACACGGCCGCTGGGACGCCCGTCGTGCCCGCCGCTGCAAAGGAGGCCGAGTAATGCAAAAGGCTATCTATACCACCGTCGGGATTGACGAGCTCCTGTCGCATGTCCAAGCGCTCAAGGGCGTCGGCGCGCGCTTTGTGCAGATGCACGCCGAGCGCTGTGTGGACGACGGATCGTATCGCCTGGTCTATACGTTTATCGACGTTCGTGCTACTCAGGAGCATATTGCGCAGGACGGCAGCTATGCGATTGAGAACCTGGTGGTTGAGGGCATCGACCAGTACCAAGAGATTCCGTCCATCAGCTCGTATTACCCCGCGGTGTTCCCGTTTGAAAATGAGGCCCACGACCTGTTTGGTCTCGTCATCACTGACATGCAGATCGACTTTAAGGGCTTTTTCTACCAGGTTTCGACTGCCGAGCCCATGAGCGTTATCACACCCGAGGTGAAGGCCGCGCGCGAGAAGGCCATGAAGGTTCGTGCCGCCGCCGAGGCCAAGGCGCGCAAGGCCGCGGCCGAAAAGGCCGCCGTTGCCGCTGCGGGGGAGCCCGCTGCGGGCGCCGGCGATGCCGCGGGCGCTGGCGATGCCGCGGGCGCTGCCGTCGCTCAGCCCGTTGCGGCTGCCGGCTCCGATGCTCAGCACGATGAGGCCGCTGCGAAGGCCGCGTTCAAGGCTGCCGAGATGGAGGCAAAGCTCGCCGCCATGGATCCCGAGAAAGCGGCCAAGGTCCGCGCGGCGCTTGCCGCTAAGGCCGCCCGCGACAAGCAGAAAAAGGAGGCGTAAGGTCCATGGCACATCGCTCCGTTATTCCGTTTGGCCCGCAGCACCCGGTGCTGCCCGAGCCGCTTCATCTGGACCTGGTGATCGAGGACGACCGCGTTATCGAGGCAATTCCGCAGATCGGCTTTGTGCACCGCGGACTCGAGAAGCTCACCGAAAAGCGCGACATGCATCAGTTTGGCTACATCGCCGAGCGCATCTGCGGCATCTGCGCCGTGGGCCACAGCTGCGGCTATGCCTGCGCCTGCGAGCGCATGCTCGACATCGAGGTGCCCGGCCGCGTGCAGTATATCCGCACCATTCTTCATGAGCTTTCGCGCATCCACTCTCATCTGCTGTGGCTGGGTCTGCTCGCCGATGCCTTTGGCTTCGAGGCATTGTTCTATCGTTCGTGGACCCTGCGCGAGCAGATTCTCAAGATTTTTGAGAGCACTTGCGGCGGCCGCGTGATTCTGTCGATTAACGAGATCGGCGGCCTTAAGCACGATATCGGGGACTCCGAGCTGACGGGTATTGTCCAGACGCTTGACGTCATGCGTCCCGACTACGAGGCCCTGGTGCATACGTTTTTGGATGACGACAGCTGCGGCGAGCGCCTGCATGGCGTGGGCGTGATCAGCAAGAAAGACGCGCTGGAGCTTTCGATGGTCGGTCCGTTCGGGCGCGCCTCGGGCGTGGATTACGACGTGCGCATGTTTGGCGACGGCGCCTATGCGGACCTGGCCGCGTTTGAGCCTATCGTTGCTAGCGATGGCGACTGCTATGCCCGCTGCCGGGTGCGTTGCGCCGAGGTCACGCAGGCCATGGACATCATCAAGGAGCTTGTCGGCAAGATTCCGCACGACGGCATCGGCGGGCGTACCAAGCTTACGCCGGCCGACGGCGCACGCGGCGAGGTTGTGATTGAGCAGCCGCGCGGCGAGGCGTATTACTATGTGCGCGGTAACGGTACCAAGAACCTGGACCGCTTCCGCGTGCGCACGCCGACGTCGCAAAACCTGGCGGGTCTGACGCATGCGCTGCAGGGCGTGCTCCTTGCCAACGTGCCCATGATTATCCTGACCATCGACCCCTGCATTAGCTGCACGGAAAGGTAGGCGCGGCATGAGTTTACTGACATTTGCCAAGACGGCCTTAGGTTCTATGGTCAAGCAGCCGGTCACGGTGCGCTATCCGCAGGAGAAGCTGACGGCACCCGAGCGCTTGCGCGGGCATATCGTCAACGACATGGACGTGTGCATCTGCTGCGGCATGTGCGCGCGCCGCTGCCCGGCGGGCGCGCTCGCGGTCGATCGCAAGGGCGGAACGTGGTCGATTGACCCGTATGCTTGTGTGGTGTGTGGCGAGTGCATCGAGAGCTGCCCCAAGCACTGCCTGACTATGGACACCGCCCGTACTCCAGTTGCGGCGGATAAGACTCCCACGGTAGAAACCAAGCCGGAGTAACGCGAAGACGGGGCCGATGGGGCAAAAATGCCCCACCGGCCCCGCGCTTAAACGCGCGGTTGTGCCGTCGCGAACAAGACTATGCCGGATTACGGGGCTGGATAGCGAATCCCCAACCATATCGAAAACCACGATAATAAAACCGCAGGTAGATTGCTTGCTGTTTTTCAAAAATAGGGGATATGGATGAGGGGCCCGACTTTAGCCCCGTAATCCGGCATAGTTTTGAAATGACACCATATCCGTAACAGCCCTTGATCTCCCGTGGACAGAGGGAAACGGATTATTTTTGCCTTGCGAGTGCTGCCGCGTGACCCGTCTGCCACGAAATGGGCCCATCTACTACGTTTAGGCGGCAGCCCTCGACCACAGCAAGTAATGCGAAATGAAAACCGCAGGTAGAACGCCTGCGATTTTGCATGAAAAGCGGTTATGGTTAGGGGTATCGAGTCAAACGTAGTAGATGGGCCGATTTCGTGGTGGGCGCCGTCAGCCGATCTCCGCGGGCGGAAGAAAACGGATCATTTTGGTCCCGTGAGGCTTGCGGAGGCGCTCGTGCAGGGCCGTCCGAACAAAACTATGTCGGTTTACTACGATAAATTCGACATTCCCGACCATGACTGCATTTTTCTAAATACTGCAAGCGTTCTACCTGCGGTTTTGCAAGCGCGCAATTTGCCGTGGTCGATGGTGGGCGATTCATCGTAGTAAACCGGCATAGTATTGAAATTGCATTAAATCGATAACAGCCATTTTGCTATGCCGGGGCGGTTGGCCGTTGGGAAATTACCCTCGCAGGTAGGCGATGGCGATTTGGGTGCGGTTGCGCAGGCCCATTTTGGCAAGGATCGAGCTGATGTGGTTGCGCACGGTGCCTTCGCCCATGTATGCCGTGGCGGCGATCTCCTTGTTGTCGAGGCCGCGGGCGATGAGCTCGGCGACTTCGAACTCGCGGTCGGTCAGGCTGGCGAAGGCTGCGGGCCGGTGGGGCGTGCCCGCCTCGACGTCCGTTCCGTCAAAATCGATGTCCTCGATTGCCTTGCCCTCGAGCACGCGTTTGCCATCCATGACCTGCGTCAACGCGGGAGGGATGGCAGCGACGTCGGTTTTAATCAAGTAGCCGCGCGCGCCCAGTTTGAGCGCCGACACAATGTACTCGTCATCCGAGAATGTCGTCAGAAACACCACGCGTGCTGCAGGATCGCGCTCGAGGATCTCGCGCGCCGCCGATAGGCCGTCACGTCCCGGCATCTGAATGTCGAGCAGCGCGATGTCGGGCGAGTGCTCGGCGTAGAGCGCGACCGCGTCGTCGCCGTTGGCGCCGGTGCCCACTACCTCGATCTGCGGCTGGGCGCCCAGGATAATCTTGAGAGAATCGACCACCAAGCGGTCGTCGTCGACAACGATGAGCCTCATCGGCCCTCATCTCCTTGCTGTTTGGGAACGGTGGCAAACACACGCCAGCCGCCGGCGCCGGCACGCGGGCCGGCGGAGAAGGTGCCGCCAAGCGCCTCGATGCGCTCGCGCATGGAGGCAAGCCTCATGCCCTTCGCGGCGCCGCGGCTGCTTGCTTGGACCCCGCCCGCGCCATCGTCGGTAACGATGAGCTGGTAAAACGACGGATGCTCCATGCATCGTACAGTGACGGTCTGGGCGCATGCGTGGCGCATGGTATTGGAGAGCGCCTCGCGCAGGACCGCCGCAAAGCAGTTGGCGACGTTTGCGGGCGCATGCTCGGCCAAAAATTCAAGCTCAATCTGCGGGCCGCCGTCCGAACGCGCGCCTTCAACAATGCGTTCGAGCTGCACGGAAAGGTCGACGGCGTTGTCGTTGAGCGCGTGGACGCTGGTGCGCACAAGCTGGAGCGCCTCGTCAACCGTGCGTTTGACGTCGGCGAAATCGGCGGCGACGCCGGGCTCGTCGGCGTGAACCACGCGCAGGGCTTCGGCCTGCAGTGAGGCGCGCGTGAGCTGGTGCCCGACGTTATCGTGGATCTCGCGCGCGATGCGGGCGCGTTCGGCGAGCGTCGCGAGCTCGACTTCGTAGTCCTGGCGGTCGGCGAGGTCGCGGTTGCGTGCCTCGAGTGCCAGGGCGCGTTCTTGCAGCTCGTCGCGGGTACGGCGCATGCGCTGTTGCTCGCGCTCCAGCTGGGCGGTACGTAGCGATAGCAAGGTGGCAGCAACCGAAAGGATGGCGGTCAGCAGGAGCGTTCGGGTGGTGAGCGCGCCGCCGCGAAGGTCCGCGACAAGCGCGCAGACAAACACGGCGCCAATCGCCAGCGCGGGCCAGATGCGTTCACGGCGCACGCGGCGCGCGATGTCATAGAGGGCGAGAGGCGCAAACGGCACAAACGGCGGCACGAAGACAGCCGCGATGATGCAGGCGTAGCTCGCTGCCTCGCTTGCGCGTCGGGTGCGTTTCCCCTGTGTGACCTCGGCCAGCGAGGTGGCAATAATGCCAAGGCAAAACGCCACAACCAGACGAGCGTCCACGGCAAGACCCATGGCGGCCGCAATACAGCACGCCAGCACGATCGATTTGTCGAAAAGCCTGTTCATACGGGTATTGTACGCGAAGCTGCGCGTGGTGGAGGGGCCGCCTAGCGCAACCGTGACATTCCTCCCGCACGGTGGGGCGGTCGCGTCAGCGGGCCACGCGACCGAGCCCCCGCACTCGTGACAAAGCTCACTGGCGCGCGCCGGCGGCTCCTGCGATGATGCAATCGTACCGGGCCACAATCAACAGAAGGGCCGCCTCATGACAGACATCGTCCACGTCGAAAACCTCGTCAAGCGCTATGACGATCTTATTGCGCTCGACCACTTTAACCTGAGTATCGCCCCCGGCGAGATCTTTGGCCTGCTCGGACCCAACGGCTCGGGCAAGACCACGTCCATCAACTGCATTCTGCAGCTGCTTGCCTACGACAAGGGCACCATCGAGCTGTTCGGCGAGTCCATGACGCCCGCCCGCTACGACCTCAAGCGCCGCATCGGTGTGGTGCCGCAGCAGGTGGCGGTGTTCGACGAGCTCACCGTGCGCGAGAACATCGATTATTTCTGCAGTCTCTACGTCAACGACCGCAAGCGCCGCCGCGCGCTGGTGGACGAGGCGATCGACTTTGTCGGGCTGGGCGACTTTGCCAAGTTCCGCCCCGGCAAGCTCTCGGGCGGCCTGGCGCGACGCCTCAACATCGCCTGCGGCATCGCGCACAAGCCCGAGCTCATCTTCTTTGACGAGCCCACGGTGGCGGTCGACCCGCAGAGCCGAAACGCCATCCTGGAGGGCATCTGCCGCCTGCGCGACGAAGGTGCCACGGTGGTGTATACCAGCCATTACATGGAGGAAGTCGAGCAGATTTGCAGCCGCATCATGATCATGGACGGCGGGCGCGTGCTGGCGCAGGGCACCAACGACGAGCTCAAGCGCATGATTCAGATGGGCGAGCGCGTGACCGTCGAGGTCGGCGCCGTCGAGGCCGCCACGGTCGAGCGCCTGCGCGCCCTCGAACACGTGCTTTCGGTTGAACTGTCCGGCGGCGAGCTCGTCTGCACCTGCGAAGCGAGCCCGCACAATCTGGTCGACATCCTCGACACGCTGCGCGCCGCCGACGTGGCGCTCGGCCGCGTGTGGAGCGAGCCGCCGACCCTCAACGACGTGTTCCTCGAGATCACCGGCCGCGAGCTGCGCGACTAGGGGGCGGCCATGTTCAACACCATCATCACCACGGTCAAGACGCTGCTGCGCCGGCCGAGTACATGGGTCTGGGGCGCGATCTTTCCCATTGCGCTTTCAACGATGTTCATGTTTATGTTTGCGAATCTGAGCTCCGACGGTACGGTCGATCCGGTGCCGGTAGCCGTTGTTGCTGACGAAGCCTGGGGCGCTTCGTCCTTTAAGGACGTGGCGACCTCGCTTGCCAAGGAGAGCGACGATCAACTGCTCGAGATTCACGAGTGCGAGGATGTGGACGCCGCAAACCGTGCGCTCAAGTCCGGTGAGGTCGCGGGCATCTACACGGTCGATGCCGCGGGCACGCCCAAGCTCACACTGCTTTCGAGTTATGACAGCTCGCGCGCCTCGTTGGTGCTCACCGACCGCAGCATCCTTGAGACGGTGGCAAGCTCGTATACGCAAAATGCCGAGCTCATGTCCCAGATTGCCCAGGACAACCCGGCGGCGCTCGCCGACCCCGAGGCGGTTGCGCGCGCCCTGTCGCTCGAGGGCGGCACCCGCCGCGTGAGCCTTACGCGCACCACGCCCGATGGCACAGTCATCTACTATTACGCGCTCTTTGGCCTGGTCGCGATGATGTCTGCCGAGTTTGCCGCCTTGAGCGTCGTCGACCTGCAGCCCAATCTGTCGGGCCTTGGCGCGCGCCGCTGCGTGGGCGGCCTTTCCAAGACGGCGTCGCTGGCCGGCATCTTTGTCGGCTCGTGGCTGGTCTCCTTCGCCTCGATGACGATCGCGATCGGCTACGTGCGCCTGGTCGTGGGCGTCGACTTTGGCGGGCGCGAGGGGCTGTGCCTCGTCGGCGGCGCCGCTTCCGCGCTTGCCGCCACGGGCCTGGGACTCTTTGTGGGCACGCTTCCCGTTAAGGGCGGCAAGGCGTCCAAGTCCGGCATCCTCACGGGCTTTGCTACCACGTGCGCCCTGTTCGCCGGCCTCTACGGCGAACCGGCGATGGCGCTTGCCGATGACGTCGCCCGCGCCTGTCCGGCCGAGTGCTGGCTCAACCCCGTCAAGCTCATCTGCGACATGTTCAACCGCCTGTATTTCTTTGAGGACCTGGATCCTTTCGCCGTTCGCGCCGGCGCACTGGTCCTCATGGCACTGCTGTTCGTTGCCGCCGCCACGCTGATCTTTGGAAGGAGCCGCTATGAGCACCTTTAAGACCGCGCTTCGCATGGCGCTCGCACACCCGTTCTATCTGCTTATCTACACGGTGTTCATTTCGCTCATGGGCGTATTCATCGCGGCATCGGTAAGCTGGAACTCGTCGCAGCTCACCGAGTACAAGCCCTACGACGCCAACGTGATCGTGGTCGACCGCGACGGCAGTGATCTTTCACGTGCGCTTACCAAGCATCTGGGGTCGCGCTTTGACCTGGTCACGGGTGTTGGCGACGACACGTACGACCTTGCGGACGCGCTCTCCAAGAGCAACAGCGCCAAGGGCAGCGCCGACTGCGTGTTCTTTATCCCGGAGGGGTTCGAGGACGACCTGGTCGCGGCTGCCCGCGCGGGGGAGGCCCTGCCCAAGCTCGATGTGACTTACGGTGCCGGTACCATGACGGCGGCGCTTTCGTCTGCCGAGGCCTCGCGCTGGATCTCGCTCGCGGGCGCTGCGGCGGCGCTTGAGCCCGCTGCTTCTAACGGCGACGTTGCCAAGGCCGCCGAACATGCGGCCGCGAAGCGTGCCAAGGTCGAGATCGAGCAGGTCAAGGTCGACTCGACTGCCGCCGCCACGCTCGAGTCGTACTTCAACTTTGGCGCGTACGCGATCATTTCGTCGGTCATCGTGTCGGTGGGCTTGGTGTTTTCGGGCATGAACGAGCCCGAGCGCGTGCGTCGTATGGATGCCGGTCCAATTTCCGAGCGCCGGCGTTCGCTTGCCGTGTTTGCGGCCGCCGCCGTGCTCACCGTCTGCATCTGGTTTGTGTCGAGCATGATGGGCGTCGTGGGCTTTGCCGGCGCGGTTGCCGAGGTCGGCGTGGGCCGCGTGTGCCTGGCGCTGGCGGCAACGTTTGCCCTAGCGCTGACGCCGCTGGCCGTTGGCTTTATGCTGTCGAGTCTGGGTGCACGTGAGGAGCTGCTCAACGGTGTGGGCAACCTGCTTGGCATGCTCATGACGTTTTTGGGCGGCGCCTGGATGCCGCTGTCGCTCATGGGTTCGGCCGTGCAGACCGTGGCGCACTTTGTGCCGACATATTGGGTGAACGACGCGATCGGCAAGGCGCTCGCCGCGGACCTGACGTCCACCGTGCTGGGCGACATCGCCTGCGACCTGGGCGTCACCGTGCTCTTCGCCGTGGCCATTGCCGCCGCAGGCCTCGCGCTCTCGCGCACCAAATCCCGCGCCTAGCCACCTAGTCATCGTACTCATTGGGGACAGACTTAAACGACTAGTCATTGGGGACAGTCTTTGCCGAACCGCCGGGTTGCCAAGGACTGTCCTCAGCTGCCGGCAGAAAGGGAACGTCCCTAACTGGCGGGTGGCGAAAGAGTGTCCCCAACAGCTAGTCATTTAAGAACGTCCCCAATGACTAGTCTGAAATAAAATCCAGGCCTCGCCCAAAAATAGTTCGCCAAGGTTTACTATTATGTTCATAAAGTAGTACAAGGCTAACAATGGGGGATATCATGGCAACGCGGGAGGCCTACGTCCAGGTTAAGGATCTCAAAAAGCACTACGGCGATGGAGATGCACGCCTGACGGTGCTCGACGGCATCGACACGTCCATCAACCGCGGAGAGATCTGCGTCATGCTGGGGCCTTCGGGTTCGGGCAAGTCGACGTTTCTTAACCTGATCGGCGGCCTGGAGGATGCCGACGGCGGCTCCATCATGGTGGACGGCTGCGACCTCACGGTGCTCAAGCCTACCGACCTGGGCGAGTATCGCCGCCGTGAGCTGGGTTTTGTCTTCCAGTTCTACAACCTGGTGCCCGATCTCACCATCAAGGAGAACATCGAGGTCACGGCGCACCTGTCCAAAAACCCGCTCAATGTCGACGACCTGCTGCGTTCGCTGGGCCTCTACGAGTACCGCAACAAGTTCCCGCGCCAGGTCTCGGGCGGCCAGCAGCAGCGCTGTGCCATCGGCCGTGCGCTCGTCAAAAACCCGGGCCTGCTGCTGTGCGACGAGCCCACCGGCGCGCTTGACTACAAGACGTCCAAGGAAATCCTGCAGCTCATGGAGGATGTCAACCGCACCTACGGCTGCACCATCATCATTGTCACCCACAATGCCGCCATCGCGCACATGGCCAATCGCGTGCTGCGCCTGCGCGACGGGCACATCGTCGAGGATGAGCTCAACGAGTCGCCCGTTGCGGCCGCCGAGCTCGATTGGTAGGCGGCGCCATGGCACCTCTCGCAAAACGTCTCCCGCGCGAGCTGCGCCGCAATATCGGCAAGTACCTGGGCATCTTTTTGCTTATGTGCGGAAGCATCGCTCTCACCTCGGGATTTTTGCTCGCAGCGCATTCCATCGGCTGCCTTATCGATGACATGCGCGATGCGTACGCGATTGAGGACGGCCGCGTGACCACCTCCTTCGAGGCTACCGACGATCAACTCAAGGCCGCCGAGGATGCAGCCGGCGACGTCGGCGGCGTCACGCTCTACAAGAATTTCTCCATCGACGCCATCATCAAAAAGACCGCCGGCGACGACGGCACCAAGCGCACGCTGCGCACCTATGCGCACCGCGCTAAGGTGGACATTGCGTCCTACTGTGAGGGTAGGGAACCCAAGGCGGATGACGAGGTGGCCATCGACCGTGTCTTTGCCACCAATAACAACCTGTCCGTGGGCGATAAAGTCGAGCTCGAGGGTCGCACCTACACCATTTGCGGCATCATGACCCAGCCCGATAGTCAGGCGCTGTTCCTCAACAATTCGGACTTTACGGTGAACACCATCACGTACGGCGTGGCCGAGGTCACCGATGGCGGCTTTGCCGCGCTCGAAGATGCCGGCGGCGCACCCGCCTACACCTACTCCTTCACCTTTACCGATCGCGACCTCCCCACCGCGGACCGCATCGACGCCGAGCAAGATATGGTCGAGGCACTGACCGACGCCGATGCGCGCGTGGACGATCTGACCGACGCCGATTCCAATCAGGGCATTGGCTATGCGCGCGATGACGTGGACGGCGACTCCATGATGTGGATGACGCTGCTCGACATCATCATCGTGATCATGGCGTTCGTCTTTGTGGTCCTTACCGACGCCACCATCGAGGAGGAGAGCGCCATCATCGGCACGCTGCTCGCCAGCGGTTATCGCCGTCGCGAGATCGTGCTGCACTACCTGGCACTTCCCGCCATCGTGGGCGTGGTCGCGGCGCTTTTGGGCACTGCGCTCGGCGTTGTGTTCTTTACCGAGCCCATGCGCAGCCTCTATTACGGTTCGTACAGCCTGCCGCCCTTCCAGGTGTACTGGAGCTGGGAGATCTTTGTGAAGTGCGCCGTGGTTCCCGCCGCCGCGCTCATCCTCATCACGCTGGTGGGCCTGTTTCGCAAAATGGGCAAGACGCCGTTGCAGTTCCTTCGTCACGAGGCGAGCGGCAAATCGGGCACCAAGCGCGGTATGCAACTGCCGGAGCGCATGGGTTTTGTTTCCCGCTTCCGCCTGCGTATCTTTCTGCGCAACCTGGGCAACTTTGTCACGCTCTTTGTGGGCATTGCGTTTGCCTCGCTGCTGCTGCTCTTTGGCCTGGCGATTCTGCCCACGATGACGCACTACGCGGACAACCTCGAGACAAGCCTGGTCGCCGAGCACCAGTACACGCTCAAGGCGCCGATGGAGCTCGAGGGCACTGCCGAGGAGCGCGAGCAGTGGTCAGCACTCGAGCGCTTGCAGTCGGTTGACGGCGCGCTGCTTTCCGCCGCCCAAGATGCCGATGACGAGCTTGACGACGCGGCCAATGCGGCGCAGACGGCAGCCGATGCCGCGACAGCATCTCCGTCTGCCGAGAGCCTGACTGCGGCGCAGGATGCGCTTACCAAGGTCCAGGACAAGAAGGATGCGCTTTATGCGCGCCTCGATGACCTTGCCGATATCCTCGGCTGCAACCGCGACGAGGCTATCGACCTGATTGGCAAGGCCTCTAAGATCGACACCGACAACGACGACATTCACCCGGTCAACACGATTGACAACGGCGCGGGCGCAATCGCGCAGGCCGAGAAATATGCCGTTTACCAGTTGCAATACGACCGAGGCGATGGGAATGGCGAGGAGGCGATTTCCGTCTACGGCATTTCAACCGATTCGTGCTATTGGAAAGGCCTCAACGTCGGCGACGGACACGTCGTCTTTGGCGGCGGCCTGCTCGACAAGTTTGGCTGGAGCGAGGGCCAGAAGGTCACGCTCGGCGACAAGTATGAGGGCGAGAATTATTCCCTTGAGTATGCGGGCAAGGACTGTGCCTGGGGCTCCAAGTCGGACATGAATATCTATATGAGTATCGATGACTTTAACGAGCTCTTTGGCAACGATGCGGCCTACTTCAACGGCTATGTGAGCGATGAGAAGCTCGACCTTGATTCGCGCTACTTTGCCGGCGACACCACGCCCGATGACATGCGCGCCGTGGGCGACCAGTTCATCGGCATGATGAGCAAAATGATCGGCATGATGATTGGGCTCGCGGTGTTTATCTTCCTGCTGTTTATGTACCTGCTGACCAAGGCTGTGATCGACCACAGCGCCCGTTCGATCAGCTACATGAAAGTCTTTGGCTATCGCGATAGCGAGATTTCGCATCTGTACATCCGCTCGATCACGTTGTGCGTGGCAGCGTCACTCGTGCTGAGCCTGCCGGTCATTATTGGCTCGCTCACGGCCATCTTCCGCTCGATGTTGCTCGCCTACAACGGCAATATCGAGATCTACGTGCCCGCTTGGTCCATGGCGGCGTGCGCAGGAATCGGCTTTGCAACCTACCTGGTCGTGGCGCTGTTGCACATGCGTTCCATCAAACGTGTGGGCCTGGCCGAGGCACTCAAAGTCCAAGAGTAGTCATTTAAGAACGTCCCCAATGACTAGGTGCCGTACTTGACTTTAACTCTGCTTTAACTGGTACCATCCTCTATGTCTGTAACGCCATATAGACCGAGGGGATATATCTATGACCGCAACTGCACCCGCAGCACCCGCCAAGGTGTACTTCACCAACCTGCGTACGCATGCTCGCGAGAGCCAGCTCGACAAGCTCAAGCGCCTCATCCGTCACGCCGGTATCGAACAGATCGACTTCGAGAACAAGTTCGTCGCCATTAAGATTCACTTTGGCGAGCTGGGCAACCTGAGCTTTTTGCGCCCCAACTACGCCCGCGCCGTCGCCGACGTCGTGAAGGAGCTGGGCGGCAAGCCCTTCCTCACCGACTGCAATACGCTCTATGTCGGTAGCCGCAAAAACGCACTCGAGCACATCGATACCGCCTACCAGAACGGCTTTACCCCGTATGCTACGGGTTGCCAGATCATCATCGCCGACGGCCTCAAGGGTACCGACGAGGCGCTCGTCCCGGTCGAGGGCGGCGAGTACGTGCGCGAGGCCAAGATCGGTCAGGCGCTCATGGATGCCGACATTGTGATCAGCCTCACTCACTTTAAGGGCCATGAGCAGGCCGGTTTTGGCGGCGCCATGAAGAACCTGGGCATGGGAGGCGGCAGCCGTGCCGGCAAGATGGAGCAGCATGCCGCCGGCAAGCCGAACGTCGCGACCGAGCACTGCGTTGGCTGCCGTGCCTGCGAAAAGATCTGCGCGCACAACGCCATCTCGTTTGACGATACCCGCGAGCGCGAGCTTGCCAGCGGCAACACTCGCACGGTGCACGTGGCTGCCATCGACCACGATCGCTGCGTGGGCTGCGGACGCTGCATTGCGGCATGCAACCAGGACTGCATCAAGCCCGGCTATGAGGCCGCGGCCGACGTGCTCAACTGCAAGATCGCCGAGTACACCAAGGCCGTTGTCCAGGATCGTCCCAGCTTCCACATTTCGCTGGCTATGGATATCAGTCCCAACTGCGACTGCCATCCCGAAAACGATACGCCTATCGTCAACGATATCGGCATGTTCGCGAGCTTCGACCCGGTCGCCATTGACCAGGCCTGCGCCGATGCCGTCATGGCATCCGAGCCGCTGCCCAACACCGAGCTCACCGATAGCGCGGCCAAGATGGAGCACAACCACGAGCATCTGGAGGGCGAGCAGGCCAAGGATCCCTTCTGCATCACGCATCCCGACACCGACTGGCGCGTGTGCATCGCGCACGCCGAGAAGATTGGCCTGGGCACGAGCGAGTATGAGCTCATCGAGGTCAAGTAGCGCCTAGCTATTGGACAAAATAAGCGCCTTTGTAGCGTTAGTTGAGCAAAAGCCGCCCGTGAGCAC
>CABQXN010000034.1:0-21347 GCA_902468085.1 uncultured Collinsella sp.
CAGTCCTGCGCAAGACGAAGGCCACATTAAGTGGCCTTCTTTGCGTGCGGAACTCATATCGAGCAAATGCCCAAGCGGCCCTCTCGGTTCAGCCAAGTTGACGTAGCTGAGATGCAGCGCGCGGCCTGCTCGCTCCTCGAAGTTCTTAGCGGAAATAATTCGAGCTGCAGCTGCGATTTACTTGCGATAGCGGTTGAGCTGCAACAAAGTTTTTATTGGACCTCGAACCCTATACTCGATGTTCGCTTCGTTCATTGAGTTACCCTTTGCATGAGGCCGGGACATATCGTCCCGCCCGCAGTTTCGCAGGCCGAAGGCCGAGAATGTTTGAGGACGGGATGATATGTCCCGGCCTCCCGGGAGAGTTACCTATGAACTACGCGAACATTAAGTATTTCGACATTGCTGATGGGGAAGGCGTTCGTACTTCTCTGTTTGTGAGCGGGTGCCGTCGCGGGTGCAAGAATTGCTTTAACTCCGTCGCGTGGGACTTTGCTGCGGGCGAGCCGTTCGATCGCGCCGTCGAGGACAAAATTATCGAGAGTCTCGATCATCCCTTTATCGATGGCCTGACGATTCTGGGTGGCGAGCCCATGGAGCCCGAGAATCAGGCGGGGCTTGTTGACTTTATCGAACGCGTGCGTGCGGCCTATCCCGCGGGGTCGGGCAAGACCATTTGGTGCTTTACCGGCGACGTGCTCGAGGAGCTTATGCCGGGTGGTCGTCACCATACCGAGGCGACGGACCGTATCCTTGCCTGCCTCGATATGTTGGTGGATGGCCCGTTTGTTCAGGATCTGTACGATATCTCATTGCGTTTTAGGGGCTCGAGCAATCAGCGCGTGATTGATATGAACGCCACGCGCGCCCGTGCTGTGCGCGAGGGCGTTGCGCTTTGCGACGCTGTGGAGCTTTGGCGGGACGATCCGGTCTATTCGACCCATACTATGTAGCTTGTGGCCGATGCCAAAGGGCGTGGTACCATAGCGCGAACGCAAAATCGGAAAAGTGAGGCCCAGATGGTCGATCAGGAAAAAGTCGAGGCCGCCATTAAGCTGTTGCTTGAGGGCATAGGCGAGGACCCAACTCGTGAGGGCCTGCTGGAGACCCCGGCGCGCGTTGCCCGTATGTATGGTGAGATCGCCGGTGGTATGGACCAGAGTGCCGAGGAGCACCTGTCCAAAACCTTTGCCGTCGCTTCGAACGATTTGGTTATCGAGCGCGACATCACGTTTTACTCGCTGTGCGAGCATCATCTGCTGCCGTTTTACGGCAAGGCTGCCATTGGCTATATCCCCAACGGCCGTGTCGCAGGGCTTTCCAAGCTCGCCCGCACGGTTGAGGTTTATGCCCGCCGTCTACAGCTGCAGGAGCAGCTGTGTGCGCAGGTTGCCGACGCTCTCATGGATTATCTCGCTCCCCGGGGAGCGATTGTGCTCATGGAAGCCGAGCATATGTGTATGACCATGCGCGGCGTGCAAAAGCCTGGCACCAAGACCGTGACGCTCGCTCGCCGCGGCGTCTTTGAGACCGATCCCGCGCTCGAGGAGCGTTTCTTTAGGATGCTGGGACGCTAACTATGAGAGTCGTCAACGACTTTGCATCGAAGACCGATGAGGGGACGTCACGTCGCGGCTTTATGGCTTCGGGCTTGGCTCCCTTTGGTGCCATGCCTCGCATTGATTACATTTGTGCCAACGGGCTGTTCCGGCGGCATCTGGGCAACATTGCGCAGTTGGAATCGGGGCGCATCTTCTGCCGCCACGGTATTGACCATCTGCTCGATGTCTCTCGCATTATGTGGATCAAGAATCTCGAGGAGCAGCTCGAATTTGACCGCGAGGTCATCTACGCCACGGCACTTCTTCACGATATCGGCAAAGATGAACAGTATGAATCGGGTATATCCCATGATGTTGCAAGCGAACGCGTCGCTGATGCGATTCTCGGCGGCATGCCCGATGACGTGGCGTTTGAGCCGGCCGATGCCGCAGCCATTAAGACGGCCATTCTGGGCCATCGAAAGCTGCGCGTGAACAGCCAACCGCTTGAGCGTCTGCTCTATGCAGCCGACAAAGCGTCGCGCGCCTGCTTTGCATGCCCCGCGCGCAATGCTTGCAACTGGAGCGATGATAAAAAGAACCTGTCGATTCGCGTGTAGTTAGTTTGCGCGGTCGGGGTTCTAAACGAAGGAGACGATCGCGATGAGCAACAAGAAACTGCCCGAGAATGCAACCAAGACTGAAGGCGCCGAGCTCGCCCGCCGTGGAAGGGGCGAAATATCCACCGCAACGGCGGTGCCCCACGTGAGCTATGACGACCTTCGCCATGCCGACCGCATCACCGTTGAAGGTCTTGAGGTTTTTGCTAACCATGGCGTGTATCCCGAAGAGAACGCGCTGGGCCAGAAGTTCATCGTGTCCTTGGTACTCTATGCCGACTTGCGTGCAGCGGGGGAGCACGATAACCTGGACGCCTCGATTGACTATGGCTCGGTGTGCCACGATGTCGATGGCTATCTGCGCGAGCATACGTTTAAGCTCATCGAGGCTGCAGCTGAGGGTGTGGCCTCGATGCTGCTGCGTCGTTACCCCTTGCTGCTTGGCGTGCGCGTTAAGCTCGATAAGCCTTGGGCGCCCGTCGGTCTTCCCCTGGCAAGCTGCGGTGTCGAGATCGAGCGCGTGCGCTAACCGGTTCTAATATGTCTCTATGGGTGGCTGCTTGAGCCGCTGGGACAGTGCTCTATTGTTGGGGCAGTACGTGTCGAGCAGGGCGTGAAACCGCTGATTGTGGCTTGGCTCGAGCAAGTGGACGAGCTCGTGGGCGACAACCATGTCAAGGCACTCGACGGGGTAGGCGGCAAGTTCTCGTGCGATGCGAATGGCGCCGGTTTTGGGCGTGCATGATCCCCAGCGCGTTTTCATGCTGCGCACGGAAACGCGGGAAACGGCGACACCCATTGCGATTTCGTATGCGTGCACCATATCCCGCAGCGCCGATGTGACTTCGGACGTATAGAGCTGGTCAATATGGGCTTGGATCTCACTGGGCGTTAAGCCGTCGAGGGGCGCGTTCCACTTGGCCTGCGGACGTTCGTCTGGCTCGTCGGTACCCATAAAGCTTGCGAACGTGGCTTGTTTGGGCCGCGGTGCGGGTGACTTAAAGTTGTGATCGAGCGCATCTTGTACCGTGATGGGCTTGCCCCAAAGTGCAATGATGGACGAGGGGCTGAGCGGCTCTCGCGCCGTCGCCTGACGTTGCTCGCGCTGGGCAAGCCGGCTGATAATCCAGGCGCTGTTGCGCTTCACAAACGCTTCGATACGCTCGCGGCTGGCGCCGAGCGGTGCGCTGGCGTGGACCTCACCGCTCGATGTGACGCGCAGGTTGAAGTTTTTGACGCGCTTTTTGGTAACGACGACGGGGATGGGAGTCCCATCCGGTTGGGGTAGGAAAAGCGTAAATTGCTGCGTCAAAAGTGGTCCTTCAGATTGGGGACGGGCCGGCATGTCGACCGTTCGGCATGCCGGCCCGCTCAGGGGATGTGAAATTAATAACGCTCAAAGAAGGCAAGGGCATTATCGCTGCAGAGCTTCTGCATCACGGTCTTGCCAAAGTGCTTGGAGAGCATGTTCTGGAACTCGGGCATCTTGCTGGCATCGGAGAGGAAGGCGGGCACCGTGGCACCGTCCCAGTCGCCGCCGAGCGCGATGACGTCCTCGCCGCCCAGGTCGAGCCAGTGCTCGATATGTGCCGCCAGCTGGTCGAAGGTGACGTCTGCGGCTGTCTTGTCGGTTGCGTCGTTGGAAAGGAACTCGCTGCAGTAGTTGAGGCCGACGATGCCACCCATGTCGCGAATGGTGCGGAACTGGTCGTCGGTGAGGTTGCGCTTAACGCCGCAAACTGCACGAGAGTTGGAGTGGCTGGCGACGAAGGGACGTGTGGCGTGGGCGACAACCTCGTCAAAGCACTCATCGTTGAGGTGGGAGACGTCAAGCACCATGCCGGCGTGCTCCATCTGCGTAAGTGCCTCGATGCCGGCGGCGGTGAGGCCGGCGTGGGTATCGTGTCCGCTCGCGAGCGGTCCCTGCGCATTCCAGCTGAGCGATGACATGAGTACGCCCAAGCTCTTGAGCACCTCGATCAGCGCGGGGTCCTCGGCAAAGAACGTGGCGTTTTCGATGGTGTGGATGCAGGCGACCTTGCCGTCTTTGAGCGCGGGGCGAATGTCTGCCGCGCTGCGTACGTTGACCATGCGGTCGTGGTTGAGCATTGCCTGGCCGCTCATATGCGCCATGATCTGCGCCTGGAAGCGCGCGGCGTGGGCGGTGGGAATCTCATCGGGGACAAACGTGGCGAAGCACTGTGCCCATGGCGTGTTGCCGATCTTTGCGAGCGAGATGGCGCAGGCGTTGCCCTCGATGAGGTCGAAATCTTGCGGATGCGTTTCGTCGCCGGGGAAATAACCGTCGGTGCCGGCGGTAAAGCGCAGGTCGAGATCGAGCGTGGCCCAGCCGATGCGGTCGGCGGTGTCGCAGTGTAGGTCAAATACGGGATATGCCATGGTTCCTCCGGTTGCAGCGTTTCTTTGCAAACTGTCATTGAATTGTATGACTAGGGTATAGTTAGCGCCATATGTTCACGGCGGCCCGCGTTGTGCGCCGCCCTTATCACGGAGGTTACCATGTCCAACCAGGGCAAGAAGGTCAAGACTCATTATCGCGGCACGCTCGACGACGGCACGCAGTTCGATAGCTCCTACGATCGCGGCGAGCCGCTGGAGTTCACCTGCGGCGCCGGTCAGATGATCAAGGGCTTCGACGCCGCTGTTGTCGACATGCAGGTGGGCGAGAAGAAGACCGTGCACATTCCTGCTGCCGATGCCTACGGCGAGCACAATCCCGAGATGGTTATTACCTTCCCGGCCGAGCAGGTTCCCAACATCGAGCAGATCGAGAAGGGCATGAAGCTCTTCCTGTCCACGCCGAGCGGCATGCCTGTCCCCGCCGTCGTCATCGACGTAACGCCCGAGGCTGTGACGCTCGATGCCAACCACGAGCTTGCCGGCAAGGACCTCAACTTTGATATCGAGCTCGTCGAGGTCGAGGGTTAGAGCATGCCTGAGCGCTTGGTTTCGACGACATGCTTGGGAAATCTCAACGATCCGTCCTATGAACTTCTGCTTCGCCGGAAGCTGGGCGGCGTCTTTGAAGTTGACGAGCTACTGCTCGATTGGGACCAGGCTGATGTATGCGCGTTTGTGGGCGTGACGGAGCTGGGGCGCACGGTCGATGTTCGGCTGGATACTGCCGACGGCGGTCGTTTTGTCGACGGCGACGTGCTCGCCGTCGACCGTTCGGGCGTGGTGCCCGTGGCGGTTGTCGTGCGCCTGCGCAGCGCCGAGGTTTATTTGGTCGAAGTTGACCGCATGGACCCGATTGCGCTCGCGCATGCGTGCTGGGAGATCGGCAATATGCATGCGCCGCTTTTTCGAGGCGATTCGGACGAGTATACCGTGCGCATGTATACGCCGGTGCAGCCTGTTTTGGGCCGCATGCTCCGGGGCGTCGAGGGCGTTCGGCTCTCGACGGTTACCCGTGAACTCGATTCGGACCGGCGCTTTGCGTCGAGTGCGGCGGATGCCGTTGTGAGTATGGCACCAGACTTTACGATCGTAAAGAAGGCGCGCGGTTAACGTGCGTATAAGTAAGGCGGACTTTGAGAGACAACTATTCAAAGTCCGCCTTTCTGTTGATGAGATGCTGTGGGGGAGCATATGGGTCTTGAAGGAATCAAGCTGATTGCATGCGATTTGGACGGCACGTTGCTGCATCCGGGGGAGCGCGAGCCGCGTTCCGAGGCCTTTGAGCTCATCGATGAGCTGCATCGTCGCGGTATCGTGTTTATGCCGGCGAGCGGCCGTCAATATGCGAGCTTGCGCTATCTGTTTGCCCCGGTGGCCGATGAGCTCGCCTATGTATGTGAAAACGGAGCCCTGGTGATGAGCGAGGGACGTGCCGTTGTCAAGCGTTCCATGGAGCGTAGCCTTGCTATGGATATCGCGAATGCCGTGGTTGCGTATCCCCATGCCGACGTGACCCTTTCGTGTGAGGGACACCTCTACACCATGAGCGGCAACGATGCGTTCGTCGATCATTTGCGATATGAGGTCCACTGCGATGTGGCGGTGGTCGCCCGCCCCGAGGACATCGACGAGGACGTCATTAAGATTGCCTTCCAGACGCCCGAGGTGGATCAGCCGGCGGCCCTGGAGTATTTTGAGCGCCTCTTTAGCGACCGTGTTGACGTGATGACGTCGGGAACCGAATGGACGGACTTTATCGGTTTCGGTTCGGGCAAGGGCTCCGCGCTTGCCGATTACGGTCGTGCCCTGGGTATTTCGCCCGATGAGATGATGGCGTTTGGCGACAATGAGAACGATCGCGACATGCTCAACGTCGTGGGCCATCCCTATCTGATGGAGAGCTGCAACCCCTCTATGCGTGGCATTAACGACCGCGTCCGCTACGTGCGCACGGTCGAAGAAGAGCTGCGTCGTCTACTTGCTGAGTAGACATTTGGGACATGTCTAGGAATCTACTTTTTGCTGCAAAGTGCGGAAAGGTGGATTTTAAGGCATGTTCCAAACATCTACCGGCAGTCGGGGCAGAGACCCTCGAAGATGGTGTAGTGCGACGTGACGTGCCAGCCGATTTGCTCGGACGCTTTGGCGTCGAGCTGGGCATCGAAGGGGAGCGGTACGTCGATGACGCGGCTGCATGAGGTGCAGATGATATGTGCGTGCGGCTCGATCGTGCGATCGAAGCGGCTGCCGCCCGGCGTCTTGATGGAGAGGATCTCGCCGGCGTCGGCCAAGAGATTGAGGTTGCGGTAGACCGTACCGCGGCTGATTTTGTCATCCTGCGCGCGCACGACGTTGTAGATTTCGTCGGCGGTGGGATGGTTGTAGCTTTGGCGCACGGCGTCAAGAACCAGCTTTCGCTGCTTGGTATTCCTTCTTTGCACCGCCATGCGCCTCGCCTCTTTTCTATCAACGGTCGTAGGTAAATGATACCGTATTTAGCACACAATACTAATAATGAGGACTGAAACCGTCTTCATTGGCAAGTGGGGCTCGGGCCTGGGCATCTACAAGGCGAAAACGCGTTCCCATGCGCTCGTAGGAGGCATGAAGTGCCTCGAGATGAGATAGGATGTCTGCCGGAGCTCCCTGTATCTCCATCTCGACTGAGCCGTCTTCCATGTTACGCACCCAGCCGGTGAGTGCGCGTGCCTGCGCGAGGTTGGTGTTGGTAAAGCGAAAACCAACGCCTTGGACTTGCCCCGCCCAGCGCAGGAAATAACGCAGGGGAGTGTCTTGAGTGGCCTCGTCGCTTGCAAGCACGGTAAGCCTGCGGCGCAGCTCGAGCTCGACGTTTGACGGTTTTTGAGGCTCTCGACTGCCGCCGGTGACGCTGGAGAAGAACGTATCGAAGAGGCCCATCGCTATGCCTGCTTGCCTGCGTCGGCCGGGAAGGTTATGCCGGCCTGCTGACGCACGGCATCCATGATGCGTAGTGAGACGAGCGTGACATCGCGGTAGTGGCCAAGCTCGTGGCGTCCCGCCGGGGTCTCCCAAATCTCTTCCTTGACGTTATCGATGCCGCCGATGGCGGTGATAAAGTCTGTGAGTTCGTATTCCATGGTGTTGCTCGATTTGGGCAGGTCGAGCACGCGGCCGTTGTCGCCCTGTTCGCGCGGCGCCTCGGTCGCCGAGCCGCGTACGACGTCGCCGCGATAGTCGATGCGGACGTTGCGGGGCGTTGACAGATGGTCAATCTGGATAGTGCCACGCTCGCCTTCGATCTGCGAGGGCAGTAGGTCATTCGTAATTTTGGAGTGCGCGAGCTCGACGGAGATGCGGCCTCCGCCATAGCTGGCGAGGATGGAACCGCAGCCGTCGATGGGGCCGTGCGTGAGCTGTCGCGTGGTGGGGTCGAGCAGAGTAGTCATGCTCGTAAGGCCGGAGGGCATGCCGAAAATCTCGACCATGGGCTCGACGGCGTAGACGCCAATGTCCATGAGGGAACCCGATGCCATATTGCAGTCGAAGATATTGGTGGCGCG
The DNA here is from genome assembly GCA_902468085.1 of uncultured Collinsella sp. GTDB lineage: Bacteria > Actinomycetota > Coriobacteriia > Coriobacteriales > Coriobacteriaceae > Collinsella. Next base: position 8,125 of record CABQXN010000034.1, read on the forward strand.
TCCCGCGAGAATCTCGTTGTAGCGCGAGGAATACTTGCCAAAGCGCAATGAGGCGCGGCGGATGGGGGCGATCTCGCCCAGGGCGTCCTCGATGGCGTGGAAGGCGGGATCGTGGAGGGGACGCATGGCTTCGAGGGCCACGACACCTGCTGCCTCGGCAGCGCGGAAGACTTCCAGCGCCTGCGCTTCGGTGGCGCAGAAGGGTTTCTCGACGATGACGTGCTTGCCACCGGCGATGCAGGCAAGGGCCTGCTCGTAGTGAAGTGCGTTAGGGCTGCCGATATAGACGGCGTCGACGTCGGCGGCTACCGCAAGCTCATCGAGTGACGTAAAGTTTCGCTCACCACCGCGCTCGGCGGTAAAGGCAGTACCGCGATTGGCGTCGCGTGAAAGCGTGCCCACAAACGCGGCTTGGTCGTTGGCGTTGACGACCTGGATAAAGTCGTCGGTAATCATGGATGTGCCGATGGTTGCGATACGCAACATGTGTCCCCCTTGCGTTGTTTGGCTTACAGGACGAGTGTAGCGCGGGAGGACACAAAAGCGTGCGAAAACGCCGTTACAGGTCGCTCTCGTTAAAGCCGGCGTCGATATCGAGGTTGCTGCCGTCGGCCGCCGTGGTGGCAAGCTCGTCGCAGCGCTCATTGAGCTCATGGCCGGCGTGGCCCTTAACCCAGATGAACTCCACTTTGTGTTTGCTCTTTGCGGTGAGCAGGCGCTCCCACAGATCGCGGTTCTTGACAGGCTGCTTGTTGGCGGTCCTCCAGCCTCGTTTTTTCCAGCCGTCAATCCAGTGTTTGTTGAAGGCGTTAACGACGTACTGCGAATCGGAATGGACCTCGACCTCGCAGGGGCGGTTAAGTGCCTCGAGCGCCACGATGACCGCCATGAGCTCCATGCGGTTGTTGGTGGTCTTGGCGTAACCGCGCGAAAGCTCGGAGGTGAAGGTCTTGCCGGCGGGGTTGGTGTATTTGAGCACGGCGCCGTAGCCGCCGCGTCCCGGATTTGATCGGGCCGAGCCGTCGGTATAGATGATGACCTTCACGGGCTTCCTTTCGTTGGGTACGTTTCGTGTGAGTGACCATTGTAGCGCCATGCCCGCCGGGGGCTAGCAATCTACGATTTCTATCCCGTCTTCCGACAGTTAGTTGGCATGGATGATGCGGTTGAGCTCGTCGAGGTATTGCTGCAAGAGGGGAGAGGGCTTGCGCTCGTCGTGCATGATATAGCCTACGTGCATCGTTGGGGCGTCTGCTAACGGGATCGATGCCATACCCCATTGCATTTCATTGGAGAGGACACCGGTCGACAGGGTGTAACCGTTCGACGTGATAAGTAAGTTAGTAAGTGTTCCGCGGTCCGAGATTCGTATGTTGCGGTCGCAAGGGATATAGCTAAAAGGTTCCTCGGCGTAATAGAAGGAGTTTGAGGTTCCCTGCTCAAAGCTGTAGCGCGTATAGGGTGTGAGGTCGGCAAGGGACAGCTGCGGGCGGCGGGCAAGCGGGTGGCGCTCGCTAACGAAGACGTGGACCGTCGCGTCGAATAGGGGATGGAAGCTCGCGCGCGCATCGGCAAAAGCCTTCTGCAGAACACGGGCGTTAAAGTCGTCCAGATACAGGATGCCGATGTCGCTGCGAAACGCGCGGACGCCATCGATGATCTGCGATGTGGTAGTCTCGCGCATGATGAACTCGAACTTGCTGTCGCGGCAGCGCTCGACCACGTTGACAAAGGCCTCGACCGAAAAGGCGTAGTGCTGGGCGGAAATGGCGAGGCGGGCTTGCGGGGTGCCGCCGTCCTCGTAGCGCGCCTCGAGCATATCGGCCTGCTCTACGACCTGGCGCGCATAGCCCAAAAGCTCGGTGCCGTCGTTGGTGAGTGCAACACCGCGACTAGAGCGCGTAAAGATTTCGATATGAAGTTCCTGTTCCAGGCTTTTGACGGCGTTGGAGATATTGGACTGTGCGGTATAGAGGCGCTGAGCTGCGGCGTTGATCGAACCGGACTCTGCCACGGCGATCAAAAAGCGAAGCTGCTGGAGGGTCATCGGCGCCCGTCCTTTCGATAGTTATCTATAAAACAGATAACAAGTTAGCGCTTTTAAGTGATTGACCGAGGGAAACAATGCTCGTACTATTCAAAACACACAAAGGCGGTAGGTAATTAAGCCAACCACGGAACCGGGATGCGAAAGGAGGCCTGCATATGAATTGCTTACCAAGACGAATGCCGGGCTCCTGTTTGCGCCCGTCGGCGTGATCAGGAGACAGCGACTTACTTCTCTCTTTTTATTTACTTTTGTTCGATCAAGGAGATCATCATGAGCCAGTTCATCAACAACCCCGAGCACACCTTTGGTTTCGATACCCTGCAGCTGCACGTTGGCCAGGAGAGTGCCGATCCTGCATCCGACTCCCGTGCCGTGCCTATCTACCAGACCACGAGCTATGTGTTCCGCAACTCCCAGCACGCCGCCGACCGCTTTGGTCTTGCCGACGCCGGAAACATCTACGGCCGTCTGACCAACTCCACCCAGGGCGTCTTCGAGGATCGTATCGCCGCGCTCGAGGGTGGCGTGGCAGGTCTTGCCGTCGCCTCCGGTGCTGCTGCCATCACCTATACCCTGCAGGCCCTTGCCCAGGCCGGTGACCATGTGGTTGCCCAGAAGACTATCTACGGTGGCTCCTACAACTTGCTGGAGCATACGCTCTCCCAGTTTGGCGTCGAGACCACCTTCGTCGATGCCCATAACCTGGAAGAGGTCGAGGGGGCCATCAAGGACAACACCACGGTCATCTATCTCGAGACGCTCGGCAACCCCAACTCCGACATCCCCAATATCGACGCCATCTCCGAGATCGCCAAGAAGCACGGTTTACCGGTTGTCGTCGACAACACCTTCGGCACCCCGTATCTGTTCCGTCCGCTGGAGCATGGTGCCAACATCGTCGTCCACTCCGCAACCAAGTTCATCGGCGGCCACGGCACCTCGCTGGGCGGTGTGATCGTCGACGGCGGTAACTTCGATTGGAAGGCGAGCGGCAAGTATGCGCAGATCGCCGAGCCCAACCCCTCCTACCATGGCGTCTCGTTTGCCGAGGCTGCCGGTCCCGCCGCCTTCGCAACCTATGTCCGCGCCATCCTGCTGCGTGACGAGGGCGCCTGCATCAGCCCGTTCAACGCCTGGGTCCTGCTCCAGGGCACCGAGACTCTGTCGCTGCGCGTTGACCGTCATGTCGAGAACACCAAGAAGGTCGTTGAGTTCCTGGCTGGTGACAGCCATGTTGCCAAGGTGAATCACCCGAGCCTGCCTGAGCACCCCGATCACGAGCTCTATCAGAAGTACTTCCCCAACGGCGGTGCCTCGATCTTTACCTTTGAGATTAAGGGTGGCCAGGAGGCAGCTTGGAAGTTCATTGATCATCTGCAGGTGTTCTCGCTGCTCGCCAACGTGGCCGACGTCAAGTCGCTCGTCGTGCACCCGGCTACCACCACGCACTCCCAGCTGTCTGCCGAGGAGCTCGCCGAGCAGAACATCACGCCCTCCACGATCCGTCTTTCCATCGGTACCGAGAACGCCGAGGATATCATTTGGGATCTGAAGCAGGCTTTCGCCGCGCTGGACGAGTAAGGCGACTTGTGCAAGGACCCCTTGCGACTCGATAGGTATAACTGCATAAAATGCCTGCTCAAGGCACCTGTGCGAACAATAGTTGCACAGGCGCCTTTTTTGCATAGAGAGGGCGCAAAAACAGGGTTTTTGACACGCTTTATGCATTCGAGTTGTGGAAAACTCCTGTTGAGAGGATGTGAGTTTTACGCAATTGACGTGCGCCTTTTGAGTAAAACCGCAGGTCGCGATTTGCTCGGGGTACTATGCAGCGCGATCGAATCACACGCAGCTCAAACGCAGCAAAAACGCACTACGGAGGTTTCCAGCTACATGAGGATCGATTCACGAAAACCGAAAGCCGCCGCTCTTTCCGCCGCTCTGACCGTGGCACTTTTGGCGGGCGCCGGTGCAACTGATGCCCACGCCGCAACATTGTCCGATACGGTTGGATCTACGCCGTCCGAGACGACGCTGGTACAGCCCGTTGACTATCGCGGCGATGGTTATGGTTCCATGCAGGAGTGGAACGCCTCGATGGAGGCCAAACGCGATTCCCTGGAGATGCGCGCTCAGATCATCATGAATATGTATGGCGACTATGCCACCGATGACGAGCGCGCTGTGCTGCAGGGCTGTATCGACGGTGCGGGTAGCCTGTTGACGATGGGGGAGGTCGACGCCAAGTCGACCGAGCTCGATGAGCTGCGCACTGCGCTTGAGGATGCCAAGCGCGAAGCGCTCGAGGCTGCCGCCGAGGCGGAGGCTGCCGAGGCTTCGTACTACAACGCCGGTTACACTTCGTCCTACGCGTCTGCCGCGTCCTGCACGAACGGATCGGGCCTGACGCGCTCTGCGGGTGTCAATAACTACAACGGGCGCCGCGAGACCTATTACAGCAGCAATGTGCTTTATCACTATCGCACGGGCGAATGGACTCAGGATTCTGAGGGCTTCTGGCGCGATTCCGACGGCTATTACGTTGTTGCCGCGGGCGATATGGCCCAGGGCTCGACCTTTACGGGCTCCAAGGGTGATTGCAAGGTCTATGACTCCGGCTGCGCTGCCGGAACCACCGACTACTACACCGGTTGGTAATTTTTCTGCATCACGGATATTTGGCGGACGGGTGTCTTTACCGAGCTTTAGGGCAACGTAAGGACGTCCGTTCTATGTATGCGTTTGAGTTAACAGAGCCCTTACCGTGGCGGTACGCTGGGCGTATGGATGCGGGGCACACTGGTTCTTGAGAAATAAGGTCTTTCTCGTGGAGGAAGTGGTCTTGTGAACGCTCGAGATATCGCCGTTGCCGCCATTGCATTGACGCTTGGTTGCCTTGGTCCTACGGCCGCGCTCGTCGCAGGTGTGCAGGGGTTTTGTGGGGCTGCCTCTATTGTGGTCGGCGCGTTGATCGCGGCCGCGCTGCTGGGAAGTGCGGGCGTAGTCCTTTGTCGCGACGATGAGGACCAGGCGTCGGAGTCGCAGCTCTAACCGTTGTGAAGCTGATTTTTGGCCAAAGATGAAAAAGGAAGCCGCCGCGAGGGGAGTGCCCCTTGCGGCGGCTTTGCCATTGGATCTGTTGGCTGCAGTATGCCGAGCACTACCAGCTGCTTTCTATTTCGCGAATCCTCTGGTAGAGCCAATCGTTTTGCGTCACTTGGATATCGTGTTTGGCGGCCAGGCGGCAAATGGTGCCCGCGAACTCCTCGACTTCGGTTTTTCGTTGTGCGATGCGGTCCTGCGCCATCGAGGGCATACCGGCGGGGTCGATTCCCTCGATGAGGTGCACCATTTGCGTCAGGTCTGCCTCGGTCAGCTCAACGCCCTCGGCGTTGGCAACCGCAAGCGTCTCGCGCATGGCGGCGACAAAACAGCGGCGCTGCTCGGAGCCCGGCTCCGTGGCGCTTCCGTAGGTCCCGCCGTAAGCCATGCAGGTCTGGTTGATGCCGTCGTTGAGCATGAGTTTGGCCCACATGCGGTGCGCAATGTTGCTCTCGACGGTATGGGCGATGCCGCAGCGCGTGTAGAGCTCGTCGATAGCGGCGACGGTCGCGGGGTCGGTGCCGGCGGCTGCACCAAAGCGGATCTCGCCCGCATTGGTAAAGGTGAGCGCGCCGTTGAGGAACACGGCGTCCATGCCCTGGCAGATACCAAGAACGGCATGCTTCCAGCCAAAGCGTTCGGCAATCTTTTGCTCGCTCGTAATGCCGTTGCACAGCGAGGCGATGAGCGTGTTGGGTCCCACGACACGCTCCATAGTCTTGAGTGCTTGGTCGAGACCGGTGGTCTTGACCGTCAGGATGACCAGATCGGCGGGCGCTGCCTCGCTGGCGCGGACGGACGTGAGATCGCAAGGCTTTCCGTTGACGGTGAGCGCATCGCCCGCGTGACGCTCAAAACGGGCGTCATCCATAACGTATTCGACGGCGTCATTGCCGAGGGCCTTGGCAATCATGCTGCCGTAGAGCAGGCCGACGCCGCCCTTGCCGATAAAGGCAACCTTGTTGATCTGCATGTGAATCATCTCCCCATATTAAAGGCGCCCGCGTAAGGGGCGCCTGATGGATTGTATGCTGCCGGGGTGATTGATGGGTGCGCGGGGCGGCTGTTATAAAAAAGAAACGTTTGCCTGGACGTTACACTGCGGGGCAGACCGCAAAGACGCGGGCGGGGTATCCGACGCCATCGCGGACCTTGGGGAAGGTGCAGAAGATGACGGCGCTCGTGGCTGGAAGCTCGTTTAGATGGTCCATGACTTCGATCTGATAGCGGTCGACCGAGAGGATGTATTGCTCGCCGGGGTAGGGGTAGGCGTCCTCGCGTGTGGTCACGCTCGTCTCCTTTCATCGGGCTTTTTGCTGATGTTAAAGCGGTGCCGTGACGGCCTGATTTCTGCTGCGTTACGATACGTTCTCGATTGCGATTCCGATGTGTTTCGATGACGTGACGGGTTTGTTTCGCCTTGTCAAGGCTTCGATGGGAGGGGAGGGGCCGTGCAATATCGCGTTGACCCCAAAAGCGGCAACCGTATCTCGGCGTTGGGGCTGGGCTGCATGAGGTTTCCCGGTGCGCCGGGACGCCCGGATGCGAAGACTGCCGACGCCATCATCTCCCGTGCGGTGGAGCAGGGGATTAACTACCTGGACACGGCCTATCTCTATCCCGGCAACGAGGCTTGTGTGGGTGCGTCGCTTGAGCGCCTGGGCTTGCGCGACCAGGTTTTGCTCGCAACCAAGCTGCCGCATGCTTCGTGCAAATGCGCGGAGGATTTCGACCGGTTCTTCGACGAGCAACTGCGCCGCCTGCGGACCGACCATATCGACTATTACCTCATGCACAACATTACCTCGCCCGCCCAGTGGGAACGTGTGGTGGCGTTGGGCATCGAGGACTGGATCGCGCGTCAAAAGGCGGCGGGGCGCATTCGCCAGATTGGTTTTTCGTACCACGGCAGCGCGGCGGATTTCCTGACGATGCTCGATGCATATGAGTGGGACTTTTGCCAGATCCAGTACAATTACGCTGGAGAGCGATATCAGGCGGGAACAGCGGGGCTCATGGCCGCCGCCGAGCGAGGCCTCGCGGTGTTTGTGATGGAGCCACTGCTGGGCGGGCGTTTAGCGGGCAAGCTGCCGCCACGGGCCCGCGCTGTGCTCGATAGTGCCCGTGACCCGCATTTGCGCACTCCTGCCGCCTGGGGTCTTTCGTGGGTCTGGAATCATCCTCAGGTGACGATGCTGCTTTCGGGTATGACCGATATCGCGCAGGTGGATGAGAACGCGGTGTTGGCCGATCGGGCCCTGCCGGATTCGATGACTGCCAACCAGCTCGACACGATCGCGCACGTGCTGGATGAGTTTGAAAAATCGAATCGCGTGCCCTGCACGGGATGCGGCTACTGCATGCCATGTCCCAAGGGCATCAATATTCCCGGCTGCTTTGCCGCCTACAACGCGAGCTATGCGCACAGCTGGTTTACGGGTCTATCGCAGTACTTTACGGCGAGCGCGGTGCGCACAAGCGAGGCCAAGCTGGTGAGCAATTGCGTCAAGTGCGGCAAATGCGCGCGCCACTGCCCACAGCATATCGATATCCCCGAGCGTCTCGATGACGTGCGCCGACGTTTCCAGCCTGGCCCCGTAACGGTCATGCTTAAAGTCTTCAGCAAAACTCGCTCCTCATGACCCTTTTATATCTTGTGATGGAATAGTCCCTGTTTGCGGCAGAATAGGGCGATAGCAGGAACTTTTTTGCCGCAACTGATGGGAGGCTATCGTGGGTGACCGAGGCTTACGCAATGATTCGCGTGAGGTCCGTTGGGGCATTTTGGGCGCTGGGCACATCTCTCATCGATTTGCTTCGTCGCTCAAGAAGGTCGACGGGGCACGGCTGGTGGCTGCGGCCGGCCGCACTCCTGCACATGTCGAGGACTTTTGCCAAGCGTTTTCGATCGATGCTGCCCATGGCCATGCCTCGGTCGACGATAACGGCGATGCGGCTTATGACGCGCTGATTGCCGACCCCGATGTCGACGCAATCTACTTGGCTCTTCCGCATGGCATGCATACGCGTTGGGCCTGTCGCGCGCTGCGTGCCGGAAAGGCCGTGCTGTGCGAAAAGCCGGCCGTTTTGAGTGAGGAAGAGGCTCTCTCGATTGCCTCCACCTCTCGCGAGTGCGGCGTGCTGTTTATGGAGGCGATGAAGAATCGGTTTTGCCCGATGCGCACTCGCGTGAAGGACTTGTTTGCGTCGGGTGAGCTTGGCCGTATTGTCTCGATTGAAAGCGTGCAAAAGCTCGATTACGGCGAGTCTCCTTCGGGCTATCTGCTTGATCCGTTGCAGGGCGGCTGTCTATATGACATGGGCTGCTATGCGGTCGGTTGGTTTGAGGATTTGCTCGCGGGCGCTTGCGAGGTTTCGTCCCGTGAAGTTCGCTGGCGTGACGTATCGGGCGGTCGCGTCGATTGGGCCGACGAGATCCATATGAGCGTCGGCGGTATACCCATTCATATGGTGTGCGACGGCGAAGCAACATATGAAAGCCGCTTAACGATTGCCTGTGAGCGGGGCTCGTTGGAAATCGAGCGGCTCCATCGCCCCGAGCTCGCTCATGTGAAGTATTCCGACGGTCGAGTACTCGAAATCGATGCACCATTTGAAGTCGATGATTTTTACGGTGAGGCGTCGCATGCGACGCAGCTCGTTCAGGCGGGGAAACTCGAAAGCCCCATCATGTGCCTAGCCGCCACACAGCGCTGTGCGCACATCATCGATGCGATTCGCTTGAAACTTTAGGGCGTGGGGGCATGGCGCCAGCGCTTGGAATGCCTGGAGGCCTTTGCTCTTGATGCCCCTTTTATAACTTGCGGTGGAATACGGTCTGTTTGCGCCAAAATAAGGCACCAATAGACCGTATTTTTCCGCAACTGATGAGGAGGGAGCTGGAGATGCTGACGATCGGGTGCCATCTTTCGACGACGAAGGGCTATCGGGCAATGGGGGAGACAGCGTTGTCCATTGGCGCCAATACCTTTGCATTCTTTACGCGCAACCCGCGCGGCGGCAAGGCGAAAGACCTTGACATGGATGACGTGGCGGCCCTGCGCGAGCTTATGGAGCAAAACGACTTTGGCCCGCTCGTGGCTCATGCCCCGTATACCTATAACCCCTGCTCAGCCAAAGAGCGGGCGCGCGAGTTTGCCCTGGAGGCCATGGCAGAGGACCTGCGGCGCATGGAGGCGCTGCCCGGCAACTACTACAACTTCCATCCCGGTGCGCATGTGGGGCAGGGCTCCGACGCCGGCATTCAGATGATTGTCGACACCCTGTGCCAGGTGATGTTTGAGGGCCAGCAGACGACGGTGCTGCTCGAGACCATGGCCGGCAAGGGTACCGAGGTGGGCCGCAGCTTTGAGGAGCTGGCGTGCATTATCGAGGGCGTTGCCGCCAAGTGCCCAGAGCTGTCCGATAAGCTGGGCGTTTGTTTGGACACCTGCCATGTGAGCGATGCCGGCTACGACATCATCCATGATCTGGACGGCGTACTCGACGAGTTCGACCGCGTGGTGGGTATCGATCGCTTGCATGCCGTACACATCAACGATTCGAAGAACCCTTGTGGCGCCCATAAAGATCGTCACGAGTGCATCGGCAAGGGATACCTTGGCAGCGAGGAATTTGGTGGCGGTATGCAGGCTATGCAGAATATTGTATCGAATGGCCACTTGCGTTCGCTGCCGTTTATTTTGGAGACTCCGAACGAACTTGCAGGTTATGCAGCTGAAATTAGACTATTAAGGTCATTGCAGCAGTAATGACTGTCACAAAGTAGAGTATTCCATTCACGTTATGGGTTTGTTTCAATCAGTTTTCTCATTGCAGATTCGTAATTCCGGGTGCATAATAGCCAACAGTTTTTGCAGACCTCTGAATCAAACGAGGTCACCGGAAGGAGACTGATTATGAAGCTGAAGAAGCTTGGCGCATTTGCCGCCACGGGTGCTATGGCACTCGCCCTTGCTCTGACGGGCTGCGGTTCGTCCAACGCCACCTCTGGTTCTGATGCCGGTTCCAGCAGCTCTGACGACGCTAAGGTCGAGAAGGTCGACGGCTCCAAGGAGTACGCGCTCGTCAAGGACGGCACGCTGACCGTCGGCACCTCTGCCGAGTACGCGCCGTTTGAGTACAAGGATGACAACGGCGACTACCAGGGCTTTGACCTTGAGCTCATCAAGGCTATCGGTGACAAGCTGGGTCTGGATGTCGAGTACGTCAACAATGACTTTGACACGCTGGTTCCGGGCGTCGCTTCGGGCGCCAAGTATGACGTTTCCATCGCGGCTATCACCGACACGCCCGAGCGTGAGAAGGAAGTCACTTTCTCTGATTCCTACTACATGGACGATCAGGCTATCGTGACCAAGGTCGATAACACCGACATCACGGCCGACAACTACAGCGAGAAGCTCAACAACGCCGACGCTACCATCATCGTCCAGTCTGGCTCGACCGCCGAGGCCTTTGCCCAGGAGAACTTCCCCAAGGCCAAGATCGTCCCCTACAAGGACGCCACCGAGTGCTTCAGCGCCCTGCAGTCCGATAAGGGCGACGCCGTAGTCACCAACCGCTCCGTTGCGAGCCAGCTGACCGCCGAGCAGTTCAACACCTGCCAGACCATCAAGCAGATCAGCACCGGCGAGGAGTACGCCATCGCCATCAACCAGGGCAACACCAAGCTCAAGGACGACATCAACCAGGCTATCAAGGACCTGACCGACGACGGTACCGTCGACGCCCTCATGGCTAAGTACAATATCAAGTAAAATAACTACTTGATTGCGCGCGGGCCCTTTCCGTTTTGGCGGAAAGGGCCTTTGCGCTTCTCTTGACGGAGAGCGTTTCCGTCTCGTTTTGCCGGCAACTTCTACGATAGGAGCCACCTTGTCTCGACTGAACAAAGGGGCCGCGGAGCAGCGTTTTCCACTGCCCTCGATGCTCCAAAAGCTGGCCTGTGCCCTGGCTGTGGCGCTCGCCCTGGTATGCGCGGGGGCCTGCGTGCCCACGACCGCCCAGGCGCTTGAGACCGCAAAGATTACCGCCCGACCCAATACCGGTTCGGGTAGCGATGTGGTCGGCGGCACCGAGACGCGCATCACTTGGGAAGTTCAGGCCGATGCCGACGAGGAGCTGAGCGGTCTTTCGCTGACGTTTGTCGACGGCACGACGTTTGGTACCGATGACACGCGATTGACGATGCTCTCGGGCGAGGACCTCATGGATCGTACGCCCATGAAGCCCACGTGCAAGGCTGACGGCCAGACGCTCAAGATTGACTTTGGCGAGACGGCGCCTGCCGGCGGCTATTTCCGCGTCGAGGTTTACGGTGTGACGTTTCCCGTCGAGGGCGGCGATGAGGCCTTTAGCGGCACCTATACGCTCGCCGACGGTTCGACCAAGAAGATCTCCAAGATTCCGTCGGTGGAGATCAAGGGCGTGACGGCCTTCGATAACTTCCTGGCCGACCTTAAGGAGCAGCCGTGGGTCGAGGCGTGGAACTCCAATATGTTCCTGCGCCTGTTCCTGAACCCGGTCATTTTGGTCCAGAGCCTGCCGATCGTCTTCAAGGGCTTCCTTATGTCGCTTTCGATCGTGCTCGTGGCGTTTCCGCTGGCAATTCCCTTTGGCTTTGCCCTGTCGCTTATGCGCATCTCCAAGTCGCGCATCCTGCGCTGCCTCGCCGGCATCTACGTGAATATCATTCGCGGTACGCCGGCGTTCCTGCAGATCTATATCGCGTTCTTCGGTCTGCCGTTGGCCGGCGTCAAGGTGGACGACTATGTTTTGGGCGTTATCGTCATGGCCATGAACTCGTCTGCGTACCTGTGCGAGATCTTCCGTGCCGGTATTCAATCGATCCCCAAGGGCCAAAACGAGGCTGCTCGCTCTCTGGGCATGAATGCCTTCCAGACGCTGCTCTACGTTATGATTCCGCAGACGTTCCGCAATGTTTTGCCTACGCTGACCAGCGAGTTTATCTTGCTTTACAAGGATACGTCGCTGCTTGCCGCCGTGGGTGTGGTCGAAATCGTCATGAACGCCCGTACCATCGTGGCCACGACGGGCTCCATTACACCGTACGTGGTTGCCGCCCTGTTCTATCTGGTCATCACCCTGCCGCTCGCTCGCTTGGTGAGCGGTCTTGAGGCGAGGCTTTTGGGTACGACCGAGACCAAGAAGAAGCGTCCCGCCAAGAGCGCCGGACAGGTTGTCGCGACGCCTGCCGATCACATCGCCGGTCTGTAAGGAGGTCCTATCATGAGCGAAACCAATAACTCGAACGAGGTCGTCGTCAGCATTAAGAACCTCCAGAAGGCCTTTGGCGATAACGTGGTCCTGCGCGATATCGATCTGGATGTGCATAAGGGCGAGGTCGTCGTAGTTCTGGGTCCTTCGGGCTCGGGCAAGTCGACGATGCTTCGCTGCATCAATCGTCTGGAGCATCCTACGAGTGGTTCGATTGTCGTCGAGGGCGTGGATGTGTGCGCCAAGGGCGTTGACCTCAATAAGGTGCGTACGCACTTGGGCATGGTGTTTCAGCAGTTCAACCTGTTCCCGCACCTGTCGGTCAAAAAGAACGTCATGCTTGCGCAGCAAAAGGTGCTCAAGCGCAGCAAGGAAGAGGCCGAGAAGATCGCCGTCGAGGAGCTGACCAAGGTCGGTCTTGCCGAGCGTATCGACTTTATGCCGAGCCAGCTCTCGGGCGGCCAGCAGCAGCGCGTTGCCATCGCCCGCGCCCTGTCGATGAACCCTCACGTTATGCTCTTTGACGAGGCCACGTCGGCGCTCGATCCCGAGCTGGTTCGCGACGTTCTGGGTGTCATGCGCGACCTGGCACGCGATGGCATGACCATGATCGTCGTGACGCACGAGATGGGCTTTGCCCGCGACGTCGCCGACCGCGTCGTCTTTATGGACGGCGGCGTCATTGTGGAAGAGGGTACGCCGAGCGAGGTCTTCGACCACCCCAAGAGCGAGCGCACCAAGGCGTTCTTGGGCAATATCTCGTAGCCGGTTGATGTAACTGCCGTTATAAAAGAGCGGGGGCTGGACTTGA
>CABQXN010000035.1:0-19823 GCA_902468085.1 uncultured Collinsella sp.
CACGAACAGGAGGCCACTTAATGTGGCCTCCGTCGTGAGCAGGACTGTAGAGCAGCAAATTAAACTCCGCGCCGGGCGCCACTCAGCCGGGTGCTCCAACCTAGTGCTCCATGCGTGCTTTCCGTCTTGCGCAGGACTGTAGAGCAGGAAACTTAATTACGCGCCGCTCCCCGCCCACGCCGGGCAACCTCTCCCTTGTACTCTATCAAGGTAAAGTGTATGATTCTGAACGTTACATGACTCACTTTACCTAACTAAAGTGCCACCAAGGGGGAATACCATGAATACCGATATGTCTCGTCGTCAGTTTGTTGGTCTAGCCGGCTCGCTTGCCACGGTGCTTGGCCTTGGTCTTGTCGGCTGCGGCGGTGGCGCCGGCAAGGGCTCCGCTGCTGGCTCTGCCGCGGCCAAGGATGTGAAGGGCGCTGCGGAGTCCAAGAAGCTCGTGGTGGGCTTTGACAAGTCCTACCCTCCGTACGGCTTTGTGGGTGACGATGGCGAGTACACGGGCTTTGACCTTGACCTTGCCAAGGCTGTTGCCGATAAGCAGGGCTGGGATGTCGATTACGAGGCCATCGATTGGGATGCCAAGGACACGCTGCTCAACTCGGGTGCCATCAACTGCATCTGGAACGGCTTTACCATGGAGGGTCGCGAGGACGACTACACGTTCTCCGAGCCGTACATGCTCAACGAGCAGGTGCTGGTGGTAAAGAAGGATGCGGGCATCAAGAGCTGGGATGATCTTGCCGGCAAGACCGTGATTACCCAGACCGATTCCGCTGCGCAGGATGTGCTCGAGGGTGACCAGAAGGATCTGGCGGCGACGTTTGCCACGCTCGACACGATCGGCGAGTACAACACGGCCTTTATGCAGCTCGAGAGCGGCGCAGTCGATGCCGTGGCTTGCGACCTTTCGATTGCCCAGTATCAGCTTGCCGCCAAGCCCGATGCCTATACGCAGCTCGACAAGCCGCTGTCCAGCGAGCACTACGCTGTCGGCTTTAAGAAGGGCGACACCAAGTCCGCCGATGCCGTGACCGAGTCGCTCAAGGCGCTCTACGAGGACGGCACGGTCAAGGACCTGTGCGACAAGTATTCAAGCTATGGTCTATCTTTCGATAATTGGGTGCTCAAGTAATGTCTATTCAGGTCATGATGCAGATGCTTGGCCAGGGATTCTTGGTCAGCTTGCAGTTGTTTGTGCTGACGCTGCTGGGGTCGATTCCGCTGGGAATCCCTGTGGCGTTTATGCGCATGAGCAAAATCGCGCCGCTTCGCTGGATTGCGCGCATCTATATCTCGGTCATGCGCGGCACGCCGCTCATGCTGCAGATGTTTGCCATCTACTTTGCCCCGTACTACGTGTTTGGCATTTCGCTCACGCCCGATTCCAAGTGGACGGCGTGCGTCGTGGCGTTCATCATCAACTACGCCGGTTACTTTGCCGAGATCTATCGCTCGGGCTTGCAGTCCATTCCGCGCGGTCAATACGAGGCTGCCGAGGTGCTGGGCTATTCGCGCGTGCAGACGTTTCTGTATATCGTGATGCCGCAGGTCGCCAAGCGTATTCTGCCGGCGATGGGCAATGAAATCATCACGCTGGTCAAGGACACGTCGCTGGCGTTTGCCATTGGCGTGGGTGAGATGTTCTCGACGGCCAAGGCGCTGGTCGCCTCGCAGGTGAGCATGGTGCCGTTTGCGATCGCGGCGCTGATCTACTGGGTCTTTAACTTCGTCGTCGAGATGCTGCTGGGCGCCGCCGAGAAAAAATTGGATTACTACCATGATTAATTCGGTAATGAATATATCGAACGCTCGCAAAGCGTTTGGCGGCAATGAGGTGCTCAAGGATATCTCGCTCGAGGTGAAGCGTGGCGAGGTCGTGGCGATTATCGGGCCTTCGGGTGGCGGCAAGTCCACGCTGCTGCGGTGTGCCACGCTGCTCGAGACGCTCGACGGAGGCTCGCTCTCGTTTGGTGACCTTGCCGTTGCGACGGATGCGGGTTCGGGCGCAGTCTATGCGAAGGGCGATGTGCCCAAGCAGGCGCGCTCGCGGTTTGGTCTGGTGTTTCAGAACTACAATCTGTTCCCGCACTATACCGTGATGAAAAACATCACCGATGCTCCGATTCGCGTGCTCAAGCGTCCGCGCGAGCAGGCGGAAGCTCGTGCGCATGAATTGATTGCTCAGATGGGGCTTGTGGGCAACGAGAACAAGGTTCCGTGTGAGCTTTCGGGCGGTCAGCAGCAGCGCGTGAGTATTGCCCGCGCCTTGGCGCTCGACCCGGAGATTCTGTTCTTTGACGAGCCGACCTCGGCGCTCGATCCCGAGCTGACGGCCGAGGTGCTGCGTGTCATTAAGGACTTGGCGGCGCAGGATATGACGATGGTGATCGTGACCCACGCAATGCAGTTTGCGCGCGATGTTGCCGACCGCGTGGTCTTTATGGACGGCGGCCGCATTGTCGAGGAGGGGCCTGCCGATCAGGTTATCGACCATCCGCGCGAGCAGCGCACGCGTGAGTTCTTGAGCCGTATCGAGGGGTAGGCTCAAGTATTTACTCAACTATTAATTGAGGCGAAGCCGCCGCAGGTCTTACGGTCTGTGGCGGCTTTTTGTTTACATCGACGGGGTTCAATAATTGCCTCACACGCTTGTCTCTTCCTCTCGCCGCCTGTATTCATACGTGCGCCGAAAGGTATGCATGGACAGCCGCCCGTGAGGGTAGGGTGGTGGCATAGGACATTTGGAGGGTGAGCCGGATCGGCTGCCGACCATGCTGCTCCCGGGACGGCATCGACCGCGAACTCTCCCCGTTGGCGTCGCGCATTGCGCGCGGCCCTGCAAGGAGGTCATTATGGGTGCTCCCAAGACCGGTAATGTAAGGAACGTGGTGCTCGTAGGCCAAGGTGGGGTGGGCAAGACTTCACTCGCCGAGGCCATGCTCCACCTTTCCGGCAAGACCGCCCGCCTGGGCGGCCACGACGGCACCAAGCCCACGCTCGACTATGACCCCGAAGAGGTCAAGCGTGCGTTTTCCATCTCGACGACCATTGCGCCGATCGACTGGAAGGGTGCGCGCATCAATGTGCTCGATGCCCCGTGCTACCCCGATTTTATCGGCGACGCCTTTGCCGCGATGAGCGTCTGCGAGACGGCTCTGTTTGTGGTCGACGCCGAGGCCGGCCCGCAGCCTACGACGGTTAAGCTCTGGTATGCCGCCGAGGACCTGCGTCTGGCGCGTGCGGTGTTCGTAAACCGCCTGTCGCGCTCCGAGGCCAGCTTTGCGACCACGATGGACCTGCTGCAGGAGCGCTTTGGCACGCGCCTGGGCGCCGTGACCCTTCCCTGGGGCGAGGGCGAGGACTTTGACGGTATCATCGACCTGGTGCGCATGAAGGCGCGCCATTGCAACGGCGCCGAAGCCGTTGAGTCGGAGATTCCCGAGGAGTATCGTGCCCAGGCCGAGGAGGCCCATGACCATCTGTGCGAGCTGGTGTCCGAGGCTGACGACGAACTGATGATGAAGTACTTGGAAGGCGAGGAGACGCTGACGCAGGAGGAGCTTGAAGGCCTGCTGTCGAAGGCGATCGCCGAGCGCATCTTTGTGCCGGTCTTTGCGGGCGATTGCATCAAGGAGCAGGGCGTCAACTCGCTGATGGACGACATCGCCACGTACTTCCCGGCGCCGACCGACTATGGTGAAATGCCGCTCATCGACGGTGATTCGCTCAAGATCTCGAGCGACGATGACCGCCCGGTGGCGTTTGTGTTTAAGACCCTGGCCGATCCTCAGCAGGGTCGCATCAGCTTCATCAAGGTGCTGACGGGCACGCTTGAGCCGGGCCTTGAGCTGATCAACGCGCGCACCCGCAAGAGCGATCGTCTGGCTCACCTGTATGTGATGTGCGGCCGCGACATGACTGAGGTTGGTCACGCCTATGCCGGCGATATCATCGTGGCGCCCAAGCTGGCGGCCGAGACGGGCGATACGCTCTCGATTACCGGCAAGGTCGAGGCTGCGGCGTTTAAGTTCCCCAACTCGCAGTACCGCATCGCCATCGAGGCCGAGAATCGCGGCGACGAAGAGAAGCTCTACACGTTTATCGAGAAGGCATGCAAGGCCGATCCGACCATGAGCATCGACCGCGACGAGGAGACCGGCCAGACCATCATTTCGGCGGTGGGCGAGGCGCAGGTTTCGGTCCTGCTCAATCGTCTTGAGGACCGTACCAAGGTCGCGGCCAAGAGCGTGCCGATTCGTATCCCGTATCGCGAGACCATTCGCCGCACGGCAACTGCCCAGGGCCGCCACAAGAAGCAGACCGGCGGCGCCGGCCAGTATGGTGACTGCTGGCTGCGCGTAGAGCCGCTCATTGGGCCCGACGGTACGAGCGACGGCTATGAGTTTGTGGACGAGGTCGTAGGCGGCCGCATTCCGCGCTCGCTGATCCCTGCCGTGGACAAGGGCGTCCAGGAGACCATGAAGGACGGCATCATTGCCGGCTATCCGCTCACGGGCATTCGCGTCGCGGTGTACGACGGTTCGTACCACAGCGTCGACTCCAACGAGATGGCGTTCCGCGCGGCGGCTCGCATCGGCCTGCGCAAGGCATGCGCCGACGCCGACCCGGTGGTACTGGAGCCCATCGAGGAAATCACGGTGACTATTCCCGAGAGCTACGCCGGCGCCGTGATGGGCGACATCTCGGCCTCGCGCGGTCGCGTGACGGGTATGGAGACCGATGAGCGCGGAGACACCGTGGTCATCGCTCAGGCGCCTCTCGCCGAGCTGACGGATTACTCGACGCGTCTGCGCTCCATCACGCGCGGCACGGGCGACTTTACCATGAAGCCTGCGGGCTATGAGCAGGTGCCTTATGACGTTCAGGCCAAGCTGGTCGAGCGCTATGAGGAGGGCCGTGCCAAGTAGCGTTGGGCGTTGCCTGTAACATACCTGCCGATGCAAGGGCCGCTCTGGGCAATCCAGGGCGGCCCTTTTTGATCCTTGGGGGATGGAGGAAAACGGTCCATTTTAAGTTTTGGGGCAGCTTGGCCGGCCCTAGTCTCCCGAGGCCTGATTGCGGCCGGTGGCGTAGTCGATCTGCACATGCGGCTGCAGGTTGTAGCAGTACACGTGGAAGCACAGGGTCTTGCCGTGGTCCTCGACCGATTGCGCTTCAAGACGCACGCCACGGCAGACGAGTTCCTCTTCGTTGTACATGGGCGTGACACGGTAGAGCACATGGTTGCCCGTCTCGCGGATGTAGCCGAGAATCTGCTCCTCAAATGGCAGCATACCCGTTTCGTTGAGATAACGCGTGCCGGTGAGGAGATTCTTGCGGTTAGCGTTTTCGCCGCAGAGCGACCAGGCGATGAGGTGACAGCGGTTGTAGAGGCTCTGGCCCGGAATAAAGTCGTAGCGCTGCTGGCGCCATCCGGCGGGATGGATACGTGAGATATCGCCGCGCTCGCCTTGACCGAGTGATTCGGGGCCCACGCAGGCGAGCGCTTTGCGGGTGCGGCCCAGGCTGTCGAGCTTGGAGAACTTCTTAAAGCAGCCCTCTTCGGCGGCGCGCTCGTATTCATCGAGCGTGAATGATGGTGTGCCCAACGGGTGCGTGCTGTCGGCGCGCAGGGCAACATAGGGGTTGCCCGCGTAGTCAGGAATGCTGCTGAGGTATACGCCGCGGGCGCGGTCGAGATTGGGGTTTTCGACCTCGTCGATGGGGGTGGCGGCGCTGTCTGTGGAAGTGTCGTCACCGGTGTCGGGTGCGGCGGAATGTGGCTTGTCGCCAGAGTTCGGGCTGTTTTGGGAGTCTGTGGAGTTTGCCGTTCCCGATTCGAGCCGGGCAACCAGGTCTGCCTCGTCGTCGGTGCGGCTGGGACTCTCGTCTTGCTTCTCGGCCAGGGCTACCGCCTGCTCATCACTTTGCGGCGACAGCAGCTTGGGCGCCCCGTCGAGCGATCCCGTAAACAGCGCAAACCCCAGCACCACAGCGGTGCCGATAGAAAGTGCTTGCTTGTAGGCGGACTTGCGCGACATGGTGACTCCTGGACGGACGGTTGGGAGTCTACCAGTCTAGCAGGAGCCGCCGAGGGCCGTTCTATCGAACAAATACTTAAGATTTGGGACAAACGCTACGGATTCATTTGCCTCATATTTGACGTATGGCTAGATCGAGGTAGAACCGAGCCAATTGAGCTTGCATTCGAGAATACGCTGCTCACCGGGCGTGCTGCTGCCATCGAGTAGCGCGAGGAGCATCTCGGCCGCCTCTCTGCCTTCCTGGTCGACGGGCTCGATGATCGTGGAGACGGTCGGCGTGGTGAGGTTGGTCCAGTCTTCGCAGTTGAGTCCCAAAAGGCCGATTTGCTGCGGAAGTAGATGGGCCATGGGCTGGAGGGCCTTGTAGACACGGGGAAGCGCCCACTGATTTTGCACGAAGATAAGGGTTCGCTTGGCGGGGTTGAGCTTGTATTTAAAGTACTCGGTAAGCTCACTGACCGACGGCTTGTTGTGGTCGATGGAAATCGCTTTGTAGAGCTGTCCGTTCGCTGCCAGCGCCTCGGCATACCCCTGAAAACGCTCCATGCGGGTGCGCATTTCGGTCATGTTGGCGGCAATGGAAAAGAAATCTTCGTAACCGGCGTCGAGGAGTACCTGCGTGGCGTTGTACACACCGTCGTAAAGGTTGGTCTTGATCCAGCTGGTACCTGGGCTATAGATGGCCGCATCGAAAAAGACGACCGGCTTGCCGGCGCGTCTAATGCGGTCGTGCACGGCTTTGAAGTTTGCCGTGGGCTGGATGATAAGGCCATCAACGCCCAGCGAGAGCATTTTGTCGACATACATGAGCTCGGTCTCGGGGTTAAAGTTGCTCGTGCAAACAACCGTCTGGTAGCCCGCGGGGAGCATGACCTGCTCCATGCCGTTGAGGACGAGGCCCGCCCATTTGTTGGTGTTATTCAAGATGATGATGGCGATGACGCGGGTCTGTTTGCCGGTGAGTGTTTGCGCCTGGGCGTTGGGGACGTATCCCAGCTCCTTTATAACGCGCGCGATCTTTGCCTGCGTTTTGTCGCTGAGCTTGTCTCGTTTGTCGTTGAGGTAATACGAGACGCTGGCTGTTGAAGTTCCCGCCTCGCGGGCGACGTCTGCGATCGTAACGCGCTGTTTGGTCACAGCGACTCCTTCCGACAAATTGCGTTGTTTGGCGCGGTGGTTCACGTTCGGGTTGCGGGCACACGATTCTGCCTGTCCTTTCACCCTTTCATGAGTATGCAACAATACCGTATCCGTGGGGTCCGAAATTCGTGGCGGTTATGCAAGCCTGCCGTCTACCGAGAAATCTAAATACTTCTTGACTTTTAAAAAAGAGATCAAAAACGCAGGATTCATTTTTGGTTAAACGCATAACTAAATTGCATAACCAACGCTCTGACCTGCGCGTTTACCGAAATAAGCTGGTATTAAGAAAAATGAGCACCTATATTGGTCTTGTCGAAAAGACAGCAAGTCCAAGCGGCAGGGGATGCTCCGGAGGCCTCCGCAAACGGTGTCTTGCGCACGCAACTCTATGAAAAGAGGGAAGCAATGAAGATCGTAGGCGTTGCCGCCTGTACCGTGGGTATCGCCCACACGTATATGGCCCAGAAGGCGATTCAGGATGAATGCGCCGCCCGTGGCATCGAGTGCAAGGTTGAGGCTCAGGGTGGCCTGGGTATCGAGAATGAGCTCACGCAGGAAGACGTGGACTCCGCCGACCTGGTCCTGGAGTCCGTCGACGTGGGTGTCGAGAACGAGGACCGTTTTGAGCAGAAGATGGCCGAGGGCAAGTTCCTCAAGGTCGGTACTTCCGATGTGATCGCCGATCCGGTCAAGATCATCGACCAGGCTGTTGAGATTATCAAGGCGACGGGTGGCGCCGTTGACGCGCCCAAGGCCGAGGCCAAGGCAGAGAAGAAGGCCGTCTCCGCTGCCCCGCAGGCCCCGACACCGGCGTCCAAGCAGTCTATCTTTGCCGATCCTGGCAAGACGCTGCTCAATGCATTCAATACCGGCGTTTCCTATTTTATCCCCATTGTCGTTATCGGTGGCGTGTTCCTCGCCTTCTCGTTGGCATCCGGTACCGCCGGTGCTAACGGCATGGAGGTCACCAACCCGTTGATGGTGAGCCTTAACACCATCGGTATGGCCGGCATCTCTATGATGATTCCGGTGCTTGCGGCATACATCGCTTACTCGATGGCCGGCAAGCCCGCACTTGCCCCCGGTTTTGTCCTGGGCTACTTGGTCAACAACGCCGTCGTCACCCCGAGTGGCAACAGCGTTTCGACCGGCTTCTTGGGCGCCATGATCATGGCTGTCATCTGC
This sequence comes from uncultured Collinsella sp., assembly GCA_902468085.1. Taxonomy (GTDB): domain Bacteria; phylum Actinomycetota; class Coriobacteriia; order Coriobacteriales; family Coriobacteriaceae; genus Collinsella. The sequence goes on from CABQXN010000035.1 coordinate 8,382, forward strand.
GGTTACTTTGTCCGCTGGATGAAGACCTGGAAGGTCAACAACACCATCCAGACCATCATGCCGATCCTGATCATCCCGATTCTGACCTCGCTCGTCCTGGGCATGGCCTACATCTACATCCTGGCCACGCCGCTTGGCTTTGTGATGGATTGGCTCACCAGCGTGCTCGGTAGCCTGCAGGGCGGCTCCGCCGTCGTCCTGGGCCTGGTCATTGGCGTTATGACCGCCTTCGATATGGGTGGTCCCGTCAACAAGACCGCTTCGACCTTTACCATGGCCATCATGGCCTCCGGCATCTACGGCCCCAACGGTATGTTCCGCGTCGCTGTCGCCATTCCCCCGATTGCTTGCGGCCTCGCTGCGCTCATCGCCAAGAACAAGTTCGATGACGCTGACCGTCAGATGGGTATCTCCGCACTGTTTATGGGCTGCATCGGTATTACCGAGGGCGCTATCCCCTTCGCGGTCAAGGATCTCGGTCACACCCTTCCCGGCATCTGCATCGGTTCTGCCGTGGGTGCGGCGCTTGCCGCCTTCCAGGGTATCGACTGCTACGTCCCGCACGGTGGCTTTATTGTCGCCCTTGCCACCAACAACGTCGCGCTGTTCTGCCTGGACATCGTGATTGGCTCCGTGGTCGCCGCTGCAATCCTGATTGCCATGAAGCCCACGCTCGATAAGCAGGCCAAGTAACCCTTTAAGGACTCCGGTTGTGCGGAGGGATGGATTTGACTCCGCACAACCGCCCCTACACAACAAAATCCATCCGTACTGATAGGGCCCGCATCTGGGTCCCAGGGAACTTTTGTCAAAAATCCTCTGGAGAAGGAGAACAAAATGTCCAACCTCACCATCCGCCAGGCCGTTCAGGGCATGCTCAAGCTGCAAGATAGCGGCGATCACGCAACCATGGTCGGCATTGGCCCCATGAGCCCCAACCTGATTCAGGCCGTGTTCGAGCTTGCCAAGGACGAGGATTTCCCGCCCATGTTTATCGCCAGCCGCAACCAGGTCGATATGGACGAGATGGGCGCCGGCTACGTCAACGGTTGGGACCAGAAGCGCTTTGCCGCCGATATCAAGAAGGTTGCCGACGAGGTGGGTTACACCGGCCCGTACTACCTGTGCCGCGATCACGGCGGTCCGTGGCAGCGCGACGAGGAGCGTAACGCCCACCTGCCCGAGGACGAGGCCATGGAGCTCGCCCGCAAGTCCTTCGTCGCCGACATGGAGGCGGGCTTTGACCTGCTGATGGTCGACCCCACCAAGGACCCCTATCAGATCGGCAAGGTTATTCCGCTCGACGTGGTGCTTCGCCGCACGATCGATCTTATCGACTACCTTGAGCAGTACCGTCGCGAGCATAACCTGCCCGAGGTCGCCTATGAGGTCGGTACCGAGGAGACCAATGGCGGGTTGACCTCTACCGATAAGTACGAGGAGTTCATTTCTCAGCTGCAGCCCGAGCTCGAGAAGCGCGGCTGCCCCATGCCCACCTTTATCGTCGGCCAGACCGGTACGCTCACCCGTTGGACCGAGCAAGTTGGCCATTACAACTTTAAGAACGCCCGCGAGCTCGCCGACATGGCAAAGCGCTACGGCGTGGGCCTGAAGGAGCACAACGCCGACTACCTGGACGACGCGACGCTGCTCGAGCACATTCCGGCTCACGTGACCGCTTCCAATGTCGCCCCTCAGTACGGCACCGAGGAGACCCGCGCCTACCTCAAGCTCTGCGCTACCGAGCAGATTCTGGTCGACAACGGCCTGTGCGACGATCCCTCCGACCTGTATCACACGCTGCTGGTCAAGGCTATCAAGACCGAGCGCTGGCGCAAGTGGATGACCGGCGATGATGTCAACCTGCAGGTTGACGACATTCTGGCCGACGACGAGCTCAGCCTGAAGATTCTGGATGTCTCCGGCCACTACGCGTTCAACGATCCCGAGGTCAAGGAGCAGGTCGAGAAGCTCTATCGCAACCTTGCTGCCCAGGACATCGACGGCAAGCGCTTTGTGATCGAGCACATCAAGCGCCCGATTAAGCAGTACGTCGTCGGTCTTAACCTCAAGGGCGTCACGAGCCGCATCGAGAAGGCTCTCGAGGACTAGGTAGTTCCGGCGTTTTGACAAACGCCGGACCGGTCGACGCTGCGCGAGCATCTGCCGGGCAATCTGGCGCTCAAGCCGTCGCTTGCGTACCAAAGTACGCTTCGCCCCTCTTTCGCACCACCTTGCCACGGCAGCTGCCCGCTCGCTGACGTTGGTTCGACCAGTGATTGAGCCGTTGTCCTTAGATTGCTAGCTATTCATTCGAAGGAGTTTGTACCATGAAGTTCTTTATCGATACAGCCAACCTTGACGAGATCGCCGAGGCCAAGAGCTGGGGCTGCCTTGCCGGCGTCACCACCAATCCGTCCCTGTACGCCAAGACCGGCGGTAAGCTCGCCGACTTTGAGCCCCATATGCTCAAGATTGCCGAGCTCTGCGAGGGTCTGCCCGTGTCTGCCGAGTCTACCGCGACTACTGCCGAGGGCATGATCGAGGAGGGCAAGCGTCTTGCCGCCCTGGCTCCCAACATTGTGGTCAAGCTCCCCGTCTGCGAGGCCGGCCTCGCCGCCTGCCGCGCGCTGGCCGATGCGGGCGTGCGCGTCAACATGACGCTCGTCTTCTCGCCGACGCAGGCCCTCATGGCCGCCAACGCCGGCGCTCGCTACATCAGCCCGTTTGTGGGACGCTTCGATGACATCGCCGAGGACGGTATCTCGCAGCTCGACAACGTTGTGACCTGCATCAAGAACTATGACTGGACTGGCAAGAACGTCGACGACACCGTCGAGATCATCACTGCATCCGTCCGCACGCCCAATCACGTGACCCAGGCGGCGCTGCTCGGTGCCGATATTGCGACCGTCCCCATGGCCGCTCTTAAGAAATGCCTGCATCACCCGCTGACCGACCAGGGCCTTGCCTCGTTCGAGGCCGACTGGAAAAAGGTCGTCGAGGCACAGTAACGATGGTTCTGCCGGCCCAGCATTTGTTATGCCGGGCCGGCGTGCTCAAGAGAGGAAACTCCATGACCGATCAGGAACTGGCCAAGATTGCCAATGAGGTTCGCCGCGGTATTGTCACGGGTGTCCACGCCGCCAAGTCGGGGCATCCGGGCGGGTCGCTTGGCGCCGCCGACATTATGACCTACCTCTACTTTGAGGAAATGGATGTCGACCCGGCGAATCCGAGCCGCGCTGAGCGCGACCGCTTTGTGCTCTCCAAGGGCCATTGCGCTCCGGCACTCTATGCCGTGCTCGCCGAACGCGGGTTCTTTCCCAAGGAGGAGCTCGAGACGCTCCGTCATATCGGCAGCCGCCTGCAGGGCCATCCCAATATGAATGACACGCCGGGCGTCGACATGTCTACCGGATCGCTCGGTCAGGGTATCTCCGCCGCGGTTGGAATGGCGCTCGCCGCAAAGCACTGGGGTGACAGCTATCGCGTCTACACGCTGTTGGGCGACGGCGAGTGCGAGGAAGGGCAGGTGTGGGAGGCGGCCATGTTCGCCGGCAACCACGACCTGGATAACCTCGTCGCTATCGTCGATCACAATGGCCTGCAAATTGACGGCAGTATCGACGAAGTTAACTCGGCTATGCCGCTTGCCGACAAGTTCCGCGCCTTTAAGTGGCATGTGATTGAGCTCGCCGACGGCAACGACATGGCGCAGATTGCCGCGGCCTTTGCCGAGGCTCGCAAAGTGAGCGCCTCGCCTGTGGCCATTATCGCCGAGACGGTGAAGGGCAAGGGCGTTTCCTTTATGGAAAACCAGGTGGGATGGCACGGCAAGGCACCCAACGATGAACAGTTTGAGCAGGCCATGGCCGAGCTCGCAGCAGCAGGGGAGGAGCTCTAATGGCAGACGTCAAGAAAGTCGCCACGCGCGTTAGCTATGGCGAGGCACTTGTCGAGCTGGGCAATGAGCACGATGACTTTGTGGTTCTCGATGCCGACCTGGCCGCCGCCACGCAGACCGGCAAGTTTAAGGCTGCGCACCCTGAGCGCTTCTACGACGCCGGCATTGCCGAGAGCAACTTGATGGGGCTTGCCGCCGGCATTGCAACCACGGGCCACGTCGCCTTTGCGAGCACCTTTGCCATGTTCGCCGCCGGCCGCGCGTACGAGCAAGTGCGTAATTCCATCGGCTATCCGCACCTCAACGTCAAAATCGGCGCCACGCATGCGGGTATCTCGGTCGGCGAAGACGGCGCCACGCATCAGTGCTGCGAGGATATCGCGCTCATGCGCACGATCCCGGGTATGACGGTGATCGTTCCCGCCGATGACATCGAGGCTCGCGCTTGCGTACGCGCCGCGTATGAATTTGAGGGGCCGGTCTACATGCGTTTCGGCCGTCTGGCAACACCGGTCATCAACGACCGCGAGGACTATGAGTTCAAGATTGGCCGCGGCGTAGTCGTGCGTGAGGGGTCCGATGTGACCATCATCGCTTGTGGCCTCATGGTTGCCGAGGCGCTTGAAGCTGCCGAGGCGCTCGCTGTCGATGGTATCGATGCCGAGGTTATCAACATGCACACGATCAAGCCGCTTGATGAGCGCCTGGTAGTTGCCAGCGCCAAGAAGACTGGTCGCGTGGTCACTGCCGAGGAGCACTCGATTATCGGCGGTCTTGGCGAGGCCGTGGCCTCGGTACTCGCGGAGCAGCATCCGGTGCCGATGCGACGCGTCGGCGTGCGCGATGTGTATGGCGAGTCCGGCCCTGCGGTCGATTTGCTGCACGAGTACGGTTTGGACGCCGACGGTATCGAAGCTGCGGTCAGGTCTGTGTTGTAAGGAAGGTTTCCATGGGATTTGTATCTGCCAACCAAGTGACGATCGGGTATGCCGCCGCCTCGCGCGAGGACGCCCTGCATTATTTGTCCGAGCAGGCCATCGAGCTCGGTTTTGCCGATGACGCATCTGCCGTAGAGGCTGCCTTTATTGCTCGCGAGAACGAGGCCGAGACCGGCCTTGTCGCCGGTTTTGCCGTTCCGCATGCCAAAAGCGACGCGATCCACACGCCGGGCGTTGCCGTGCTTAAACTGGCCGAGCCCGTTGAATGGCCGAGCTTCGATGGGGTGCCTGTCGATGTTGCGCTCGCGCTGTACGTGCCTGCCGGCGAGGCTGGAACCACGCACCTGCGTCTGCTCTCCAAGGCTGCCGTGATGCTGATGGACGCCGGCTTCCGTGACAAGGTGCGCGCGAGCACCGATCCCGTTGAGATTGCGGAGCTCATCAATAGCGGACTCGAAGACTAGAACGGTCATCCCGTTCAATCAATCGATCCTTCTCCAAGGAAAAGGGCCGCGACGCCATAGAGGTGTCGCGGCCCTGTTTGCGTTTCCCAAGATAAAACCTGCCAAAATAAACCTGTCCCTTTTTGGCAGGTTACGTCATAAAGCTTCTGTCTATGTAACAAAAGTACAATATGATATATACGTTATATACAAGTTTGTAATGCGCAGCAGATTTGCGGAAACGCAAGCCGATGAAGGGGTCGATATGATCAAGGCTGTTATTTTTGACATGGATGGAACGCTGATCGATAGCGAGCGTTTGGACATGAGGGCATGGAAGGTGGGCGCGGCCGAGCTGGGAATCGCGATCGATGATGCGTTAATCCATCAGTTTATCGGCCGTTCGAATGCCGATGTTAAGGACATCCTTGAGGCGCATTACGGCAAGGGCGAAACCGCCGACGCGATTTTTGCCCGCAACATTGAGCTACACAGCGAGATGGCCAAGACCGACCTGGAGCTTAAGGCCGGCGCCGTCGAGTGTCTCGACGAGCTGCTGGCTGCGGGCTATCACGTGGGCCTTGCGACGTCGTCACGCCGCGTGGCGGCCGTGCGCAATCTTAAGACGGTCGGCCTCTTTGACAAGTTTGAGACGGTGACCTTCGGCGAGGACGTCGCATATGGCAAGCCCGACCCCGAGATCTACCTGCTCGCCTGCGAGCGCGCGGGCTTTGCCCCCGAGGAATGCGCTGTGGTCGAGGATTCGCGCAACGGCTGCGTCTCGGGTATTACGGCCGGCTGCCACGTCTTTGCCGTCCCCGACATCGTGCCGCTGCCGCAGGACGTGGTGGATGGCTGCGAGGCCGTGCTCAATACGTTGTTCGACCTGACGGCGGCGGTCAAGGCCGTGCGCTAAAGGAATGCGCCGAGATCGATGACGGTGGCTTCGGCGTGGCGGCTTGTATTTCCCCAGATAAAACCTGCCAAAATAAACCTGTCCCTTTTTGGCAGGTTACTGATTCATGTTGCCGTGGATGTAGGGGGTGACTTCGGGGGAGATGTGGGCGCAGCCCAGCTCGCGCAGCGCGGACTCGATGGCGGCGGGCAGCGGGGTCTTGCCCTCGGCATTGACGGTAGCACCGCCGAGAGCGGCAATCTTGGCGACATCTGCGTGAGCGGCTTCGATATGCATGCAGCCGCCGACCAAGCGCGCGCGAACCTGCGACAGACCAAGATCGTGCAGGTAGTCCTCGCAGGCGCGGATTAAATCGACCTTCTCATGCGTAAGCTCCTCGCCTGTGGGGACGCGCGTGGCAAGACAGGCTCCCGCCGGCAGGTTCCAAACGGGATAGCCCCATGCGCGCAACAGCTCGCGCTCTTCGTCCTTGGTAAAGCCGACCTCCATAAGAGGGGAGCGTACGCCGAGCTCTTTGGCAGCGCGCATGCCGGGACGGTAGTCACCGCGATCGCTTGCATTGCTGCCATCGATGACGATGGGAAAGCCGAGCGACTTAGCGTGGTTGACGATGGCGGTAAAGCCGGCGTGCTTGCAGTGGTAGCAACGGTTGGCGTCGTTGCAGGCTACTTGGGGGAGCTGCAGCTGATCGACCGAAAGATTGAGCACGGGGAGCTTAAAATGCGGTCCCTCATTGGTTTGCCTGTCAACGGATCGCTCAAACGAGGTCTGTTCGGGCGTGCCGATGAGCGGCGTGGTGAGGTGAACGAGAAGCGTGCTGGCAGGCATGATGCGGGCGCAGACCGCGGCCAAAAAGCTGCTGTCGACGCCACCGGAAAAGCCGATGGCGACGCGTCCGTATGCCAAAAGCAGCTGTTCGAGCGCCGCGAGTTTGTCCTGAAGCTCCTTTGCAGGTGCGGTAGTGTCTGAAAGCATAAAACAATCCTTACCATTGAGTACTCGGTCGAAAACTATAATCCTATCGGACTGCTCGTCATATGACTTCTGCCTATGTAACGATAGTGCAATATGCTATATACGTTATATACAAGTTTGTAAAGTGCGCTAGAGTGGCCGTAATGCAATCCGGTGAGGGGACCGATATGATCAAGACTGTAATTTTTGACATGGACGGAACGCTGGTCGATACCGAGCGTTTGGGCATCAAGGCATGGAAGGCGGGCGCTGCCGAGCTGGGGGTCGCGATTGATGATGCGCTGATCCATCAGTTTATCGGCCGCACGCTGCCCGATGTCATGGACATCCTTGATAAGCATTACGGCAGCCATGAAACCACCGAGGCGATCTATGTTCGCCACAAGGAGATTCGCGACGAGATGGTCAAGACCGATTTGGAGCTTAAGGCCGGTGCCGCCGAGTGCATAGGCGAGCTGCTGGCTGCGGGCTATCACGTGGGTCTAGCGACGTCGTCGCGCCTCGCTACGGCCGAGCGCAACCTTAAGATGGTCGGCCTTTTTGACAAGTTTGAGACGGTGACCTGCGGCGAGGACGTCGTGCACGGCAAGCCTGACCCCGAGATGTATCTGCTTGCCTGCGAGCGCGCGGGCTTTGCCCCCGAGGAATGCGCCGTGGTCGAGGATTCGCGCAACGGCTGCGTCTCGGGCATCACGGCCGGCTGCCATGTCTTTGCCGTCCCCGACATCGTGCCGCTGCCGCAGAATGTGGTGGATGGCTGCGAGGCCGTGCTCGATACGCTGTTCGACCTTACGGCGGCGGTCAAGGCCGTGCGCTAGACAGCTGCGGCGTTGAAACGGGCAATTGCCCACATTTACGCTTAAGCATAAGGGGTCCGGCAATGGCCGGGCCTCTTTTGCTTAAGCGGCGTTTTGGCATACTGGTCGACGTGCTATAGATACGCGCCCAGGTTGATGGCGGTGGCTTCGGCTTGGCTGCTCGCCTGGGTACTGGCGCGCTCTAAGAGGAACGGCCGCACGAGTTCCTGACGGTTGATGTCCTCGGCGGCTGTGACCTCGGTGACGGTGCGTGCGGCGGAGCCGATACGGACGCGTTTGGTTTTTGTCGGTGCCTTGTTCTCGATTTGCTCCACGAGCAGCTGCACGCCCTTGCGGCCAATTTCGTAACCCGGCGGTGCCACTGTGGTGAGAGGGACCGACCCGCTCCATGCAAGCGGGTTGCCGTCGCAGCCGGCCACGCGAACTTGCTTGGGGACGGAGATGCCTTTGTCGATCAACGCCGAGATAACACCCGAGGCCAATACGTCGGTTAGGCCGATGACAAAATCCGGACGCTCGTCAGCAGAGCGCTCGGCAATCTGGGCGCCGATGCCGTAACCGTCGGCAGCGGTATTCCATTCTCCGGCGTCAATGACCTCAATTTTGATATCGGGATACAGGGCGAGGGCCTTGTGAATGCCAAGTGCGCGCAGGGTGAGCTGCATAAATGCCGCTCTGCCCACAACGGTGATATGGCGCGCGCCGCGGGCGATGGCGAGCTCGGCGATAATGCGCCCCTGCGCCTCGTTGTCGGCGGCCACGTAGTAACCGGGCTCGGAACAGTGGATGTCCAGATGGACAATCGGCACGGGCATCTTGGTCATGGCGGGGTGCCAGTCGGGGGATGCCATGGGCTGAACCATGACGCCGGACATCTGCGTGCCCATAAAATAGCGCAGGTAGTGGTCTTCGAGGATGTCGTCGTTATCGGCGTTGGCGATAAGCAGGTCGTAACCGTGCTTGCGGGCCTCGTTATGGGCGCCGCTGGCAATTTGGAGCGAGAAGCCGTGGTCGAGACGGGGGAGGACCAGGCCAAAGGACTTGGTGGTGCCTCCTGCGAGCTGACGGGCGCTTTGGTTGGGTAGGTAGCCAAGGCGATTGATGGTCTCGTTGATGAGTTTGAGGGTCTCGGGGCGCAGCTTTTCGGGATGGTTGAGCGCGTTGGATACCGTGCCCAGCGAGACCCCTGCCTCGCGCGCGACGTCGCTGATTTTTACCTTTGCCATAGCGGCCCCTTTGATGCGTTTCAAGTACAAGCCAGATTGTAGCATCGCCCGTCCCTAGGGTGTCAAAACCTGCCAATTAGGGACAGGTTTATTTTGGCAGGTTTTATCTGGGGAAACGCTATTGCCAGCGCGACCACCACGAAGGGGGCAGGCACCTTTGTGGTGGTTTGGACCGGCTGGACGTGTGTGCATCGGGTGGTATCTAAGTTGAGATACCACTTCTGGTATATCAGCTTGCGCTTGCGTGAGTACAATACTCGAACGTTATACGTCTCAGCGCCCCTTGTGCGTGGACGTTTTGCAGTCACGCGAGCGAAGGGATTTATCCTATGTGCGGAATTGTCGGCTACACCGGCTCTGATATTGCAAAGAACATCCTTGTCACGGGCCTTAAGCGCATGGAATATCGCGGCTATGACTCCTCGGGCGTCGCGCTCGAGGTGGGCGAGGGCGCGGCGGCTCACCTCGACGTCATTCGCCGCGTGGGCAAGGTCGCGGGCCTGGAGAGCGAACTTACTAATGTCGACAGCGACGCCACCTGCGGCATCGGCCACACCCGCTGGGCTACCCACGGCAAGCCCTCCGTTGTCAACGCCCATCCCCACACCAGCTGCGACGATCGCATCGCCATCGTCCACAACGGCATCATCGAGAACTTTGCCGAGCTGCGTGAGGAGCTGGAGGGCCGCGGCCATCACTTTAAGAGCGAGACCGACACCGAGGTCTTTGCGCACTTGATCGAAGAGGCCTATGCCGAGACACACGACCTGATGGCTTCTGTGCGCGAGGCCTGCACCCACGTGGTGGGCGCCTATGGTTTGGCCGCCGTTTCTGCCGATGAGCCCGGCGTGATCGCCGTGGCCCGCAAGGACTCCCCGATTGTGGTCGGTGTCGGCGAGACCGGCTCCTACGTTGCCTCCGACGTGATCGCGCTTATCGATGCCACCCGCGATGTCGTGGTGCTCGAAGACGGTCAGTTTGCCAAGCTTACGCCCGCAGGCGTCGAGTATACCGACGAGGCCGGCAACGTGATTGAGCCCAAGCTTACCCATATCGACTGGGACCTGGATATGGCCGAAAAGGGCGGTTATCCCGACTTTATGCTCAAGGAGATCCATGAGCAGCCGCGCGTCGTGCGCGACACGCTGGTCGGTCGTATGACCCCCGCCGGTGAGCTCGATATCGACGAGCTGGGCCTTTCGCTCGAGGAGCTCAACGATATCGACCGCGTGTATGTGATTGCCTGCGGCACCAGCTACCATGCCGGACTTATCGCCAAGAACCTTATTGAGGGTTGGGCTCGTATTCCTACCGAGGTCGAGGCGGCAAGCGAGTTCCGCTATCGCAACCCCATCATCACGCCGACGACGCTTGTCGTGGCCGTGTCCCAGTCGGGCGAGACGGCCGACACCCTTGCCGCCATTCGCGATGCACGCATCAAGGGCGCCAAGGTCTTTGGCATCACCAACGTGCTGGGCAGCCCGGTGGCGCGCGAGAGCGACGGCGTTATCTACACCAAGGCCAACAAGGAGATTGCAGTTGCCTCGACCAAGAGCTTCATCGGTCAGGTCGTGAGCCTTACGCTTTTGGCCCTGCTGCTGGCGCAGGTTAAGTACCGTCTGACCACCAAGCAGGCGCGCATGCTGTTCCGCGAGCTTTCCGATACGGCCGAGCAGATCCAGTGGATTTTGGATACCCAAACCGAGGCCGTTCATGAGGCCGCCTTGCTGTGCAAGGACGCGCAGTCGGCGCTGTTCGTGGGCCGCGGCATGGGTGCCGCTATTTCCTACGAGGGCGCGCTCAAGCTCAAAGAAGTCAGCTACCTGCACGCCGAGGCCTACGCCGCCGGCGAGATGAAGCACGGCCCCATCGCGCTGATCGACCCGGGCTTCCCTGTCATCGCCGTGGCCACCAAGAGTGCCACTTACGACAAGACCGTGTCGAACCTCATGGAGTGCAAGGCGCGCGGCGCCAAGGTCATCGTTGTTGCCACCGAGGGCGATGAGGAGATCAACAAGATCGCCGACTGCATCATCCGCGTGCCGGCAGTGCGCGACGTGTTCAGCCCCATCACGGCGAGCGTCCCGCTGCAGCTGCTCGCCCGCGAGGTCGCCATCCTGCGCGGCTGCGACGTCGACCAGCCCCGCAACCTGGCGAAAAGCGTTACTGTCGAGTAATCGAGTTCCGTCATCCTAACAACTAAGGCCCGGCTCCGTTGC
>CABQXN010000036.1:0-19184 GCA_902468085.1 uncultured Collinsella sp.
CTGCGCAAGACGGAAAGCACATTAAGTGCTTTCCTTTGCGTGCGGAACTCGCGACAAACTTAAACAGCGGGCGGCCCGTTCCGGGAATCCGACGTGCTCGTCGGGGCAACGTTCCTCACCAAAAAAGACCCGCTTCCCTGTTGGGAAACGGGTCTTTGGAAGGACGGTTAACGTACTTGGAAGTTACTCCTCGTCGTTGTCCTTAGCCTCTTCGGCGTCGTCGGTGTCCACGAGCTGGTTGAGCAGCTCGTCGAGGGAAGCCATGCCCTCGTTGATCGCGCCGTTGGCGGGAGCCTTCTTGTCGTCGATCGGGGCGCCCAGGAGCTCCTCGTCGGCGTCGGCGTGATGCGTCGGAGCGGAGGTGCCCAGCAGGATATCGTCCGGACCGTCGGGGCTAAAGACCATCTGCAGCAGCTGCGAGAGGTCTTCCTCGTCGGCAACGTCGTCGTTGTTCTCGAGGATGTAGAGCAGATCGTGGGCCTCGAGGCCGTCACGGAGCTCCTCGATCGCCTTGGCACCGATGCCATCGATGCGCAGCAGATCCTCCTCGGACTTGCCAACCAGGTCGCCAACCGTCTCGATGCCGACCTCGCTGAACTTGTTGGTCCAGCGCTGCGACACGCCCAGGTCGTCGAACAGGTACAGACGAGCCTTCTCGGCGGAGATGGTGTGGCCGTTGCGGGTGAACGAACCGTCAGCACCACCGAACTCGTCGTAGCCGGCCCAGTCGAGCTGCTGCGGAAGCTGCTCGTCCAGGTCCTTGAGCTCCACAGGAGCCCACTCGGGCAGCGACTTGGCGTTGGGCGAAGCCGGACCGTCAATGTCCACATAGCCGTCGGCCGTGCGATACGTCAGCTTGGCGTTGGCGTACGGCTTGAGGCCGGTACCAGCCGGGATCTTCTTACCGACGATGACGTTGGACTTAAGGTCGAGCAGGTGGTCGACCTTGCCCTCGATGGCAGCCTCGGTAAGGACGCCGGCGGTACGGATGAACGAAGCGCTCGACAGCCAGGAGTCGATGTTGGACGCGACCTTGAGCGTACCCAGGATGACGGGCTCGGCCACAGGAGCCTGACCGCCCAGACGGGCAACGCGCTCGACCTCGTCGGCGAACTCGTAGCGGTCGACGTACTGACCAAGCAGGTACTTGGAGTCACCGGGGTTGGTGATCTGAACGCGACGCAGCATCTGACGTGCGAGCACCTCGATGTGCTTGTCGTTCAGGTCGACGCCCTGGCTGGTGTAGACGTCCTTGACGCTCTCGACGAAGGTGTGCATCGTCGACTCGATGTCGGTCAGCTTGCGCAGGTTGCGGAAGTTGACGAAGCCCTTGGTGATCTGGTCGCCGGCGCGAACCTCGCAGCCGTCCTCGATCTCGGGCATAAAGCGCACCGAAGCGGGGACGCGACGCTCGTCGAGGACACGGGTGTGATCCTCGGAGTCGGTGAGCGTCAGCACGTACTCGGACTTCTCGGGCTTAATCGAGAGGTGGCCGGAGTACGGAGCCAGCTCGGCCTCGCGACCCAGGATCTTCTCGTTGACGTTGCCGACGATATCGAACATACGGCTGACCGTAGGCAGACCCTGCGTAATATCGTCGACGCCAGCGACGCCGCCGGAGTGAATGGTACGCATCGTAAGCTGCGTACCGGGCTCGCCGATGGACTGGGCGGCAATAATGCCGACGGCAGTACCGATGGCGACCGGACGACGGGTGGAAAGATCCCAGCCGTAGCACTTCTGGCACACGCCGTACTTGGAGCGGCAGGTGAGCAGCGCGCGAAGCTTGACCTTCTTGAGGCCCGCATCGACCATCTTCTGGATGTCGGCGACCTTCTCGATGTAGCCGTCCTGCTCAAAGAGCACGGTGCCATCGGGAGCCACGACGTCCTCGATGAAGCAACGGCCGACGAGGTCGGTGTTGAGGTCAGTGGTGCCGGGGATGATGAGGTTGTAGGTGACGCCCTCGTGCGTACCGCAGTCCTCCTCGCGGACGATGACGTCCTGGGCCACGTCGACCAGACGACGGGTCAGGTAACCAGAGTCCGAGGTGTGGGATGCGGTATCGACCAGGCCCTTACGGGCGCCGTAGGTCGAAATGAAGTACTCGAGCGGCAGCAGGCCCTCGCGGAAGTTCGCCTTAATGGGAAGGTCGATCGTCTCGCCGGACATGTCTGCCATCAGACCACGCATGCCGCCGAGCTGACGCAGCTGGGTCTTAGAACCACGGGCGCCGGAGTCGGCCATCATGTACAGCGGGTTCTCCTCGTCGAACATGTCGAGCATGAGCGCTGCGACCTTGTCGGTACAAGCGGTCCACTCGTTAACGACTTCGATGTGGCGCTCCGTCTCGTTGATGAAGCCCTCCTCGAAGTACTCGTTGATCTGGTCGACGTTGGCCTGGGCGCGATCGAGCAGCTCCTGCTTCTCGGCAGGGATGAGAGCGTCCCACACCGAGATGGTGAGGCCGGCGCGGGTAGCGTAGTGGAAGCCGGAGTACTTGATGGCGTCGAGGATCGGGCCGACCTTGGCCTCGGGGTAACGATCGCAGCAGTCGGCAACCAGCTTGGCCACGTCGCCCTTGACCATCTTGTAGTTCATGAACTCATAGTCTTCGGGCAGGCACTGGCGGTTGAAGATGATGCGGCCGATGGAGGTCTCGAAGCGCGCGGTCTTGTTGCCGGTGACGTCGTAGTCGACAAACTCGTTCTTGCCGTTCTTAACGCGGAAGATACGGGTGCCGTCCTCGTTGATGACATTGGCGTCGGCAGCGGACACGCGGACCTGAATCTTGGCCTGCATGTCGACCTCGGAGCGGCAGTCATAGGCGTGCAGCGCGTCGTCGAAGCTGGCGAACACGTGGTTCTCGCCCGGCAGACCGTCGCGGACCTGGGTCAGGTAGTACACACCGATGATCATGTCCTGCGAGGGGATGTTAACCGGCTTGCCGGATGCCGGCGAGCGCAGGTTGTTCGCAGAGAGCATGAGCACGCGGGCCTCGGCCTGAGCCTGGCTGGACAGCGGCACGTGGACAGACATCTGGTCGCCGTCGAAGTCGGCGTTGAAGGGCGAGCAGACCAGCGGATGCAGGTGGATAGCCTTGCCCTCGACCAGCACCGGCTCAAAGGCCTGGATGGACAGACGGTGCAGGGTCGGTGCACGGTTGAGCAGCACGACGCGGCCGTCGATGACCTCTTCGAGGATGTCCCACACAAAGGTGGCACCGCGGTCGATAGCGCGCTTGGCACCCTTGATGTTCTCGACCTTGCCAAGCTCGACCAGGCGCTTCATGACGAAGGGCTTGAAGAGCTCCAGCGCCATGGTCTTGGGCAGACCGCACTGGTGCAGCAGCAGCTTGGGGTCGGTAACGATAACCGAACGGCCGGAGTAGTCGACACGCTTACCCAGCAGGTTCTGACGGAAACGACCCTGCTTGCCCTTGAGGGCCTCGGCGAGCGACTTGAGCGGGCGACCGCCACGGCCAGAGACCGGGCGACCACGACGGCCGTTGTCGAACAGGGCGTCCACGGACTCCTGGAGCATGCGCTTCTCGTTGTTCACGATGATCGCGGGGGCGTCCAGGTCGAGCAGGCGCTTGAGTCGGTTGTTACGGTTGATCACGCGACGATACAGGTCGTTGAGGTCGGACGCGGCGAAGCGGCCGCCGTCGAGCTGGACCATCGGGCGCAGATCGGGCGGAATGACCGGGATGACGTCCAGGATCATGTTCGCGGGGCTGTTGCCGCCCTTCAGGAAGGCGTCAACGACCTCAAGGCGCTTGACGGCCTTCTCGCGCTTCTGCTTCTGGGAATCCTCGTCGGCGATGATGGCCTTGAGCTTCTCGGCCTCGGAGGGGAGGTCGATGGCAGCGAGCAGGTCGCGGACGGCCTCGGCACCCATACCACCCTTGAAGTACATGGAGTAGTAACGGGTCATCTCGCGGAACAGCGGCTCATCGGAGATGAGGTCGCGCTCGGTGAGCTTCATGAAGGCGTTGAAGGCGTCCGTGCGGAGCTGCTTCTCGTCCTTGCACTCTTCCTCGATGTCGACGATGCCGGAGGCGATCTCCTCGGGGGTCAGCGGCTCCTCGTCGGAGAACTCGTCAAAGTTCTCGGGGTCGCCCTGCTCCTTGAGGGACTCGATCTGGCGGGCGCACTCGGCATCGATCTCTTCCAGATCGGCGGCGAGCTCCTCGCGCAGGTCGTCGGCGTCGGCCTCGCGAGCCTCGTAGTCGACCTCGGTGATGATGTAGCTGGCAAAGTACAGAACCTTCTCGAGGTCCTTGGACTTGATGTCGAGCATACGGCTCATCGGGAAGCTCGTGGGGCTCTTGAAGTACCAGATGTGGGACACGGGAGCGGCGAGCTCGATGTGGCCCATGCGGTCGCGACGCACCTTGGCCGAGGTGACCTCGACGCCGCAGCGCTCGCAAACGATGCCCTTAAAGCGGATGCCCTTGTACTTGCCGCAGGAGCACTCCCAGTCCTTGGCGGGACCGAAAATCTTCTCGCAGAACAGGCCGTCCTTCTCGGGCTTGAGGGTACGGTAATTGATGGTCTCCGGCTTCTTGACCTCACCGTGCGACCAGGAACGGATCTGGTCGGCGGAGGCAAGGGAGATCTTTACCGAGTCAAAATCAGTAGCTTCGAAATCTGCCACAGTCAACTACTCCTTATCAGTGGTCGTGGCGGCGACAGCCTCGGGTGCCTCGGCGGTCTCGGCATCCTCGGCCTCGACGTCGGCGTCAACGCCGGCGAGCGCGGCCAGGTCGTCGAGAGCAGAGGTCTCCTCGGCGGTCACAGGGGCGGAGGCGTCCTCGTCGGCATCGTGCATGGGCTCGATGTCCAGTGCGAGCGAACGAATCTCCTTGACGAGAACCTTGAAGGACTCGGGGATACCCGGAACCGGAACGTTCTCGCCCTTGACGATGGACTCGTAGGTCTTGACGCGGCCCACGGTATCGTCGGACTTGACGGTCAGGATCTCCTGCAGGACGTTGGAAGCACCGTATGCGTACAGTGCCCAAACTTCCATCTCGCCGAAGCGCTGGCCGCCGAACTGGGCCTTGCCGCCCAGAGGCTGCTGGGTAACCAGGCTGTAAGGGCCGGTCGAACGGGCGTGGATCTTGTCGTCGACCATGTGGCCGAGCTTAAGGATGTAGGACGTACCCACGGTAATGGGCTCGCGGAACTCCTCGCCGGTGCGGCCGTCGAACAGACGGGTCTTGCCGCGCTCGTCAAGCTGGGTGACAAACTCGGGACGCATGTGATCGCCAAAGGCAGCGGTGGCCTTGTTGAGCATGTTCTTGTTGGCACGACGGATGACCTCGGCGATCTCGTCCTCCTTGGCGCCGTCGAAGACGGGCGTCGCGGTGAAGAACGGACCGGGGACGTACTTGTCGGAGTCGGCCTGCTCGGTATCCCAACCGCAGGCAGCAGCCCAGCCAAGGTGGCACTCGAGCAGCTGGCCGACGTTCATACGCGAAGGAACGCCCAGCGGGTTGAGGATAACGTCGATCGGGGTACCGTCAGCCATGTAGGGCATGTCCTCGACCGGCAGAACGTTACAGATAACACCCTTGTTGCCGTGGCGGCCGGCGATCTTATCGCCCTGCTGGATCTTACGACGCTGGGCGACGTAGACGCGCACCTGCTCGTTGACGCCGGGGGCCAGATCGTCGCCGTTCTCGCGGCTAAAGCGGACGACGTCGATGACGCGGCCGTAAGCGCCGTGAGGCATCTTAAGGGAGGTGTCGCGGACGTCGTGGGCCTTGGCACCGAAGATGGCGCGCAGCAGGCGCTCCTCGGCGGTCAGAGCGCTCTCACCCTTAGGCGTGACCTTGCCGACCAGGATGTCGCCAGGGCCGACCTCAGCGCCGATGCGGATAATGCCGTCCTCGTCGAGGTTAGCAAGCATATCCTCGGAGAGGTTCGGGATCTCGCGGGTGATCTCCTCGGGGCCGAGCTTGGTGTCGCGGGCATCGATCTCGTGACGGGTGATGTTGATGGTCGTCAGCAGGTCCTCGGCCACCAGGCGCTCGGACACGACGATACCGTCCTCGTAGTTAAAGCCTTCCCACGGCATGTATGCCACGGTGAGGTTCTGACCCAGTGCGAGCTCGCCATGATCGGTCGAAGGACCGTCAGCCAGGGGCTCGCCCTGCTCAACGGTGTCACCGACGCGCACGAGCGGACGGTGGTTGATGCAGGTAGACTGGTTGGAGCGCTGGTACTTGGCCAGGTGATACTCGTCCATGCCGCCGGCATGCTTGACGATAATCTTGGCGGCGTCGGCAAAGATGACCTCGCCGGCGTTCTTGGCCAGGGTGACCTCGCCGGAGTCCAGGGCGGCGCGGCGCTCCATGCCGGTACCGACATAGGGAGCGGCAGGGTGAACCAGCGGCACGGCCTGACGCTGCATGTTAGCGCCCATCAGCGTACGCTTGGCGTCGTCGTGCTCGAGGAACGGGATCAGCGTGGCTGCGACGGAGAGCATCTGACGCGGCGAGACGTCCATGTAGTCGACGTCCTCGACAGGCACGTCGGCGGGAGCGCCGAAGGAGCCGTCGAAGTCGCGGGTACGGGCGATCACGGTGTGCGGGCGGACGATCTTGCCCTCGGCATCGGTCGTGATGAACTCGTTGGTCTTGGGATCGAGCGGCGTGTTGGCCGGCGCGATAACGTGCTTCTCTTCCTCGTCAGCGGTCATCCAGTCGATCTGGTCGGTGGCAACGCCGTTCTCGACGCGACGGAACGGAGCCTCGATGAAGCCGTACTCGTTGACGCGGGCGTAGAGGGCGAGCGAGCCGATCAGGCCGATGTTGGGGCCTTCGGGGGTCTCGATCGGGCACATGCGGCTGTAGTGCGAGTTGTGAACGTCGCGGACGGCCGTCGGCACGTTGGTGCGGCGGCTGGAGCCGGACTTGTGGCCGGCAAGACCGCCAGGGCCGAGTGCGGACAGACGGCGCTTGTGGGTCAGACCGGTCAGGGGGTTCGCCTGGTCCATGAACTGCGAGAGCTGCGAGGAACCGAAGAACTCCTTGATGGAGGCCACGATCGGGCGGATGTTGATGAGCGACTGCGGGGTGATCTCGTCGATGTCCTGGGAGCTCATGCGCTCACGGACGACGCGCTCCATACGGCTCATGCCGATACGGAACTGGTTGGCGACGAGCTCGCCGACGGTACGGATACGGCGGTTGCCAAAGTGGTCGATGTCGTCGACCTTGAAGCCCTGCTCGCCGGCAGCGAGGGACAGCAGGTAGCGCAGCGTCGCGACGATATCCTCGTCGGTGAGCACCGTGACCTCTTCCTCGGTGGTGAGGTTGAGCTTCTTGTTGACCTTGTAACGACCGACGCGGGCCAGATCGTAGCGCTGCGGGTTGAAGAGCAGGCCCTCGAGCAGGCTGCGGGAAGCGTCCACGGTGGGAGGCTCGCCCGGGCGCAGGCGACGGTAGATCTCGATGAGGGCGTCCTCGCGAGTGAGGGCGGTATCGCGCTCGAGGGTGCGCTTGATCACATCGGAGTTGCCGAGCAGCTCGATGATGTCGTCGTTGGTGACGGCAATGCCAAGGGCGCGCAGGAACATCGTGGCGCTCTGCTTGCGCTTACGGTCGATGGAGACCATGAGCTGGTCGCGCTTGTCGACCTCAAACTCAAGCCAGGCACCGCGGGACGGGATGATCTGGGCCTTGTAGATCTGCTTGCCCGAATCCATCTCGGAGCTGTAGTACACGCCCGGGGAGCGGACGAGCTGCGAGACGACGATACGCTCGGTACCGTTGATGATGAAGGTGCCCTGATCGGTCATCATGGGGAAGTCGCCCATAAAGACGAGCTGCTCCTTGATCTCGCCGGTCTCCTTGTTGGTGAGACGGACGTCGGTCAGAAGCGGGGCCTGATAGGTCATGTCCTTCTCGCGGCACTCCTCGACGGTGTGCGCGGGGTCGCCGAACTGATGCTCGCCGAAGGTAACCTCGAGAACATGGTTCTGGCTCTGGATGGGGCTGGATTCCTTGAACGCCTCACGAAGGCCCTCGTCCTTAAAACGCTCAAAGGATTCCCTTTGAACAGAGATAAGGTTGGGGAGCTCCATGGCCTCCGGGATTTTCCCGAAGCTGACGCGCTTGCGCTCAGTGGCAGTGTATGCGTAGGTCACCAGGTTTTTCCTCCTTCACGGAAATGCTCGGTGGGTTGGCGAGGCATAGCTTCGCCAGTTATCGCAACCTAATAGTTTATCAGGTACCGACCGTTGGGCAAGAAAAGCCTTGACGCGATTGAGTTTTTGGAGTAGCAAAGTTTTTCGACAGAAAATGCGCAGGTAGATGCATGTATATCGAACACCTGTTCATATATTTTCTGTGAACAGAGAGTCGGCAATCGCAGTTCTTATAAAAAACGGGCGCGAACCGAGGTCCGCGCCCGTAAATGTCGATGCCCGAAGGCTTACTTGCGCATCAATCCGCCGCGCTCGTCGATGGCGTCCCAGAAGGCACTGGCAAAGCGGGGGTCACTTGCAGCCATGAGGGCGTTGGTGGCCATCCAGCCAGAGGGAGTGCCGGTGTCGTAGCCCGACAGCGGGTCGATGACGACGGCATACATGGCCTCGCGGTCGAGCGAACGGGCCATGGCGTCGGTGAGCTGGATCTCGCCGCCCTTGCCGGCCTGCTGATCTGCCAGCAGGTCCATGACCAGCGGGCTCAGCAGGTAGCGACCGACGATGTACAGGTTGGACGGAGCAGCCTCGGGAGCGGGCTTCTCGACCAGACCGCCGATGCGCCAGACAGCGCCCGGCTCGGCATCGGCAACGTCCTCGGCGCCCTCGAGCGAACCGACGCGCTCGCCGGCGATAACGCCGTAGCGGCTGACTTCCTCGGGCGAGCAAGCAGCGACGGCGATAACCGAAGCGCCACCGTGCTCCTTGGAAACGGCGAGCATCTTGTCGCAGATGTCGCGGTTAGGCACAACGTAGTCGCCCAGAAGAACCAGGAAGTTCTCCCCTGCCACGGCGTCGGCAGCAGAGCGAATAGCATGGCCGAGGCCCTTGGGCTCGTACTGATAACGGAAGTCGACCGGCATACCGCCAGCGTGGGCGACGGCATCGGCATAGGCGTTCTTGCCGCGCTCGCGCAGCAGGTTCTCGAGCGAGCGATCGGGCTGGAAGTAGTTCAGTAGCTCGGGCTTACCGGGAGAAGTAACGATGATGGCATCGTCGACTTCCTCGGGGTCGAGCGCCTCCTCGACGACGTACTGAATGACGGGCTTGTCGAGCACCGGCAGCATCTCTTTGGGCGTGCACTTGGTGCCAGGCAGAAAACGCGTGCCAAGACCGGCGGCGGGGATGATTGCCTTCATGTTATTCAAAGATCCTTTCGCAGGCGCAAAAGCGCCCCATGCGTGCGGCACACAGCCGCAGACCAAATTGCGATACGTAAGCATCTTACCGCTGGAACTATATGTCGCTACAAGGCAGAGACAATTCTTCAGCAGGTCAACGCAAATTATTGCTCGAATGGTGCAATTTTATTGCCCAACGGCAGGGCGCCCGATACGACGCAAATCACAGAATATGGCAGTTTGGGCAACCGATGCCGAGGGACCGAAAAACAAAAAAGACGGGGCTCGCAATGCGAACCCCGTCTTTAAAGAAATCTGGCGAGAAAGCCTGATTACTTGAGGGTGACAGCAGCGCCAGCAGCCTCGAGCTTCTCCTTGGCAGCCTCGGCGTCCTCCTTCTTGGCACCCTCGAGAACAGCCTTGGGAGCGCCCTCGACGACCTCCTTGGCCTCCTTCAGGCCAAGGTTGGTGAGCTCACGGACGGCCTTGATGACCTGGATCTTGTTGTCGCCGAAGCCCTCGAGCACGACGTCAAACTCGGTCTTCTCCTCGGCCTCAGCAGCGCCAGCAGCGGGAGCGGCGACAACAGCGGCAGGAGCAGCGGCGGAAACGCCGAAGGTGTCCTCGATAGCCTTGACGAGCTCGGAAGCCTCGAGAAGGGTCATTTCCTTAAGAGCATCGATGATCTCATCGGTGGTAAGCTTAGCCATTTCTAAGTCCTTTCGGTTTCCGTGCGGATGCACGGAGATCAGTTAAAACACGACGCGAATGCGCCAGGGGTGCGGCGTTGCCGCCGCGGGTGAAAACAGCAACTAGGCTGCCTTCTGCTCGGAGACCTGCTGGATCGAACGAGCGAGACCAGAGGAAACGCCGTTGACGCAGACAGCGATGTCGCGAGCGAAACCGGAGATGAGACCGGCGATCTGGCCGAGAAGCTGATCCTTGGTGGGCAGCTCGGCGATAGCCTTAACATCATCAGCGGAAACGGCCTTGCCGTCGGAGATACCGCCCTTGATCTCAAGGACGCCCTTGGACTTAGCGGAGAAGTCCTTAAGGGCCTTAGCGGCCTCGACCGGCTCGGACTCGTAGAACACATAAGCGACGGGGCCGGCGAGGATCTCGTCGATCTCGGGCTGCTCCTGGTTCTTGAGGGCGATCTTGACCAGGTTGTTCTTGTAGACCTTCATCTCGGCGCCGCACTCGCGAAGCTGATGACGCAGCTCCTGAGCCTGCTTAACCGTCAGACCGTTGTAGTTGACGACGAACAGACCGGCGTTCTCGGCGATACGGGACTCGATCTCTGCAACCTTGTCGATTTTGTACTGCTGGGGCATGAATTACACCTCCTCGAATTCTTTCCGGGCACGGTCCGCCACAAGGACGTGACGGGGGCATGTCCAAAAAGAAAGCCCCCGCGCTGCATGAGCGACGGGGGCGAGAAGACATATCTACTCGACCACCTCGGCTGGCGGGAAGTCCCATTAAGCTCGCGGGTAAGACCCGTTTGCGCCGGCTGTCTCTGGCAGCGGATTCGTGCGTGAACCGAAAGTATTATGGCGGGGACCCCGGCGTCGGTCAACGGACACGAGGATTCGTACACAAACCCTGCATACGCTCCGACCGGGAGGGGCAGGGCGAGTTTTCCGCTCGGTCAAGTCCTGGGCTCGCACGAAGGCCACATTAAGTGGCCTTCGGCTCGTGCGGAATCTACGGAAAACTCGCCCTGCCCCTCCCGGCCGGAGCTACGTTGCCTTTGCTGCGAATCCTCGTGTCCGTTGAGCGACGCGCCCCACTCATAATGCTTGGGTCGGTGGGCTGATGATTTTGGGTCCCGTTGGGCTACAGGGTTGAAACGAAGTTGGACAGGCGGGCTAGTCCTTCGTCTAGGTCTTTGTCGGAGACGCAGTAGCTTAGGCGGATGTGGCCTTCGGTGCCGAAACAGTCGCCCGGGACTAGGGCTACGTTTGCTTCTTTGATGGCTTTGATACAGAAGTCTTCGCTTGTTAGGCCGAATTGTTTGATGCTGGGGAAGGCGTAGAAGGCGCCTGCCGGTTCCACTACGTCGAGGTCCATGGCGTTTAAGGCTTCGAGTACGCGCTCGCGGCGGGCTCGGTAGACTTTGAGCATAGGGGTTGGGTCGACGGTGAGGGCCTGGGCTGCGGCGTCCATCTCGAAGGAGACGGCGCTCGATACTAAGTATTGGTGGGCCTTTGCGATCTCGGCGATGACGGGGGTTGCCGCTGCGAGCCAGCCCAGGCGCCAGCCAGTCATAGCCCAGGGCTTGGAGAAGCTCTCGATGACGACCGTCTGCTCGCGTAGCTCTGGGTGGCGCTGGGCAAAGCGCTCGTAGCCATCCACATAGACCAGACGGTTGTATACGTCGTCGCAGACTACGTAGATGCCCGCCTGCTCCGCTACGCGCGCCACGGCGTCGAGCGATGCCGCGTTGAGGATGCAGCCCGTGGGATTGTTGGGCGTGCAGATGACGATGGCCTTGGTCGCCGGCGTCACGCAAGCACGAAGTGCGTCCTCGTCAATCTGGAATTGCGCGGGCTCCGTATCCAAAAAGACCGCCTTGGCGTGGTTGGCCACGACGATACTCTCGTACAGGCCAAAGGCCGGCGTGGGGATAATGGCCTCGTCGCCGGGGTTGAGCATAGCCATGAATGTTGCCGACAGGGCCTCGGTCGCGCCGTCGGTCAGGATGACCTCGTCGGCGGAAAATGCCAGGCCCGCGTCACCCATATATTTGGACAGTGCCTCGCGCAGGGCGGGACGGCCGTTGTTGGGCGGATAGTGCGTGTCGCCGCGGTCGAGCGAGGCCGTCACCTCGGCGCTAATCACATCGGGCGTGGGAAAATCGGGCTCGCCAAGCGCAAGTGCGATGCACCCCGGGTGCTGGGCGGCGAGCGCATTGATCCGACGGATGCCGGAGGGCTTGAGCGTGGCAAGCGAGGTATTCATGGGCAGACGCATGGCGTTCCTTTCGTAAGGGTTGCACTAGGATAGCGCGGCGGAGCGCCACCAGACGGTGTAACCTAAACGGAAACCAACCGGAAAGGAGGCGGCATGGAGACGACCGCACGCGGCGATGTACCAAAAACGTTGCAAACCATTGCGTATATCAGCATTCCCAATAGCGCCGATCTTGAGTTTTTGCTCTGGGACCTGCAGGATGCCATCGCCGCCTATGCTCAGCTTTCTGGCGCCGTGCTCCCCCGCCCGATCGATTTGGAGGCGGATGATGCCGACGGCGTTGCCGATGGCATCGTACTGACCATTGAAGATGTGGCTGACGATGAGACGTTGACAGCTATCGAGCAGGCTCTTGAGCGCTTTGGCGGTACGGGAACGCGTGTCTATGCCGCGATTCGAGCCGCGCAAGAGGGCGCTGAGCAGGCGCGTGGGACCGCCGTTCGTCTGTACAAGGCATGCGAGCGCCATGACCAATTGTGGTGCGGCGGAGTTGTCATCTGTGCCGGTGGCGGCATCGCAGCGCTTCACCATTCCCCACGCATGGGTCTCTTACGCCGGCCTTTTTCGGAAGCGATGGATAAGCTCGTAGGCGCCGTTCGCATAGGCTGCTCCATTGAACATGCGCAGCTGCTTGGCGGCGGCGATGCCGGTAGTGTCGACGTCGACGGCATGGTGCGCGTCAAGCCTGCCGTGCCCGCACCAATCTGGCGCGCCATCATCAAACGCCTCGGCACCCATGCTCAATCAAGTATCTAAATTAGAGAGCTGCCCAGTCAACGGCCTCGCGCCAGCGCTCGACAAGGCGTTCCAGGCGCCATGCCGCATTGGCGGGACTTGTCGACGGCAGAACGATGGCCGGCAGCCCCGTGCGCTCTTGCAGGTAGTGCTTGTAGAGCCGCCCTGCCGTGCCGCCGTTACAGACAACGACCTCGATAGGAGCTGCACCGGTAATACGCTCGGCATGCGCCGGAACGACGTTTTTGATGCTCGCGTCGCTTGAGCCCTTAATGTCGCAGCTCTCGATCACATCCCACAGGGCCACGCCGCCGTTCAGCAGCATGGCCCGCTTGGCGGCAATCGAGGCATCGAGCGTCGCGGGCTCACCGCTTGCCAAAGAGTCTCCCTCGTTGGGCGGCACGGGCGCACCAAGGCACGCGGCCATCACGCGCCAAAAGCGGTTCTGCGGATTGCCATAGTAGAAGGCATTGGCACGCGAGAGCACCGAAGGAAACGACCCCAACACCAAAACGCGCGAGCGCTCGTCAAACACAGGTTCAAACCCATGCTCAATATGCTGATAGCCCTCGTCAGACGCGGCCACGAGCTAGGCCCTCAGCAGATAGCGCACCTCGTAGGGTGCAAGCTCAAGGGTACCCGTCAGCTCGACCGTGGGAGCATTGTCGGCAAGTAGGTCGACGAAGGAGCCGTTGAGTTCGCCGGCTCCAAAGGTATAGGGCTCGTTCACGGCATTGACCGCCACGAGCACCGTCGCGTCGTCGCAGGCGCGCTCAAACAGCAGCTGCTTATTCTGGATCACCACGTTGCGATAGGCACCGTAGTTGAGAGCACGGGCCGCCGCACCGTCTGTCGAGTGCAGGTGCGCGAGCTGCTTGATGAAGGCCGTCAGCTCGTTGGGCGCAGGCTCATCGAGCGCAGGACGTAGCGCCCAATCGCCATCGGGGCCGCCCTTTTCGCCAGTAATCCCCCACTCGCTGCCGTAGTAGACGCATGGAATGCCCGGCATACCAAAGAGCATGCCGTAGGCGGGGCGCAGGCAGGACTTGTCGGTGAGGATACTTGCCAGGCGCGGCACATCGTGGTTGTCGACAAACGACAGCAGATGTTTGCCGCGGTAGATGCACCACGGATCGCCGCCAAACTGGCGGTGCAGCGAATGGGCGATCTCGAACATGTTGACCGAGTTAAAGCTGGAGTACAGGCCCTTGTAGCACTCGTAGTTGGTGCAGGAGTCGAGCATCTCGTCGTTGACGATTTGGTTGTAGTCGCCGTGGAGCGTCTCGCCGATCAGCACAAAGTCGGGCTTGAGCTCACGGGTAAAGGCGTGCAGGCGGCGCATAAAGTCGCGGTCGAGCATATAGGCAACGTCCAGGCGCAGGCCGTCGACGCCAAAGACCTCGGCCCAGCGGCGCACGGACTCGAGCAGGTAATCGACCACAGCAGGATTTTGCAGGTTGAGCTTCACAAGCTCAAAATGGCCCTCCCAGCCCTCGTACCAAAAGCCGTCGCCATAGCAGGAATCGCCGTCAAAGCTAATGTGGAACCAGTCCTTGTACGGCGAGTCCCACTTGCGCTCTTGCACATCGAGGAAGGCCCAAAAGCCACGGCCCACATGGTTGAAGACGGCATCGAGCACCACGTGGATGCCGTGGGCGTGCAGCGTGTCGCACACGGCGGCAAAGTCGGCATCCCCACCCAGGCGGCGATCAATATGGCGCAGGCTGCGCGTGTCGTAGCCATGGCTATCAGACTCGAGCGGCGGGTTGATGAGCACAGCGCCAATACCGAGTTCCTGCAGGTAGTCGGCCCATTGGGCAATCTTCATGATGGGGGCATCGGGGCTAGCTGTGGCATCGGCGGCCTGGGCGAGCTCATCCTCGGCAACGGGCGCGGCGTTTTCGCGCGGAGCTCCACAAAAGCCCAGCGGATAGATTTGATAGAACGTCGTCTCGTATGCCCACATAGCAACCTCCCGGGTAACTTTCACGCAACGCCATCCATTGTATGCCCGCCGCGCATCCCCTCCCCCAAAATAAGTTGCGGTGAAATACGGACTGTTTACCAGGTTTACTGGGCTAAACACTCCGTATTCCACCGCAGCTGATGAGGGAACGTGATTAGGCGACGCGCTTGGCGCGGCGTATGGCCGGGAACATCACCGTGATGGCGAGGATGACGCCCACGACGGCAATCACCCCGCCCGCGAAGCCGATCCAGGCGATACCGGGGCCCGAAACCACGGCTCCGCCGATCGCGGTACCCGTGCCGATACCGAGGTTGAACAGGCCCGAGAAGATCGACATGGCGACGGCCGACGAGTCCGCCGGCGTGTACTTGATGAGCTCGGCCTGAAACGCCACGTTAAAGGCCGTGGCGCAGCAACCCCACAGTGCGCAGACGGCAAGCACTGTCACGAGCGACGATGCGGCCGGCCCCATGAGCAGCAGGGCCACCGGCACGCCGGAGAGCGTGATAGCCAAGAACGGGAAGCGATGCCCATCGAACAGGCGGCCGAACAGCCAGCTTCCGAGCAGACCGGAGCAGCCGAACGCCGTCAGCGTCATGGTGATAGCGCTTGCGTCGACATGGGCGACCTGAGCCAGGAAAGGCTCGATATAGCTGTAGCTTGCGTAATAGCCGGTCGCCATGAAGACCGTGACTGCGTAGAGCGCGATGAGGAGCGGGTTCTTGAGCAGCTCGGGCAGCTGTTTGACGGTAAAGCGCTCACCCGCCGGCATGGCCGGGAACACCGCTGCCTGGTAAACGGCCGCGATGGCTGAGAGGCCCCCGACCACGGCAAACGTCATGCGCCAGCCCACGGCCAAGCCAATGGCGCGGCCGAGCGGCAGGCCAAAGATCTGCGCGATGGACGAGCCCGTAGCGATCATGCTGATGGCGAGCGCCCCATGGCGTGTGTCAACCAGGCGCGACGCCATGATCGAGGCGACTGACCAGAACACGGCATGTGCGCAAGCGACCACCAGGCGCGCGCAGACCAGGATGGGATAGGTCGGCGCCACGGCGGACAGGAACTGACCGAGCGAGAACACGGCAAGCACGCCCAGCAGCATCCGCTTAAACTCGAAACGCGAAGCGAACACCATGAGCGGCAACGACAGCAGCATGACGCCCCAGGCATAGACCGAGATCATGATGCCAGCTTGGGCCTCGGTGAGCGAGAACGACGCGGCGATATCAGTCAAAAGGCCGATGGGCATAAACTCCGACGTGTTGAACACGAACGCACAGCAGGTGAGCCCGACGAGTGGGAGCCACTGCCTGAGCGTGATGCCGTCTTGCCTTGCCTGACTCATATATAACATCTCCAATCATTTTGAGCGGAGGCGATTATATAGCAACGGTCCCGCATCCGTCAGTAACGGACACGGGACCGAAACAATTCGATACACAGAGGTTGCGCCGTCAATAAATAACTAAGCCAACCCCAGCAATATGCCCGCCGAATGCACGACAAACGCCACGATCCAGGCGACCGTCACTTGAAACGCGAACACGGCAACGGCGTAGCGCGCGCCTAGCTCGCTCTTGACGGCGCCGATTGCCGCCACGCAGGGCGGGTACAGCAGCGTAAAGACCAGGAACACATAGGCAGTAAACGGCGAAAACATGGTCGACAGTGCCGCGGGCGAGGTCGCGCCCAAAAGCACCGTGAGGGTCGAGATGACACTCTCCTTGGCGATAAGTCCGGTGACGAGCGCCGTGGATGCACGCCAGTCACCAAACCCAAGCGGCGCCAACGCCGGCGCAATGATGCTGCCGAGGCCCGCAAGCAGGCTTTGCGACTGATCGGCGACCACGTTAAAGCGAATATCGAACGTCTGCAGGAACCAGATGACCACCGTAGCGGCAAAGATAATGGTAAAGGCCTTGGTAATAAAGTCTTTGGCCTTATCCCATGCCAGCATCACTGTCGTCTTGACGCTCGGCAGGCGGTAATTGGGCAGCTCCATGATAAACGGCACCGGGTCGCCCTTAAATGCCGTGCGGTTGAGCACCAAAGCCGCGATGCAGCCGACCACGATACCAATCAGATAGAGTGAGACCATGGCGGGAACCGTCGCCTGCGGGAAAAACGCCCCGCACAGCAAGCCGTAAACCGGCAACTTGGCTGAGCAGCTCATAAACGGCGTGAGCATGACCGTCATCTTGCGGTCGTGCTCGGATGGGAGCGTACGGGTCGACATGATAGCCGGCACGGTGCAGCCAAAACCGACGAGCATGGGCACGAAGCTGCGGCCCGACAGGCCAAAGCGACGTAACACCTTATCCATGACAAAGGCTACGCGTGCCATGTAGCCGGAGTCTTCCAGAATGGAGAGGAACAAGAAGAGCACGACGATAATCGGCAGGAAGGTCAGCACGCTGCCCACGCCCGTAAGCACGCCGTCGACAGCCAGCGAGCGCACCACGTCGTTGGTGCCGAACGCCTTGAGGCCTGCATCGGCCGAAGCGATGATAGCAGCGATGCCGTCCTCCATAAGTCCCTGCAACGCCGCGCCGATCACGCCAAACGTCAGCCAAAAGACGAGGCCCATGATCACCAGAAACGCCGGAATGGCTGTGTAACGACCTGTCAGGATGCGGTCAATCTTGACGGAGCGCACGTGCTCGCGGCTTTCGTGCGGCTTGACGACGCAACGCCCGCACACGTCGCCGATAAAGCTAAAACGCATATCGGCCAACGCAGATAGGCGGTCGGTGCCGGCCTCGCCCTCCATCTGGGTAATGATGTGCTCGATAGCGTCGAGCTCATTGCGATCCAGGTGAAGCGACTCGGTCACCAGCTCGTCGCCCTCGACCAGCTTGGTCGCCGCAAAGCGCACCGGGATGTGCGCCGTCACGGCATGGTCCTCGATCAGGTTAGCAATACCGTGGATGCAGCGATGCAGCGCACCGCCGTCCGGACCGTCGGGCGCGCAAAAGTCCAGGCGACCGGGGCGCTCGCGGAACCGCGCCACGTGCAAGGCATGATCCACCAACTCACCGATACCCTCGTTGCGGGCAGCGCTAATGGGGACAACGGGCACGCCCAACAGGCTCTCGAGCAGGTTGACGTCCACGGCGCCGCCGTTGGCGGTCACCTCGTCCATCATGTTGAGCGCGATGACCATAGGACGGTCGAGCTCCATGAGCTGCAGTGTCAGGTACAGGTTACGCTCGATGTTGGTGGCATCAATGATGTCAATGATGGCGTCCGGGCGCTCGTCGAGGATGAACTGACGGCTCACGACCTCTTCGCCTGTGTACGGCGACAGGGAGTAAATGCCAGGCAGGTCGGTAACGCTCGCCTCGGGATGGCTGCGGATGGTGCCATCTTTGCGGTCGACCGTCACGCCGGGAAAGTTACCGACGTGCTGGTTGGAGCCCGTCAGCTGGTTGAATAACGTGGTCTTGCCGCAGTTTTGGTTGCCGGCGAGGGCAAAGTGCAGAGGCGCGCCCTCTGGCACGGCCGTCTTTGCCGCACGGGGCGAATACGTCCCCTCGCCCAGGGCCGGATGCTCCGTCGTGCCGATTGCGGCGTTAGCGCGCGGACCCGTATCGGTGTCGTGAATACCCACGAGCTCGATGCGAGCGGCATCGTCCTTGCGCAGTGTCAACTCGTAGCCACGCAGGCGGATCTCGAGCGGATCGCCCATGGGGGCGTACTTCATCATGGTGACTTCGGTGCCCGGCGTTAGGCCCATGTCCAAAATATGCTGTCGGAGTGCCTGATCGTCCGATGCCACCGATGCGACAACGGCGTCTTTTCCGATCTCGAGCGTATCGAGCTTCACGTCCGTGTTCCTCCCCCGACGCCCACAGGGCGTTGCATTTATGTTCACCATGGCTAACCGTTTGCCATGGCTAACCAATTTTAAACTTACATGATAGCGTGAACACACAACGACGTTCAATCGACAGATTGCTACAAGGAACGTCCCCAAGTGCCGGCACAAAAGGAACGTCCCCGAGTGCCAAGTGCCGCAAGAGTGTCCCTTTCGACTAGTCGCTTAAGAACGTCCCCAATGACTACCTACGCCAAGCCCTTGACAGCTAGGACGATGCCGATGTCTTGGAACCGACAGACACTATGACCCAATCCGAGGGCACTAAAAAGATAGGAGCCCCCGCTCG
>CABQXN010000037.1:0-17378 GCA_902468085.1 uncultured Collinsella sp.
TGCAAACTTCTGGTCGGGACGACTGGATTCGAACCAGCGACCCCTTGACCCCCAGTCAAGTGCGCTACCAAGCTGCGCCACGTCCCGAAGCTTTTGTTTGTCGCTCTGCTCTCGCTCGCAACAGGGAGTATATTAACCCGAAACTTTAGACTTGTGCAAGAACTTTTTTATAAATTTTGAAGCAAGTCCAAAATTGTATCTGCGAGCTGGGGTTTTGTTAGCACGGGAAGCTCTTGCGTACCCGTTGTGCTCACAATCCAGGCCTTGTTGGTATCGGTTCCAAAGCCCGAATCGGCGCGCGAGACATCGTTGGCGATAATGGCATCGCAGCCCTTGCGGGCGAGCTTGCGCTGCGCGTACTCCACGACGTTATCGGTCTCGGCCGCAAATCCGATCACGCATCGCTCGCCCTTCTGGCGCGAGAGCTCGGCCAAAATATCGACCGTCTCGACCAGTTCGATGCGATCCAGGCGCTCGTTGGCCTTTTTGAGCTTATGGTCCGCAGGGGCCGCGGGGGTGTAGTCGGCGACGGCGGCCGCACAAATTGCTGCATCGGCCGTCTGGAAGGCGCTCAGGGCCGCCTGGAGCATCTCTGCGGCGGTCTGCACGCGCACGCACTCCACGCCGCGGAGCACATCGAGTGATGTCGGTCCCAACACGAGCGTGACCGCAGCGCCGCGGCGTGCGGCCTCCCCCGCCAGGGCGATGCCCATCTTGCCCGAAGAGCGGTTGCCAATGAATCGCACGGGGTCGATCGGCTCGTGCGTGGGACCGGCGGTAATTACGATGCGCTTACCTGCCAGGTCCTGTGGCGCGGGGTTGAGCACCTCACAGACAGCCTCTACGATGTCCTCGGGCTCGCTCATGCGTCCCGTGTCCACGTCGCCGCAGGCAAGGTAGCCGCTGCCCGGACCCACCACATGGACACCGCGCTCGAGCAGCGTGGCCATGTTGGCCTGCGTCGCCGGCGCCTTCCACATGCCGTTGTTCATAGCGGGTGCGATCACGATGGGTCGCGGCGTCGCAAGCAGCGTGGTGGAGATGAGGTCATCGGCGACGCCGTTGGCCATCTTGGCGATGATATTGGCCGTCGCGGGCGCCACGACCACCAGATCGGGCTCCTGCGCCAGCGAGATATGGTGGATGGGGTCGGAGGGGTCGTCGAACAGGCCCACAGCGACCGGCTCGCCCGTGAGCGCACGGAAGGTGAGCGGCCCCACGAACTCCGTGGCATGTTCGCTCATGACGACCTTAACGCGGGCGCCTCGCTTTTGCAGCAGGCGCACGATATTGCACGACTTATAGGCGGCGATCCCGCCGGTAATGCCCAGCAGGATCGTTTTTCCCTCAAGTTGCATTGAATTGTTGGGTGCCGCCGTCATCGTTAGGCTTCCTTGCTGGGGAGCACGAGCAGGCGGTGGCAGTACGGGCAGTGCGTAATCTCACTGCCGTCGTGGTTGAGGTCGCTCATGGACGACGCCTGCAGCGCAGTGTGGCAGACCGTGGGGATGTTGCCCTTGATGGTCTCGACGGCCAGGCCGCGGAACTGCTTGAGCAGGCGCTCGTAGTCGGTGAGCACGTCGGTCGGCAGTGTGGCGGCAAGCGCGGTGCGCTCCTTGATGGCGGCATCAATCTGTGCCTGGAGGTCGGCGGCCTTGGCGCGGGCAGCCTTGGTATCTGCCTTCACGCCCTCCTCGAACTTGGCGATGATAGCCTGCGCGCGAGCCTCGCGGTCGAGCGCCTCCTTATGGGCGACAACGACGTCCTTGCGGGTGTGCTCGATCTTGTCCAGACGCTTGGCCAGGGTGGCGAGCTCGTTCTCCAGGTCCTGAACCTCGCGGTAGTCGGAGCCGTCGACGTGGCGCTTCTTGGCAGCCTCGATGGCGTTGTTAGTCTGAATCTCGGTGGTGTTGAGATCGTCGAGCTCAATGTCCAGATCCTTGCGCTGGGCGTAGAGCTTGGTCATCTCGGACTTGAGCTTCACATAGGTCTTGCGCTTGGAAGCGAGCTCCTTGAGCTCCGGCATATTGGCAAGTTCGCTCTTGTTACGGGCGAGCTCCAAATCGATCTGTTGCAGCTTGAGTAGCGTAGCGCCGGCGCTCATAAGTTCTCTCCTTTTGTCACAGTCCACCATTGGCAAGGGTTCAGTATTTTAATCGCATGACGGGGGTCGACCCCGGCGTCAACTGCAGAGTTCATCAATATATCAACGAACGGTTCCTCGGAGCGGTCGTGGCCGAGCAAGATCACCGACAGCCCGCGCAAGGCAAGGTCTTGCGCCACGTGGTATCCCGCCTCGCCCGTCACGACAACGTCCGCGCTCGCGGCGATGGCGAGCTCTCCAAAGTCGCCCAGGGAGCCGCCCAAAATGGCGACGGTGCGGCACGGGCGATCGGCTTCGCCCCACACACGCGGGTCGCTGCCGAAGGCCGTGGCAGCACGGGTGGCAAGATCGCGCAGCGTGTACGGGTCGTTGAGCGTTGCAAGCGCGCCCAGGCCGGTTGCCTCGGGGTCGTCCACGTGCTCCAGTGAGCTCACGGGTGCGGCACCCAGCAGCTCGCTCAGGCAGACACGGACTTCGTGCGAGCGGTCCAGGTTGGTGTGGAGCGATATGATGCTCACGCCGCAACGGGCCGCCTCATAGAGTGCCGCGCTGCACTGGGGGCGAGTGGTATCCGCTGGACAAAACGCCTCGGGCGCCTTGATATAGACAGGATGATGCGTCAGCAGCACGTTTGCACCGGCTTCTTGGGCGCGGAGAACATTAGCTTCGGTCGCATCGAGCGCGCAGGCAACACCGGTGATCTCAGCAGCGGGATCTCCCACAGATAGCCCAACATGATCCCAGCCCTCGGCGTCCATCTTGGGGTAGCGCGCCAGCAGCGCACGTTCAAGCTCGGCGACGATCATGCGGCACCCACGATCGAGAGCAGCGTCTGGGCAAACTCGTCCAGATCGCCCGGATTCACACGGTCATCGAAGGAGATGCGCAGTGCACCCAGGGCCTGCTCGCGGCCAATGCCCATGGCGCTGAGAACATGGCTCGGGTCCATGCTGCCGCTCGAGCAGGCAGAACCGGCCGATACCTCAAAGCCGGCGGTGTCTAGCTTGATGATGAGCTCCTCGGAGTCCATGCCGTCGACGTAGATGGAAACCATGCCCGGCAGACGATCGGCCTGTGCGTAGTCGCCCATGGTGGCATGAATACGCGGATGAGCCGTAAGCGTGGCGTAGAGCTTATCGGATAAGACCTGCAGCGTCGCGCGCTCCTGGGCCACGTTCGGCAACAGCGCGGAAGCGGCAGCGGCAAAAGCAAGCTGTGTACGCAGGTCCTGCGTGCCGGCACGAAGGCCGGCCTCCTGTCCGCCGCCAAAGATGCGCGGGCGCAGCGGCGTGCGGCTCTTAAGGTAGAGCGCGCCGGATGCCACGGGGCCGCCGATCTTGTGCGCGGCAACGGTCATAGCATCGACGCCCAGCTCGGTGACATCGAGCGGAATATGCAAGTACCCTTGGATGGCATCGGTATGAAACAGGGCGCCGGCAGCATGTGCGGCCGCGGCAAGCTCGCGGATGGGCTGCACCACACCGGTCTCGTTATTGGCGACCATGATGCTCACGAGCGCCACGTCGTTGCCGAGCAGTTCGACAAGCGTGGCAGGCTCAATGTAGCCCATGCGGCAGGGCTGCACCAAGTCGACGGTAAAGCCGGCGGCACGCAGCAGCGGCAGGTTGTCCAGAATCGAATCGTGCTCGATGGCCGAAACGATTACACGATCGCGCTTGCGATCGCGCTGACGAGCACCCTCGGCAAGACCGAGCAGCGCCAGCTGGTTGGCCTCGGTGCCGCCGTTGGTCAGGACAATCTCAGACGGGCGAACGCGTGCGCCAAAGCTACGGGCGATCTCGCGACGAGCGACTTCTAGGCGTGCGGCGGCCATGCGGCCAAGCGAGTGCAGCGAGTTGGGGTTGACGCCGGCAAGCTCGCTGTCGTCGTACTCGCGCTGCGCAAGGAGCGCCTCGGCGCGCATGGGCGTCGAGGCGGCATAGTCAAGATTCACGGGTATGCGGTTTTGACCTGCGGTCATAAGGGTTTATGCCTCCTGTGCGGCCTCGTTGCCCAGCTTCTGCAGCAGCGCAACCTCGGCAGCGGGATCTTCGGACTTAAATACGGCAGAACCGGCCACGAGCACGTTGGCGCCGGCCTTGACGACCTCGGCAATGTTCTTGGAAGAAATGCCACCGTCGACCTCGATGAGGGGCGAAACGCCGTGACGCTCGCACATGGCCTTGAGCTCGTGGAGTTTAGCGATGGTACCGGGGATAAAGCTCTGGCCGCCAAAGCCCGGGTTCACGCTCATGAGCAGCACCATATCGACAACGTCGATGATGCTCTCGAGCACGCACACGGGGGTGGCGGGGTTGAGCACCACGCCGGCCTTAACGCCGCGCTGCTGCAGATGGGTGAGCGTGCGGTGCAGGTGCGTGGAAGCCTCGTAGTGCACGGTGATCATATCGGCACCGGCATCGGCGTACCAATCGACGGTCTCGTCGGGGTTCGACACCATCAGGTGTGCGTCAACCGGCACGTCGGTGGAGCGCTTAACGGCCTTGAGGATATCGACGCCAAAGGTGAGGTTGCCGGTAAAATGACCGTCCATAACGTCAAAGTGCACGTAGTCGGCGCCGGCGATTTTGTTGAGTTCGCCCTTGAGGTTGGCCATATCGGCCGAGAGGACGGACGGAGCGATTTTGATGGAACCCATGGTAGAAGCCTTTCTGCGCTAGTCGGTGAGTCCGTAGAACTCTTGGGAGGGTACGCGGTCGGTAAGAATCTCGAGCGCCCTATCCAAAGTAACACCGTTGTAGAGCGTTTGCTCCACGGCAAAGGTGAGTGGAATGTCTACGCCCAGTGAACGGGCGAGTTCGCTCACGCTGCGGGCCGCGACGGCGCCCTCGACAACCATATGCGTGCGCGTCTGGTACTCGTCGAGCGACACGCCGTGGGCAAACTCGTAGCCAAAGGTGCGGTTGCGCGAATGCTCCGAGGTACAGGTGGCAATGAGATCGCCCATGCCGGCAAGTCCCATGCAGGTCATAGCTTGACCGCCGCGGGCGTGCACCAGACGGCTGATCTCGGCCAGGCCGCGCGTCATGATGAGGGCGAGCGTGTTGTCGCCCGCACCGGTGCCGGCGGAGATGCCGCACACGATGGCGATAACGTTCTTCATGGCGCCGCAGACCTCGACACCGGTCATGTCTTGCGACAGATAGATGCGAAAGGCCGTGGACAGGAGCAGGTCCTTAAAGGTCTCCCCTATCTGTGGATCTTTGCTGGCGATGACGGCGGCAGAAAGCCCGCCGCGGCAGATCTCCTCGGCATGGTTGGGGCCCGAGAGCGCCGCCACGCGCGCCTCGTTGCCGATCTCGCTGGCGATGACCTCGCTCATGAGCAGGCCGGACTCGGGCTCAATGCCCTTGGTGAGGCAGAGCACCGGGGTATCGGCGGCGATAAAGGGTGCGGCCTGGTGGCACACGCTGCGAAGGTGCGTCGAAGGAACGGCAAAAATGATGGCCTCGGCGCCGTCGAGCGCCTGCACCAGCTCCGTCGTGGCGAAGACGTTGCCGGGCAGCTCGTATCCCACCAGATAGCGCGGGTTGCGGTGCTCGCCATTGATGCCGGCGGCCGTCTGCTCGCTATGGGCCCACATGGTCACGCGCTCGGCTCGCGTGGCGGCAAGGCCGGCGACGGCGGTTCCCCAGGAGCCGGAGCCAATCAGCGCAACATTCATGACTCTCTCCTACTTATCGTCGGGCTCGGTGACGCGCTTGGTAAACGAGAGCTTGGACTCCTTACCCGTCATGAGCTTTTTGATGTTCGCACGATGGGCCCACACCACGGTGATGCCGATCATCGCCATGCAGAATTTGAGACCTAGGCTGCTGTACGGAAAGACCGCGCAGGCAGCGATGGGAAGACCAATGGCGGCGGCAAGCGAGCCCACCGACACGTACTTGGTGATGGCGACGGCCACGATAAACATGCCCAGCAGCGACAGGCCAATAGGCCAGTACCAGGCGAGGATGACACCCAGACCAACTGCGATACCCTTGCCGCCGTGGAAGTTGAGATAGGGCGAGAAGATATGGCCCCACACGGCTGCCAGGCAAATGACGCCGAGCATCCAGTCGCCGGGGGCTCCAGGCGCCATAATGTTCGGTGGAAAGCCATAGCCCACGCTCGCGATGAGTGGACGCGCGATAAGGACGCAGATGGCGCCCTTAAGGCAGTCGAGCAGCAGCGTGAGTGCGGCCACCTTGGGGCCGGCCACGCGCAGCGCGTTGGTGGTGCCGATGTTGCCGGAGCCCGCCTTGCGAATGTCCGTGTGGTTGAACACGCGGCCCAAGATCAGGCCAAACGGAATCGCTCCGATAAAGAACGAGACCACGGCGCAGATGGCGGTCAGCAGAATCGGATTATGCATCCTTTTGCTCCTTCTTTCTAAAGAAGAGTCGAATGGGCGTGCCGGCAAAGTCGAAGGTCGAGCGCATGCGGTTCTCCACATAGCGCTGGTAGGTGTCGTTGACCAAGTCGCTGTGGTTGACGAAGAACGTGAACGTCGGCGGGTTGACGCCCGTCTGGGTCACGTAGTGCATGCGCAGGCGGCGCTTGCCGTCCACCACGGTATGACCGAACTCGCGCAGGTCGGTGAGGAACGTGTTGAGGCGCGAGGTGCTGATCTTTTGCGAGCGCGTCTTTTCGGCAGCGTCGACCATTGCCCAGATCTTCTCGACGCTGCGCCCGGTCAGGGCCGAAATGCGCAGGTACTGGGCCCAGGGAGCCATGACGCCCAGACGGCGGTCGATGGTCTCCATGCAGGCCTCGCGCTTGCGGTCGTCGTCGAGCAGATCCCACTTGTTGAGCAGCACCACGATGGCGCAGCCGCGCTCGATGGCAAGACCCATGACCTTCTGGTCCTGCTCGGTAACGCCCACGGAGGCGTCGACGACGAGCAGCGCCACGTCGGCGCGGTCGATGGCGCGCAGGCCGCGAACCATGGAGTAGTACTCGATGTTCTCGTACACGGTGCTCTTCTTGCGAATGCCCGCGGTGTCGACCATGCGGTAGTGCTTGCCGTTGCGCTCGACGACCGTGTCGATGGCGTCGCGCGTGGTGCCGGCGATGTTCGAGACGATGGAGCGGTCGGCACCCAGGATTCGGTTGAACAGCGAAGACTTACCGGCGTTGGGGCGGCCGATGATGGCGACGTTCAGCGCGTCGGGGAACTCATCGGCGACCTCGTCCTCTTCCTCGGGAAGCAGGGCCACGATGTCGTCGAGCAGGTCGCCCGTGCCGTGGCCGTGCAGGGCCGAGAGCGGCGTGGGCTCGCCGATACCGAGCGAATAGAACTCCCAGATGCTGTCGTTCTCTCGATCAGGGTTGTCGAGCTTGTTCACCAGCAGAAAGACCGGCTTGTCGCAGCGCTTGAGCATGCGAGCGACCGACTCGTCCTCCTCGGTGACGCCGGTGCGGCCGTCGACCACAAACAGGATGACGGCGGCTTCCTCGGCGGCGGCGAGGGCCTGGTCGCGAATGGACGTGGCGAAGACGTCATCGCTCTTGAGCGGTTCGATGCCGCCCGTGTCGACGATGGTGAACTCGCGGCCGTTCCAATCGGCCGTGTGGTACGAGCGGTCGCGCGTGACGCCGCGGGACTCGTGGACGATGGCGTCCGAGGTCTGGGCCAGGCGGTTAACGAGCGTGGACTTGCCCACGTTGGGGCGTCCGACGACGGCGACGATAGGTTTCATCTGCACTCCTTTAATGGGTAGGGTCAGTGGAAATGTTAGAGTCCGCGGGCACAATGCCAAGGATGTGCTCCAGGGTATCGAGCAGCTCATGCGGCATGGTCGACACCACATGAACCTCGGCGCCGCGACTGGTAAGGCTTGCGAGTAAATCGTCACGATGATACTCGTCAAGCGTCATGCCGTCAGCGTTGAACATGAGCTTAGGCACAAAGAGCATAACCCCCGAGAGGTCCTGCGGCAGCTGCTCCAGAATGTCACACGCGACGATGAGGCCGGTCACGTCCACGTTGCCGCCAAAGTAGCGGTTCTTGATGGCCGTGACAGTGCCGGCGAGTCCCTTGGGCGATTCCACAAAGCGGGCCACCGTGTCGCGTGCGCTGGCGCCCGAGAGGCACAGCAGGTGTTGGCTGCGGGCGCCGATGGCCTCGCGGACGCGGGCCAGTCGCTCGGCATCGGCGGCAAGCACATCGTCCGTCTCGTCTAGGTATGAGCGGATCATGCCGATGCCGTCGTAGTACTGCGGGTAACCGTCGTAAAAGTCCGCCTCGGGAGGATCGATGCCGGCGTCCAGATAAAATTCGTCGCTCATCTGGAAGGTGTGGCGGCCAAAGCGCTCGAAGGCTCGATCCTGGAAGGGCCTGATCATGGCGATGGTCTCGCGTGCCAGCTCGGGTTTGTCGCTGTATGACCAGCTAAAGCGGTTCTGATGCTTGGTAAAACCGAGCGGCACGATGCCCAGGCTTGTAATTTGCTCGTGCTCCTCGCAAAAGCGCAGGGTCTTTTCCAGCTCCTCGCCGTCGTTCATGCCGGGGCACAACACGATCTGCGCGTGAATCTCTATGCCGGCGGCCATGATGGTCTCGAGTACGTCCATGCCTCGCTGGGCGTTGCGGCCCATCATACGACGGCGGACGTCTGGGCTCACGGCGTGGACCGACACGTTCATGGGGCTCATGTTGCGCTGGATGACGTTTTGCACGTCCTCGTCGGTGAGGTTCGTGAGCGTGACGAAGTTGCCCTGCAAGAAGCTCAGGCGATAGTCGTCGTCGCGAATATAGAGCGTGGAGCGGCCGCCCTTGGGGAGCATCGTCATAAAGCAGAACACGCAGGCGTTCACACAGGTACGCATGCCATCGAAGATGGGGCCATCGAACTCAAGGCCCCAGTCCTCGCCCGGGAAGCGGTCGAGCTCGACGGAGGTGACGGTGTTGTCGCGTGGGTCGAAAACCTCGAGGTCGACGGTATCATCGTCGGCCTCCCAAAGCCATACGATCATGTCGGTGAGCTGCTCGCCGTTGACCGTGAGCACGCGCATGCCCGGCTCGATACCCACATCCCATGCGGGCGACTCGGGACGCACGTTCTTAACGAGCGCGCCCTCACCCGGCTCGGGGTCGCGGCTGCGCCCGTAATCGGCCACCTCGGTGGCGTATGCGGGTACGGTCTGGTCCATGGTTAGCGGCAAAGCTCCTTGATGCGCTCGACGGCGCGCTCGATGTGTTCTTGCGGGGTGGAGGCTCCGGCGGTGATGCCGATGTGGTGAGCGTCGGTAAACCACGCGGCCTGGAGCTCAGAAGCTTCCTCGATGTGATACGTGCGCTCGCAGGCGTCTGCGCAAATCTGCGCCAGGCGGCGGGTGTTGCCCGAGTTCTTGCCGCCCACCACGACCATGCAGTCGCAGCGGTTGGCAAGTGTGGCTGCTGCCTGTTGACGCT
This sequence comes from uncultured Collinsella sp., assembly GCA_902468085.1. Classification (GTDB taxonomy): domain Bacteria; phylum Actinomycetota; class Coriobacteriia; order Coriobacteriales; family Coriobacteriaceae; genus Collinsella. The sequence goes on from CABQXN010000037.1 coordinate 9,525, forward strand.
CACTCGTGGCGGCGCAGATGGTGTTGATCACGCGCAGCTCCTGCACGCGCGGGGTGATAACTGCCACGACCTCGGCGAGGTTCTGCGCGGTCTGGGTGGTCTGCACGACGAGGCCTACCTTGCCCTTGAGCGACAAGGCGTTGGCGTCAGCGGCACAGCTCACGACCTGCGCATCGTCGCCTGCGTGGCCTAGAATGCCCTCGACCTCGGGGTGCCCCGGCTCGCCCACGACGATCACACGGTAGCCCTCGCGCACCAGGCGCTCGGCCGCCACATGGACCTTCTTCACGTAGGGGCAGGTGGCATCGACCACGTTGAGGCCGCGCTTGCGGGCAGCATCGATCACCTGCGGCACCACGCCGTGGGCGCGGATGATTACGGTGCCGGTTGCGGCGTCGTCCAGGGCATCGGCCAGACCGACGCCTGCCTCAGTGAGCTCGCGCACCACGATGGGGTTATGGATGAGCGGTCCCAAGGTATGGACCTGAGTGCTCTCCCCTGCCTGCGGCGCGGCGGCCAGCGCCATGTCGAGCGCGCGCTGTACGCCGTAGCAAGTGCCGGCGTGGGCTGCAATCTCGATGGTGGGCGCGCCGTCCTGGTCGGACGCAGTCGCGGCAATGTTCGTCACGTTCTCACTCATGGCTAGAACCTGCCTGGATGCTCGGCGCACAGATCGTCGCGCATGGCGTAGACGCGGTTCATGGCCTCGGACTCAAACCATTCCAGGCGTTCCGTGCGCTTAAGCCCAGCCGGTGCGTCGGAAAGCGAGACGGCCTTGCCAGCACGGATCCAGCATTTCTTGGGACGCATGAGCTTTTTGCCCGCGGGCGTGATGTCGGACCAGCCGCAGATGGCGAGCGGGTTGACGGGCGCCTTGCCCATCTGGGCGATGAGCGCAAAGCCGCCGTGGACCTCGGGCTTGATCTCGCGCGAGCGGATGCGCGTGCCCTCGGGGAAGATCAGGACGTCCTCGCCGCGCTGCAGCGCATGCTGGGCGGCGCGCAGGCACTTCATGTCAGCGGTGCCGCGCTCGACGGGAATACCGCCCACGCGGCTAAAGGCCCAGCGCACAATCTTGCTCTTGGCGAACTCGGACTTAAAGATGGGACGAATGCGGCGGCCCCCAAAGAACAGCGCCGTCTCCACGGCCAAGAGCTCGGCCATCGAGGTGTGGTTGCAGATGACCACGCTGCCGCGGCCTTCCTGGCGCTCAAACAGAAGATCGGCGTCCTCGACCTTCCAGCGCCACATGAGCTTGGAGAAGGCCCAAAGGATGGCCATAACCACGACGACAGTGCCGCGGATGAGCGCCGGGAACTCGGCGTAGGGGGCGTTGTAATAGTCCTCGGGCGTCTGCTTAAACAGGCGCATGGGCTACCTCCTTTGGTTGATGAGGTCCTCGATTATCGAGACGACCTCGTCGATGGTGTGGGCGGTGGAGTCGACGTGCACGGCGTCCTCGGCGGGCACGAGCGGGGCGACCTCGCGGCTGCTGTCGAGCTTGTCGCGCTGCTTGAGGGCGTCGAGGGTCTCGTCGACCTCGGCTTCGAGCTGCTCGGACGTGAGCGGCTGGGCGTCGTTTTGGTGACGCTGCAGCACGCGGCGGCGGGCGCGCTCACGCGGGTCGGCGGTCAGGAAGACCTTGACCTGCGCGTTAGGGAACACGACGGTACCGATGTCGCGACCCTCGGCCACGATATCGCGGTCCTCGGCGGCGCGGCGCTGGTGGATGAGCATGGCGGCGCGCACGCCCGGATAGGCCGAGACCTTGGACACGTTGGCGTCGACCTGCGGGGTGCGGATGGCGGCCGAAGCGTCCTGGCCGTCAATGGTCAGGCGCGTGTCCTCGCCGGTGCCGTTGGTAAAGCGAATCTCGATCTGCTCGGCGAGGGCGTCGATGGCCGCCTCGTCGTCCAGGTCGATGCCGCGGTCGAGCGCGGCGAAGGTGACGGCGCGATACATGGCGCCCGTGTCGAGCTTGTTAAAGCCCAGCTGGCGGGCGATCTCCTTGGCGATGGTGGACTTGCCGGAACCGGCGGGGCCGTCGATGGCGACGATCATGCAATGCTTCCTTTCGATGGTTGACGTGCTGGTATGGTTCGCGGGCGCTGCTTGCTGGCGGACTGGCTAGCCCGTGTAGCGTTCGCGGTAGGTGTTGCGCTTGGGGGCGGAGCCGTGGCTGCCGTGGTGACGCGTGCGGCTGGCGGGCGTGTCTTGGGGCTTGCTGCCGTTGCGCTTGGAGCTCGCCTGCTTGGGCGGGATACCACCGCTTTTGAGGATCTGCACCTCGCGGTCGGTGAGCTCGCGCCACGAGCCCTTGGCCACGTCCTTGAGCTCAAGGCCGGCAAAGTTACAGCGGTGTAGGCGGATTACCGGGTGGTGGATCTTGCTCAGCATGCGCTTGACCTGGTTCTTGCGACCTTCGCGGATGATGACCTCCACGGCGGTGGTGCCGGGCTTGACGCCTTGGGGAGCTACGGCTTCGGCCTCGCGCGCGTTGATGACTCGGCAGATTGCCGGCTGGCAGAGGCCGTCGTCGAGGTCGATGCCGCGGCGCAGCGGCTCAAGATCGCGGTCGGTCAGTTGCCCGTCCACGAGTGCCTGGTAGGTCTTGTAGACGTGCTTGCTGGGGTGCAGCAGGTCCTGTGACAGGTCGCCGTCGGTGGTAAAGAGCAAAAGGCCCGTGGTGTCGCGGTCCAGGCGGCCCACCGGGAAGAGCCCCGGAAATCGGTCGCGCGGAACCAAGTCCGCCACACAGGGGCGCTCCTGCGGGTCGCTCATGGTGGTGAGGTAGCCGGTCGGCTTGTAGAGCATCAAGTACACGGCGCCCTGGTTGAGCTTGACGGGCATGCCGTCGACCTCGATATGGTCGCGGTCGACGTCGACCTTGGTACCCAGTTCGGTTGCGACCTGGCCGTTGACGGTCACGCGGCCGGCGGTCATCAGGTCCTCTGAGCCGCGACGGCTCGCCACGCCCGCGCGTGCCAAAAAGCGCTGCAGGCGCATGGTGTGCGGATAGACAGGCTGGGCGTCGGCTGCGGGTACTTCGTTGCCCATGGCGCGCGTCTCCCCTGTTTCTTTAGTCCTCGTCATGCAAATCCTCCGAGGTCTCGTCGACGACCAGGGTATCCAAGTCCTCGACTGCCTCAACATCTTCAACATCGGTATCGAGCAGTTCGCGCTCTTCGTCCAGGTCCTCGGCCTGCTCCTCGAGCGTGGACTGAATACTGCGGCCGCTCAGGCGCTCGCGGATAAACTGGCGCGACTGCTCGTCGGGGGCAAACTGCTCCAGATCGGGCAGGTCGCGGGTGGAGCGCAGGCCGAACTTTTCCAAGAAAGCGTTGGTCGTGCCGTAGATGATGGCTTGACCGCGCTGGGGGTCGCGGCCGAGCTCGCGCACCAGACCCTTGTCCACGAGCGACGCGATGACGCCGTCGGAGTTGACGCCGCGGATGCCTTTGACCACCTCGCGCGTCACGGGCTGGTGGTATGCGATGACGGCCAGGGTTTCGAGCGCCGCCTGCGACAGCTTTTGCGTGTCCCAGCTCAGCACGTAGGCCTCGACCACGTCGTGGTAGGCGGGATGCGTAAACAGGCGCCAGCCGCCGGCGACTTCGCGAAGCTGAAAGCCGCGGTTGGCCTCCTCGTACTCAACCTTGAGCTCAGCGAGCAGCGACGCGCACTCGCCGGGGGCGATATCCAGTGCGCCGGCCAGCGCGGGCGCACTCACCGGGTCGCTCGACACCAGCAGCAGCGCCTCGAGGGCGCCTTTGAGGCTGTTTGCCTCCAGCGTGGAAAGGGTTGACATGATTGCGGCTCCTATTCGGTGAGCTCGGGGCCCTCGCCGGGCACGTAGGCCTCGGCGCCCTCGACGCGGTTGATGCGGATGGTTCCAAAGATCTCGTCCTGGCTCAGCGTGAGCGAGCCGCGCTTGGCGAGCTCAAGCATGGCCAGGAAGGTGACGACGAGCTGCTCGGTGGTGGCATCGCCGTCCAACAGCTCGCGGAAAGTGCAGGTTTGGTGCGCCATGGTAAAGCGGTCGACCGAGGCCACCGTCAGGTCGAGCGGCACGCGATGCGGCGCCACGTGCTCGGCCTCCAGCAGGAAGGTCTGGCGCTTGCCGTCCAGGTCGGCACAGATGACGGCGAGGCCGCGCAGGGTGATGCCGGCCAGATAGTCGGGCATTAGGCCCAAAAACTCCGGGTCGGGACCGGCCACACGCGGGTGCATGCGGCTTTCGGCCTGCATGCGGGCACCGAGGGCCGCCGCCGCGCCCTTAAACTGCTTGTAGGCAATCAGGCGCTGGATCAGGACCTCGCGCAAGGCGTCGCCGTCGAGCGCGCTGAGTTCCTCGAGGTCTTCATCGAACTCGTCATCGTCGTCATCGACTTTGCGCGGGGCCTCCTGCGGCACCAGCGAGGCGGCCTTGATGTCCAAAAGGGTTGCCGCAACCAGCAAAAAGTCGCTCGCCACGTCTAGGTCCAGCGCCTCGATGCGCTCGGCCTCGGCAAGGTACTGCTCGGCCACCTCGCTGATCGAGATAGCGCCGATATCTACTTTTTGGCGGGTTACCAGCTGCAGCAGCAGGTCGAACGGTCCGCTGTAGACCTGCGTCGACACGCGATACGACATCTTCGACCTCCTTTGACGGCGCCTTCGCGGCGCGGTTTGGGTGCATGTTCTGACCGTTTTGCACGGTCGACCTGTAAGTTTACCTTAGATGCCGGCGATTGCGAAGTTGAGCAGCTGCTCAGCAAGCGGATACACGGTAACGTCGAAATAGCGGCCGATTACATCGATGCCGGTCCACATGGGCAGCAGGTATAGAACTAGGATGAGGATGGGCATAGCGTATTGCTGCAGACGGTAATAGTTGTTGAGTGCCTTGCCCTTGAGGAAGGGCACGATGATCGACGAGCCGTCGAGCGGCGGAATCGGGATGAGGTTGAAGAACGCAAGCGACAGGTTGACCACGATAAACGTGGCGCCGAAGTTCATGATCTGTGACGCCAGGGCAAATGACATGCTGGTGTAGAGGCTGCCATAGGTCAGGCGCATGAGGGCGGCCGCAAGGCATGCCAGCGCGATGTTCGATGCGGGGCCGGCTGCGCTCACCAGGACCTCGTCGCGCTTGGGGTGCTTGAGATTGTTGAGGTAGACGGGCACGGGCTTGGCGAAGGCGAACACCGGGCCGCCGGCGGCGAGCATCAGCAGCGGCAGGATGATGGTGCCAAACGGGTCGATATGGTTGAGCGGGTTAAGCGACACGCGGCCGCGTGATCGGGCCGTCTTGTCGCCGAGCGCCCAAGCCGCGGCGGCGTGCGCACTCTCGTGGATCACGATACCCACGATGACGGCAACGGCGCTGGCGAGCAGGTTCATGAGGTAGCTGCTGGACATGGTGCTCCCCTAGCGGACGCGGCGCGAGGCGCGCGTGAGCAGGTAATCGGCCACAAACAGGATGACGGCCACGATGGCGTAATCTAAGCGGAACACGCCGCCAAAGGGCGAGGTGATGACGCCGTAGCCGGCGATGGCACTCGGCAGTGCGCGAGAAAGCTCAACGACAAAGCCCACGATCTGCAGCTTGGCGGTGAGGCCGCTAAAGCACAGCAGCACGGTCATCGCGCTCATAAAGATGCCGCAGATACGACAAGCGATGGCGATGACGCTCATCGCCACGGCAGCGGCCTTACGAGAATTCACGCGCGGTCTCCTCTTCGATCTGGGTGGAAAGCTCCAGCCATTCGTCCTCGAGCTTGGGCAGCTCTTGCTTAAGGCCGTTATATTCCCCCAGCGCGGCGTTGAACTTGTCTTGATCGGCATAAAGCTCTTCGCTGGCCATCAATTCCATAAGCTCGTCATAGCGGGCGCGCTTTTTGTCGAGCTCCGTCTCGATCTTCTTGAGCTGGTTGCGCACGCCCTTGAGCTTTTTGTTGAGCGCGGCGCGGGCCTGGGCCTCGGCGCGCTTTTGCTCCTTGGTCTTTTTGCCCTCGGTAGGCTTGGAAGCTGCGGCGGGCGCATCGGGCTGGGCCGCGGTGACCTTGGCGGACTTGGCAGTGGCCGGCGCACTCTCCCCTGCCGCCTCGGCGGCGGCGCGGGCCGCGAGGTCCTCGCGCTTGTAGAGGTAGTAGTCGTAGTCGCCATCGTAGACCGTGACCTTGCCGTCGCGGATGTCAATCACGCGGTTGGCAACGGCGCGTACCAGGTGCTCGTCGTGGCTGATCAGCACGATGGTGCCGGGGAAGTTTTGCAGGGCGTTCTCGAGCATGTCCACCGAGTCGATGTCCAGGTGGTTGGTGGGCTCGTCCAGGCACAGGAGCGCCTCGGGGGCCACAAGCATCTTGGCCAGTGCCAGACGCGCTTTTTCGCCGCCGGAGAGGACGCGGACCTGCTTCTCGATGGAATCGTTGTCGCTAAACAGGAAGGCGCCCAGCAGGCTGCGCTTCTGCGGCACGGTCCACTTGGGCGTGACGGTGTCGATCTCTTGCAGGACGGTATTGGACTCGGTCATACCCTCGAGTGCGTGCTGGGCGTAGTAGGCCACGCCCACGTTGGTGCCCAGGTCCCGGGTGCCGGTGGTGGGCGGCTCCAGGCCGGCGAGGATCTTCATGAGGGTGGACTTGCCGGCGCCGTTGGGGCCGACGAGCGCCACGTGCTCGCCGCGGTAGAGCTTGAGGTCGATGTCACTGTAGATGTGCTTGTCGCCGTAGGACTTGGAGACGCCCTCGAGCCCCACGACCATGTCGCCGGAGCGCGGCGGATCGGGGAACTTAAAGTCGATGTGCTTGTGGCCCTCGGGTAGGATGACGAGCTCCTTTTTGATCTGCTCGATCTTGCGGATGCGCTCCTGCGCCTGGGCGGCCTTGGTGGGCTTGTAGCGGAACTTGTCAACGAAGACCTGCATGTGGGCGATGTCGCGCTCCTGGGCGGCACGCTTGGCGCGCATCTGCTCCAGGTTGTCTTCGCGCTGCTTGAGGTAGCTGCTGTAGTTGCCGGTGTAGGTGGTCACGCGACGGTTTTCGAGTGCGGCGACGTGGTCGACGCAGGCGTCCATGAAGGCGCGGTCGTGGCTGACGATGAGGACGGCGCCGTCGTAGTTGGCAATAAAGCCGCGCAGCCACTGGACGCTTTCGAGGTCCAGGTGGTTGGTGGGCTCGTCCAGAAGCAGCAGGTCGGGGTGGCGCAGGAAGAGCTTGGCGAGCGCGATGCGCATCTGCCAACCGCCCGAGAACTCGGAGCACGGGCGCTCAAAGTCGGTGACCTTAAAGCCCAGGCCGGACAGGATCTTGCGGGCGTTGCTCTCGAGCTCGTAGCCGCCCAGGTGCTCAAAGCGGTCCTGGACCTGGCCATACTCGTTAAGGAGTGCGTCGACGTCCTTGCCCTGTTCGGAGAGCTCGGTGATTTGGGCCTGCAGCTCGTTGGCGCGCTCGCCCATGCGGCGGATTTCCTTGGCAGCGGCCATGACCTCGGCGAGGATGGTGGTGTCCTTTTGCTCCAGGTTGGTTTCCTGCTCCAGGTAGCCCACCTGGCAGTCCTTGGCGTACTGGACCTGGCCGGCGTCGGGGCTGTCGATGCCCATGATGATTTTGAGCATGGTGGTTTTGCCGGCGCCGTTGGGGCCCACGAGCGCGAAGCGCTCGCCGGGGTTGATCTGGAAGGACGCGCCGCTAAAGAGGACGCGCGCGCCGAAGCTTTTTTCGATCTTGTCGACCAGGAGGATCATGGTGCCGCCTTTGACCTTGTGTGCCTATATGAAAAAAGGCCCCAACTTGCGTTGGAGCCTCATTCAATGTTCGGGTGGAGACGAGGGGGATCGAACCCCTGACCTCTTGACTGCCAGTCAAGCGCTCT
>CABQXN010000038.1:0-17361 GCA_902468085.1 uncultured Collinsella sp.
TATCACTTGTGGAACGTTGCTAAAATATCAAATCCTTTTGGCGTTTACCTCGTGGCGGGACGAAGTCATTTTTGTCCCGCCACGTTGCGGTTTGATTCCAGCCCCATCGAAAGGAAAGCATGTTCGGATACATCTATAAGAAAGATGTCGCCATGATCGCGGTTGTCCTGTGCCTTTGTCTGGGCGTAGGCAGTTTCTTCGATTATCAGATCTCGAGCGCGCTGTTCAACATCGGCAGCATGTACGGCCGCTTTATCGAGGCCGCCGGCGAGCTGCCGTTCGAGCTGACGGCAAGCGTCGCGGGCGTTATGCTCGTGCGCGCGGCGCGTCCCGACTCCAGGGGGAGCAAATGGCTCGCCGTGCTCGGCATCCTCGTCAACGTTGGCCTGGCCGGCTACGAGATCGTCTCGTCCCTGAAGGTTGGCGGCAAACTCATCGCTGTTCAGTTGGTGCTGACGTTTGTGCTGGTTATCGCCGCCAACCTTATCGTCTATCGATTCACGCGCACGACCGAGTCCGACGAGCTCACGCGCTGGGCGTTGATGGTGCTTGCCGTGTGGGTCGCTCAGGCCATTATTCTCAACGTCATTGTTAAGCCGTTGTGGTCGCGCCCGCGCATGCGCGTGATCGAGGTCACGCCGGGGCTCAATTTTCAGCCGTGGTGGGTGATCGGCAATCCCGACAAGTGGAGCTATATCGCCGCCGGCGTGATCAAGGACGGGTTCAAGTCGTTTGCGAGTGGACACACGGCGCACGCGGCGATCGGCCTTATGCTCGCCGGGCTTCCTGCAGCCGCCTTTAAGGAAAAGCCGTCGCGCCGCCGCGTGGTCTTTTGGACGGCGGCTGCCGTAGCGGCGCTCGTCGCGTTTGGCCGCATCGTGATTGGAGCACACTTTTTGAGCGACGTGAGCTGCGGTTTTGCCCTGGTACTGGCACTTGAGTGCCTTGCTGCGCGCATTGCCTATCCCAACGGCGTACAATAGCTCCGTTTGAATCATCTGGCCGATACCCGGTAAGAGAGGATTGCCATGCTCGCGTTTAACAACGACTATTCCCACGGCGCACATCCGGCGGTGCTGCAGGCGCTCGTCGACACCAATATGGAGCCGCAGTCCGGATACGGTACCGATGCGCACACCGAGCGTGCCAAGCAGCTTATCCGCGAGGCCTGCCAGGCCCCCGATGCCGACGTGTTTTTTCTGGTGGGCGGCACGCAGGCCAACGCGACGGTGATCGACATGCTGCTCGCGCCGTACGAGGGCGTCGTTGCTGCCGAGACCGGCCACGTCGCCTGCCACGAGGCGGGCGCCATCGAGTTTGGCGGCCACAAGGTGCTCACCATCCCCGGCTATGAGGGCAAGATGCACGCCGAGGACCTCGAGAACTATATCCAGGTATTCTACGAAAACGAGAGCTACGAGCACACGGTGTTTCCGGGTGCCGTGTACGTGAGTCTATCGACCGAGTACGGCACGCTGTACTCCAAGGCCGAGCTTGCGGCGATTCACGCAGTGTGCCAGAAGCGCCAGATTCCGCTGTTTGTGGATGGCGCCCGCCTGGCCTATGCGCTGGCGGCCGATGAGTGCGACATTACCCTGCCCGAGCTGGCGCAGCTGTGTGACGTGTTCTACATCGGCGGCACCAAGTGCGGCGCTCTGTGCGGCGAGGCCGTGGTGTTTTGCGGCATGCACGCCCCGGCGCATCCCATTCCGCGTATTAAGCAGCACGGCGCGCTGTTGGCCAAGGGCCGCCTCACGGGCGTGCAGTTTGAGGCGCTCTTTACCGACGGCCTGTATTTTGAGATTGGTCGCCAGGCGATCGAAACCGCGCAGGCGCTTCGTCGCGTGCTGCACGAGCACGGCTACCGGTTCTTCTTGGAGACGCCCACAAACCAGCAGTTTGTGATTCTGCCCAACGAGGACATGGCCCGCATTCGCGAGCATGCGGCGATCGAGTACTGGGAAAAGTACGACGAGACCCACACGGTGGTGCGTTTTTGTACCAGCTGGGCCACGACGCAGGAGGACATCGACGCGCTGGCGGCTGTCCTGTAGTCTGATGTAATGACGAGAGGCCGCCTTGCGCTGGGTTTGGCGCAGGGCGGCCTTTGCTTTTGAGGGGGAGGGGCTGTATGCCCGAGATGTTCGAGCCGACGATTCGTCTGGCGACGCCCGATGATGCGCCGGCGTTGCTTGCCATCTATGAGCCGTATGTGCGCCAGACGGCGATTACCTGCGAATACGAGGTGCCGAGCGTTGAGGAGTTCGCCGGGCGCATCGAACGCACGCTCAAGCGCTATCCGTATCTGGTGATGGAGCTGGACGGGCATCCGGTAGGCTATGCCTATGTGAGTCCGCTTAACAGCCGCGAGGCATACGACTGGTCGGTCGAGACATCGATCTACCTTGCGCGCGACGTGCGCCACGGCGGGCTGGGCCGCAAGCTGCACGATGCGCTCAAGCAATGCCTGATCGCGATGGGCATCACCAATATGTGCGCGCTCATCGCCGTGCCGCACGACAAGGACGACGAGTATCTGACGCACAACAGTCAGGATTTCCATGCCCATATGGGCTACCGCCTGGTCGGCGCTTTTGACCGCTGCGCCCAAAAGTTCGGCCGCTGGTACGACATGTGCTGGATGGAGTTGGTCCTAGCCGAGCGCGTCCCTAACCAACCTAAGCCAACCTGGTTCCCCGACCTCCCCAAACCTACCATTTAGGGACAGGTTTATTTTGGCAGGTTAGCCGATGGGCTCGGTGTATTTGGCGCGGTCGGTGCGCTGGATGCGCTTGGAGACATGGAGCGGGCGGCCGTCGGTGTCGTAGACGTAGTCGGTGATCAGGATCAGCGCCTGCCCGCGCTCAACGTTGAGCAAAAACGCCTCGTTTTGCGAGGCATAGCACACCTCAAAGGTCTTGTGCCCCTGTGCCGGCGCGCGATGGAATTCTTGACGCAGCGTGGCGTAGAGCGAACCGTTGATATCGCGATCGATGAGTGCCTCAAAGCTCGGTGGTAGATAGGTGGTCTCCAGGCACAGTGGCGCATCGTCCAGATAACGCAGACGGACAAGTTTGACGAGCTTGCTGCCCACGGCGGCATCAAAGAACTTAGCTATGCTGCCGCCCGCCTTGGTAAAGCCCGAGTCCACCGTGCGCGTGGTGGGCTTCATGCCCTGACCCTGGACCTGCGTCGTATAGCTCGAAAACACCAGGTTGTTCTCGTGGAGCGCGGGCGTGTCGGCCACAAAGGCGCCCCGCCCGCGCTCGGTGCGCACCAGACCCTCATCGACGAGCACCTTAAGGGCATGGCGCACGGTGCTGCGCGACAGCCCCGATTCGTCCATGAGTTCCATCTCGGACGGCAGCTTGTCTCCGCGTGCGTAGGTGCCGGAGGCAATGCGGTCGCGCAGCGTGCCCGCCAAGCGCTCGTATTGGGCCAGTTTCTTTTTAGATGAAGCGTTCATGCAATCAACCTGTATCTAACCTGTATGCAAATCTAATTGAGCATGTATCCAATAAAATAACAAAACCGCTGGTAGCTAGTTATCGAAAACCGCATCAGCAAAATTTCTAAGACAAATATAGCATACAACTAGTCGACATAATCAAAACATGTATGTAACTTGTATGCCTGTGATGAGCATCAAACGAGAAGAAAGGCTGATGCACGATGACTACTCAGGAACAGGTTAAGGATGTCGTCTCCCAGGTTTTGGCTGACAAGGCAGACAAGGGCGGCATCAAGCGCGTTGTGTGGATTGGCGCCGGCGGATCCAACGGCGGCAACTATCCTGCCCAGTACTTTATGGAGCACGAGGCCACGCAGGTCGTGAGCTCCAGCTACACCAGCAACGAGTTCGTGCACGCAACCCCTGCCTACGTCAACGAGAACACCCTGGCCGTCGTCGTGTCCATGCGCGGCACCAAGGAGACCATCGTCGCCGCCCAGGTCGCCAAGGACCACGGCGCCAGCACCATCGCAATCTATGTTGACGAGTCCGGCCTCACCGAGGTCTGTGACTACAAGATCCAGTATGACAGCCTGGCCGTCGACGAGTCCTGCATGGGCCGTACCAACTCCGCCGTCGTGACCATGATCGCCATGGAGCTCACGCAGCAGACCGAGGGCTATGCCGAGTACGAGACCGCTATGGCCGCGTTCGACTTGGTCGACCCCATCTATCGCAAGGCCGTCGAGTACACCCGTCCGCTCGCTGCCAAGTGGGCCGGGCAGAACGCCGACAAGCCCTGCATCAACGTGATGGCTCAGGGTCCGCTCTTTGGTGCCGCCTACGTCTTTAGCATCTGCAACGTGCAGGAGATGCTGCAGATCGACTCTTGCACCATCAACACCTGCGACTTCTTCCACGGCCCCTTCGAGATCCTGGACAAGCGCACCTCGCTGTTCCAGCTCATCAGCGTCGGCCGCAGCCGCTGCAACGACGAGCGCGGCATCCGCTTCGTCAACCAGTACGGTGGCGAGCGCGTCTATCAGCTCGACGCCAAGGAGCTCGGCCTCAACGACATCAAGGACAGCGTGAGCGAGTACTTCAACCACCTGATCTTTGCGCCGATCCTCAACAACGTGTACATGCGCGCGCTCTCTGCCGTCACCCACAAGGACTACATGACGCGCCGCTACATGTGGAAGCTGGACTACTAGGGGATATTGGTTCCGCCGTTCTACCGAACGGCGGACCGGCCGACGCTGCGCACCCGGCATTTGGCCAATCTGCCGTTCAATTTCAAAGGCGCGACCAGAAGGTCAGCGCCTTTTCATTTCACGGCACCTTGGCTCAAATGACGGGCGCTCGCTGACATTGCCAAAACGTCGGCGTTGCCGTGGTTGGCACTTGGAGACGTTCCTTTTGTGCCGGCACTTGGGGACACTCCTGGGAATCATTTCCTCGTTCGCCGATTTGTGTCTTGAAAAATGTATATAACGACTATAACGTAGTGTGAAACATATTGGAAACAATACCGAGGAGGCTGCGTTGAAGAAAAGCAATCTGGGCTATGTGCTGGTGCTGATCGCCGCGCTTATGTGGGGCAGCATCGGAATCTTTGTAAACGGCATCTCGGCCATGGGCGTTTCGTCCCAGAGCATGGCTGCCTTTCGCTTGTTGGTCGGAGCGCTTATCTTGGCGCCGGTCCTGATGTTTATGGGCTGCCGTCCGGGTGAGGGGTCTACCGTGGCTCAGGGTCCGCTGGCTCTGTTCAAGGCAAGTCCTAAAGAGCTCGTTCCCTGCGCGCTTGTCGGTATCGTCGGTTTGGCCGCCGCCAACACCTGCTATTACGAGTGCATGGGCGAGGTGGGCATGTCCACGGCCTCGGTGCTGCTCTACACCTCGCCGGTGTTTGGCGTCATGCTCGGCCGCGTGCTTTATCGCGAGGACGTGACCCCCAACAAGCTCGTTGCCATTGTCTTTAACATCGTTGGCTGCGTGCTTGCAGTGACCAATGGTGACCTTTCCGGTTTTCATTTTTCGGTTTGGGGCGTCACGTCGGGCGTGATTGCAGGCCTTTGTGGTGCGTCACTCGCGGTGTTTAGCCGGATAGCAACCAAGACGGTCCACCCGCTGGCTGTTACGTTTTGGGGCTTTGTTTTTGGCGGTGCGGTTATGGCAGCTATCGCGGCTCCGTGGCCGGATGTCGCCGCGGCAATGTCGCCACAGTTGCTGCTGCTGTTCCTTGGTTTTGGACTCATCCCCACAGCCGTGGCCTACATCCTATATATGCAGGGTCTGTCCATGGGACTCGAGACATCGAAGGTTCCCGTCGTAATGTCTTTCGAGACGGTCGTCACCGTACTGGTGGGCATTGGTGTCTATGCCGAGCCCGCCGGCGCGATCAAGGTCCTGGGCATTGTGCTGGTGCTCGCGTCCATCCTGATTATGAACACCGACTTCTCCAAGCTGCGCAACAGTGTGTTTGTCGGTCATGTCGTTGAGAGCATGACCTTTAAGCCCAACGCGTGGTGGACAGAGAAATCGCAGGACATGGATCTGTTTAAGGAACGCACGGGCATTGCCTTGGAGCCCACCGTGCAAGAAAGCCCCTGGTACTTCGTGCGATAGGGGGTTGCGCACGGCGTCCGACCTGGGGTTATCCCGCCGTCGCCGGCCTGCCCAGCTCCCACGTTTCAAGTGCGTTAAACCCGCGAACGGTCGATTTTCACCCGCAAACGGTCTTTATACTAATTAGCAATATAAGCAACGTATAAGACGTTATAATGACCATAACGAAAAGGAGGAGGCAAGATGAATCAGATCATTCTCGCATCTCATGGCGGCCTGGCCGCAGGCGCCAAAGACACGCTCGAGATGGTTCTCGGCGACGTGTCGAACGTCCACGTCGTGTCGCTTGCTCGTGACGACAAGGAGCCTATCACCGATAAGGTGGACGCCATGATCGCCACGTTCAACGCGGACGACACCGTCTATGTGCTGACCGATATGCTCGGCAGCTCGGTCAACAACAACATGGTCGAGCTTTCCAAGAACGGCACGAAGTTCACGGTTGTCAGTGGTTTCAACATTCCGCTGGCGCTCACGCTCGCTATGAGCCCCGTTCCCGTCAAGGGCGCCGAGCTCGCGGCCCTCATCAACGAGGCCCGCACCGGTCTGACCAACCCCAACGCGCCGGTCGAGGCTCCCGCGGCTCCCGCTAAGAAGGCAAAGGCGCCCCGTCACAGCTCCGGTCCCGCCAAGATCGTCCTCGCACGTCTTGACTACCGTCTGCTGCACGGCCAGGTCGTCTTTACCTGGACCACCAAGGTTCAGGCCGAGCGCATCATCGTCGTCGACAACGCTGCCGCCAACGATGACATCAAGAAGGGCGCTCTTAAGCTGGCCAAGCCTCAGGGCGTGCGCCTGAACGTCTTCACCGTCGAGCGTGCCCTCGCCAAGATGGACAAGCTCAACACCCTCGGCGAGCGCGTCATGTTCGTCTTTGGCAACACGGCCGAGATGCTGCAGTTCTGCCAGGGCTACAAGCTCGACGCCATCAACCTGGGCGCCACCGCCAACCACGACGGTGCCGATCAGGTCGGCGGCAAGGACAGCTCCGTCTTCCTCGACGCCAACCAGAAGGCCGACGTCAACCAGCTGCTCGACATGGGCATTAAGCTCTACGTCCAGCAGACCCCTACGTATCAGAGCGTCGACATCGACGCCAAGCTGTAATCAACCAGGCTTTTGCCTGACTGAAAGGAGAAGGGTATGAATACGTTCATCAGTGCGGTGCTCGTCGGCCTCGTCGGCGTGTTCTGCATGTGGGACTCCCGCCTGCTCGGTCGTCTTAACTTCGAGCAGCCCCTCGTTGGCGCTACGCTCGTCGGTCTGCTGCTGGGCGATGTGCCCACCGGCCTTGCCGTCGGTGCCGCCGTCGAGCTCGTGTCCATGGGCCTGGTGCAGGTCGGCGCCGCCGTTCCGCCCGATATGGTCCTGGGCGGCATCGTGGCCGCTGCCTTTGCGTGCCTGACCGATGCTTCCGCCGAGACCGCCATGACGATCGCCATCCCGGTCGCCGTCCTGGGTCAGCTCCTCGGCATCGTGTTCCGTTCCATCATCGCCGCCCTCACTCATGTGGCAGATAGCGCGATCGATAACGGAAAGTTCAAGACCGCCTACCGTATGCACATCTGCGCCGGCTCCGGTCTGTACGCCGTCATGTACTTCCTGCCGATCTTCCTCGCCGTCTTTGTTGGCACCGACCTGGTTCAGGCCATCGTCAACATGGTTCCCGAGTGGCTGTCCACTGGTCTTAACGTTTCGACCAAGATCATGACCGCCTACGGCTTGGCCCTGCTGCTCACCATGATGATCAAGAAGGGTATGACTCCGTTCCTGTTCATCGGTTTCCTGCTCGCCGCTTACCTCAACCTGTCCGTCATCGCGGTCGCTCTGATCGGTGTGTGCCTGGCTGTCGTCTTCATGGGCTTCAAGTTCAACGGTTCCCATGCAGCCGCCGGTGTCGATTCCGACTACGATCCGCTCGAAGACGACGAAGACTAAGGAGGAACACACTATGGCAACCGCAACCAAGGACGTGTCCCTGAACAAGAAGGTCAGCCAGTTCTTCTGGCGCTCCTGGGCCATCCAGGCCTCTTGGAACTACGAGCGTCAGATGAACATGGGCTTCCTCTACGGCATGGTTCCCACGCTTGATCGCCTCTATCCGGATGAGTCCGACCCCAAGCAGCTCGCTGCTAAGAAAGAGGCTTACCACCGTCACATGGCGTTCTACAACTGCACCCCGCAGACGAGCGCTTTCATCCTGGGCCTCGCCGCCTCCATGGAGGAGGAGTACGCCAAGGATCCCGAGAACTTCGATCCCGATTCGATTAATGCGGTCAAGACCTCCCTCATGGGTCCGCTTTCCGGCATCGGTGACTCCTTCTTCCAGGGCACCATCCGCGTTATCGCCTTTGGCCTGGGCGTTCAGCTGGCTCAGCAGGGCTCCATCATGGGCCCGATCCTGGCCATGCTCATCTCCATCGTCCCCTCTGTGCTGATCACTTGGTTCGCAGCCAAGATGGGCTATCAGGGCGGCCACGAATACCTGAGCAAGCTTCAGGGCGGCGACCTCATGGAGAAGCTCATGTATGTCTGCGGCATCGTGGGTCTTATGTCCGTGGGCGGCATGATCGCCACGCTGATCGGCGCCACCACCCCGCTGCAGTTCGCTGAGGGCACCGTCGTTATCCAGGACATCCTGGACGGCATGATGCCCCAGATGATCTCCCTTGGCCTCACCGGCCTTATGTACTGGCTCATCAAGAAGAACGTCAACACCGGTTGGCTTCTCGTGATCGCCATCGTGGGCGGCATCGCCCTCTCCGCGGCCGGCATCCTGGCCTAGTCGCGACTAAGCGCCTAACCGCTTTCCCCCGGGGGCCTGCCTGGCATCCCATACCCCAGGCAGGCTTCCATCCCCAAAATGTGACAAAGGGCAGTCCCTTTGTCACATCCTCAACGGGCCGGCGACTCGGTCCAAACCACGGTAACCTGCGAGCGCCCGGCAATGTGGCGCCGCAAAAATCGAAAGGAATGTGTCAGATGTACGAGATCGACCTTAACCTCCCTAAGCAGATCGTCGCTGACGTCCTGTCCAACCACGAGATCCACAGCGTCGCCTTCGTCGGCTGCGGCGCTTCCATGTCCGACCTTTACCCCGCCAAGTACTTCCTGGCCAACAACACGGACAAGCTGAACGTTCAGATCTTCACTGCTAACGAGTTCAACTACGACACGCCCTCCTGGGTCAACGAGCACACCTTCGTGATCACCTGCTCCCTCGGTGGCTCCACGCCCGAGACCGTCGAGGCCAACAAGACCGCCAAGAAGCACAACTGCCCGGTCGTCTCCCTCACCAACAAGGCTGGCTCCGCTCTGACCGTCGACGCCGACCACGTCATCGTTCACGGCTTCCACGCCAACTACGCTGCCAAGTGCGAGAAGCCCGGCTATGCTATCGCTCTTGCTCTCGAGATCCTTCAGCAGACCGAGGGCTATGACCACTACGAGGACATGATCACCGGCCTCACCAACATCTTCGATCTCTGCGAGAACGCCGCTCAGCACTGCAAGAAGCTCGCCAAGAAGTTCGCCGAGGACTTCAAGGACGACAAGATGATCTACTTCATGGCTTCCGGTGCCTCCGAGAAGATGGCTTATTCTCACGCCGCCTTCCTGTTCACCGAGATGCAGTGGATCGACGCCGCCGCCTACAACACCGGCGAGTACTTCCACGGCCCGTTCGAGGTTTCCACCGAGGGTAAGCCCTACGTCTTCTTCATGTCCGATGGCGCCACCCGTCCGATGGACGCCCGCGCCCTCACCTTCCTTGAGCGCATGGGCGCCAAGGTCGCTCTGATCGACTCCAAGGACTACGGCCTGGCTGACGCCGTGCCCGCGAGCGTCATCACCTACTTCAACCCGCTGCTGCACCTCGCCGTTATGCGTGAGTACGGCAACCAGATCGCCGAGGCCCGTCAGCACCCGCTGACCATGCGTCGCTACATGTGGAAGCTTTCCTACTAATCACAAGTAAGTAGACCTTACGGGTTGATTGAGAGGGGATGGGGTTTGCGCCCCGTCCCCTTTTTTGCTCTGGGGAGGGCGTGTTCGTCGCCCCATAAAACCCCAGATAAAGCCTACCAAAATAAACCTGTCCCTTTTTGGCAGGTGGGAGGAGATGCGTATGATCAAGGCAGTGCTGTTTGATATGGACGGCGTGCTGGTCGATACCGAGTGGTTCTACAACCGTCGCCGCGTGGCGTTTATGGAAGAGAAGGGGTTCCACTTTGACGAGATTCCCGATCTTTCGGGGTCTAACGAGCCCGCCATTTGGGAGGCGCTGGTGCCCGACGATGTTGAGCTGCGCGAGCGCTTGCGCGTGGAGTACAAGCAGGTCTACAGCCCGGACCACCCCGTTCCGTATGCCGAGCTGCTCAACGAGCAGACGGAGCCGGTGATGCGTGAGCTGCACGAGCGCGGCGTGAAGTGCGCCATCGCGAGCTCGTCCTATCGCGAGCTCATTGACGAGCTGGTGGAGATCGCCGGTATCGCCGACGTGCTGGACTACACCATCAGCGGTCACGAGTGCAGTGCGTTTAAGCCCGACCCCGAGATCTACCTGCGTGCCATGGAGGCGCTGGGGGTGGAGCCTGCCGAGTGCCTGGTTATCGAGGATTCGCCTTTAGGCATCGAGGCCGGCAAACGCTCCGGCGCCCGCGTCCTGGCACTGCGTCCGCACGAGGGCGTCAACCTCGATCAATCGCGAGCCGATGCCGTTATTGATAATCTGACCGACATTTTGGCCGCTTTGTAGTGTCAATCCGCCGCGAGAAGCACGGGTTCAAACGTTTTTTGCGGTGGACTGGCTCAATTTGGTTTCGATTTTGATCCGTTTGGCTTCGATTCGGACTAAGTGAGTAGACTTTTTGGCGCAGGCCGAGCACAATGCATATCTTCCTTTGTAAAACCGCAGGTCACAGGGGTGGCGGTTTTGGGTGTGCTCGGCAGATCGTAAAAAGTCTACTCACTTGGAATTTTGCCCTTTGGTCGTGGGGGTTGCTGGTCCCGTTTTGGTTGTCGAGGGAGGTTGAATTGAAGCGCCCCTGCACGCTCCATGCTACAATCGCGGGCATGCCCCACAACCACATCTGCCTTCGAAAGGAGCCTACGTGGCGAACGCCATCGATCAGCTCACGGACCGCGTGCTCATGCTCGGCCGCCTCACCATCGTCCGCCGTGCCATTACTGCCGTGGCGGTCACAATTTCTGCCGTCCTCCAGACATTCCTGATCCAGGCGTTCATTCAGCCCGCCGACCTGCTTCCGAGCGGCCTCACCGGCGTTGCGGTCCTGCTCGATCGCGTTACCTCGCTGGGCGGCGTTCACATCGACATTTCGCTCGGTATGCTCGCGCTCAACATCCCCGTGGCGCTCCTATGCTGGAGCGGCATTAGCAAGCGCTTCGTCATCTTCTCGATGATGCAGGTCGTGCTCTCGTCGCTGTTCCTCAACGTCTTTCACTTCGCTCCATTTTTGGGCGACAAGATCATGCTCATCATTTTTGGCGGCGTGGTCTCGGGTCTGAGCGCTGCCATCGCACTTAAATCCGGCGCATCCACCGGCGGCACCGACTTTATCGCGCTGTGGGTTTCCAACCACACGGGCAAGACCATCTGGGGCGTCATCTTTGGTTTCAACTGCTTTATCCTGGCGATCTTTGGCTTTATGTTTGGCTGGGACAAGGCGGCGTATTCCATCGTGTTCCAGTTTATTTCGACCAAGACCATCGACAGTTTCTATCGTCGCTACGATCGCGTGACGCTGCAGATTACGACGCGCAAGGCAGACGAGGTCATGACTGCCTACGTAAACCATTTTCAGCACGGCATTAGCTGCGCCGAGGTCGTCGGCGGATACAGCCGCGAAAAGATGTACCTGCTGAACACCGTTGTTTCGACCTACGAGAGCCAGGACATTATCAAGTTGGTGTGCGACGTTGATCCCGGCGCCGTGATCAACGTGTTCCACACGCTCAACTTTGTGGGCGGCTGGTGGGGCGGTCATGTCGACGAGCCCATGCCCACGGCCGTTCCCGATCCCGACAAGCCCGCACGCATGGCCAGCAGGCAGGCGCGCCTCAGCGAACAGGACAGCCTGCAGCAGGACGACGGCAAGTAGGGTATTGGCATTTTGCCGGTCCTGCGCAACCCATCCGAACGAGCCCCCCGAAAGCCCCGTTGCTTTCGAGGGCTCTCGTTTGCCCAGATAAAACCTACCAAAATGAAGCTGTCGCTTTTTGGTAGGGAGGGTGTATCGTTTTATCAATATGAGGTAACATGAAACTAGACGTTATATACGTATTAGAAATTTAGCTATTTTGATAAGAGTGATCAGATATGCCTGCGCCCAAAAATGCACCGCTTTACCAGCAGATTTATGACGAAATCAAGGATGCGATCGAGAAAGGTGTTTATGCACCCAAGGAGCGTATTCCGTCCGAGCTTGAACTAGCCGAGCAGTACGAGGTGAGCCGTATTACGGTGCGCCGCGCTGTCGAGGAGCTGTGCTCCGATGGTTACCTGGTTAAGCAGCAGGGCCGCGGCACCTTTGTCTCCACGCCGCACATCAACCGCCAGTTTCACGCCTCGACGCTGCAGACGTTTACCGCGCTGTGTGCCGGCAACGGCATGAAGGCCGGTGCGCACGTGATCGATCGCCAGATCGTTCCGGCGCGCCAAAACGAGATGGAGTTCTTTGGCCTGCAGAAGGATGCGCTGCTGCTACATATCAAGCGCGTGCGTACGGCCGACGGCGAGCCCATCTTTGAGGAGAACATCTTTGTGCCGTTTGACGCCTACCGTGAGCTGTTGACGGCCGATCTTGAGGACAAGTCGATTTTTGCCGAGGTCGAGCGTGTTGGCGGAACGCCGATTGTCTCGGTTGGCTACCGTACGGTCGAGGCCGTTCGAGCTAACGCCGAGCAGGCGGCCGAGCTGGGCATTGCTCCGCACGATCCGCTGCTCAACCTGCGTGCCGGCTTTACCGGTCCCGATGACGAGCCGGTTTTGATGGGTAAGCAGTACTACGTGGGATCGCGCTACGTTATGGTCATGTAAGTTACGCGGTTTTACCAAACCGCGTAACGGCTCGACGCTGCAAACGCCCCTAAGCGGCAATCTGACGTTCAATCGTCGGTCGCGTACCCAAAGTACGCTTCCCTCCTCTTTCACGTCACCTTGCTCGTTTAGGGGCGTTTTCGCTGACTTATGCTCAACCAGCGACGTTTGCGCGCTTGTCAAGAGATTAGCCGTTGGGAAAGTGTCCAAAAATCCCACGCTCGTTCCTTTTGGATTGCGTTGCCCGTGGCCGACAGCCGTGCGGCACCGGTCCGCGTGGCGGCGTATAATCGGCGGCAGATGACTTGGACGTTAGGAAACCATGACCGATAGCATGCAGCAGATGGCGCTCGACACGCTCGGCGCCTATTTTGGCTACACCTCGTTTCGCCCGGGACAGGACCGCATGGTCGATGCGATCCTTGCCGGTCGCGATGCGCTGGGTGTTATGCCCACGGGTGCCGGCAAGTCCATTTGCTACCAGGTGCCCGCGCTCATGCTGCCCGGCATCACCTTTGTGGTGAGTCCGCTGCTGTCGCTTATGGAGGACCAGACCCGTGCGTTGCTCGCGGCGGGTGCGCGACCCAGCTATCTCAACTCCAGCCTTACTCCGGCCCAGCAAAACACCGTGCTCAAGCGGGCGCGCGAGGGCCGCTACCAGCTTATGTACGTGGCGCCCGAGCGCTTGCTCGAGCCGCGTTTTTTGGCCTTTGCGCAGGAGGCTGCGGGTTCCGCCGGCATTGGCGTGCCGCTCGTGGCCATTGACGAGGCCCACTGCGTAAGCCAATGGGGTCAGGATTTCCGCCCCGCCTATCTGCAGATTCGTGAGTTCATCGATTCCCTGCCGCAGCGCCCCATCGTGGCGGCGTTTACCGCCACGGCGACCGAACGCGTGCGTGCGGATATTCAGCAGATGCTCGGCCTGCAAAACCCTGCGACGGTGGTGACGGGCTTCGATCGCAAGAATCTCTACTTTGGTTGCGAGGAGATGGGCGACAAGGCCAAGACTGCCTGGGTGCGCGACTATGTGATCGCGCATTCGAGCGAGAGCGGTATCGTGTATTGCTCGACCCGCAAGACGGTCGATGCGCTGGCGGGCGAGCTTGCCGAGGCGCTGGGCCCCAGCGGCATTCGCGTTGGCCGCTACCATGCCGGCATGGGCAACGACGCCCGTCGTCAAAGCCAGCGCGCCTTTATCGACGACGATATCCAGGTGATGGTTGCCACCAACGCCTTTGGCATGGGTATCGACAAGCCTAACGTGCGCTACGTGATCCATAACAACGTGCCCGAGAGCATCGAGGCCTACTACCAGGAGGCGGGCCGCGCCGGTCGCGATGGCGACCCGGCAAGCTGTCACCTGCTGTGGAATGGCAACGATTTTCGCATGCGCCGCTTTTTGATCGACCGCGGCGATGCGGCCGACGAGGCGCTCGACGACGAGCAGCGCGCGTGGGCGCTCCAGAGCCGTTATCGCCTGCTCAGCCAGATGGAGGGCTACTGCAATACCACCGGCTGTCTGCGCGAATACATGCTGCGCTACTTTGGCGACGAGGCCGCGGCCGAGCAAGCGGCAGCCGCCGCGGGCGGCACGGCAGACGACGCCGAGGGCTGCGGCAACTGTAGCAACTGCCTCACGCAGTTCGAGGTCGAGGACGTTACCGATATGGCCCGCGCCGCTGTGCGCTATGTGGCCACGCGTCCCATGCGCTTTGGCAAGTCGCTGATCGCCGATGTGCTCCACGGAGGCAACACCGAGCGCATTCGCCAGATGCATCTGGACGAGGACCGCGGCTACGGTGAGCTGTCGAGCGAATCGGTCGGGCGCATCAAGGACATCATCGGCCAGCTGTGCGGCCGCGGTTATCTGGCCACCTCGCAGGGGCAGTACCCGGTCGTGGGGCTGGGTCCGCGTGCCGTCGAGGTCGAGGATGAGGCGTTCGCCTTTACCGTTAAGCGTCGTGCGTCCAAGCGCAAGGCCTCGGCCCGCGCCCGCCGCGCCGTCGATCTGCTGCGCGAGGAGGCCGAGCTGGATCAGCGCCCGCGTGTTGGCGACGATGCCGAGCTGTTCGAGCGCCTGCGTGCCCTCCGCAAGGAGATCTCGACGGAGCTGGAGATGGCGCCGTACATGGTCTTTTCCGACAAGGCCCTGCGCGGCCTGTGCCGCCTACGCCCACAGACGCGCGACGAGCTTATCCAGGTCAACGGCATCGGCGAGAAAAAGGCCGACGCCTTTGGCGAGCAGTTTATGGCGGCGATTGAAGAGTTTGAGTCCGAGCATGCACGGAATGGAGCATAACGATGGCATCCGATGATAAAACCGAGCGCACTGAGGTGTCCGCTGTGCCGCTGTACCAGCAGGTTATGGACGACCTAAAGGGCGAGATCGCGCGTGGCGCGTACGCATCCGGCTCGCGCATTCCTTCCGAAATGGAGCTCGCGAAGTACTACGGCGTGGGACGCATCACCGTGCGCCGCGCCATCGAGGAGCTGTCGCGCGCGGGGTATCTCAACCGCCAGCAGGGGAGGGGCACGTTCGTGTGCGCGCCCAAGCTCAAGCGCAAGATTGTCCAGAAGGGTGACGTTCAGAGCTTTTCCGAGGGTTGCGCTGCCAACGACATGGTGGCCGGAGCGCGTCTGGTATCGTGCACGGTGGTTGCGGCGACGCGCGAGGACGCGGCGTTCTTTGGCGTAGAGCCCGGCTGCGAGCTCATCGTTGTCGAGCGCGTGCGCACGGCAGACGGCGTGCCCGTCATGCTCGAGAACAACGCCTTTGTGCTCGCCGACCATCCCTATCTGCAGACGCTTGCCGATAAGGACCTCGCCGATAACTCGATCTTTGCGCTCGTTGCCGAGCATTCAGGCCGCGCACCGCTCAAGTCCGACCCTTGCACCGTGGAGATCGCGCTTGCCGATACTCAGACGGCCCCGCTGCTGGAGGTGCCGGTCGGCGAGCCTCTCTTCTATATGGAGGCCTACTTTACCGACGCCGGCGGGCGCCCTCTACTGCTCGGCCGCCAAAAGATCGTGGGCTCGCGCTACGTCTTCGACATCTAACGTCCACAGATAGAACAACATAGAACAAATTTGCTGAGATGACTTCACGGGCTTTGTTACACGTGTTATAAATAGGACAACATAGAACGACAGCAGGTACGAACCGCCGTCGCTCAAAGCCGCCCCACAAGGAGGAACATCAGGATGAACGCACATGATCTGGTTCAGGAAATCATCGAGCGCAAGGGTAAGATTGAGAATGTCTTTTGGATTGCTTGTGGCGGTTCGATGATTGACCTGATGCCGGCCAACGAGCTGCTCAAGCGCGAGGCCACCACGTTTACCTCGACGGTCTACACGGCACGCGAGTTTTGCCTGATGGCCCCCAAGAGCCTAGGGCCGAAGTCGCTCGTTATTGCCTGCAGCCACAGCGGCAACACGCAAGAGGTCGTCGACGGCTGCGAGATGGCGCTGGCGGCCGGTGCCGAGGTCGTTGCCCTCACCGACTGCGAGGGCTCCAAGATCGACAACGGCAAGTGGACCACCTGGGTCTACCCCTGGGGCGAGGGCGTGCCGCAGGCCGAGGTGCCTCAGGGCATCGGCGCTCTGATCGCCGCCGAGCTGCTCGACCAGCAGGAAGGCTACGAGGCACTCGCCGACATGTACGAGGGCCTAAAGCAGATGGATGCGCTGCTGCCCGCCGCCCGCGAGAAGGTCAACGCCGAGCTGGGCGCCCGTTTTGCCGAGCTCTGCCAGCAGCACAAGTTCTTCTACATCCTGGGCTCCGGCCCCAACTTTAGCCAGACCTACGCCATGGCGATTTGCTCGCTTATGGAGATGCAGTGGCAGCACTGCTGCTACATCCACTCCGGCGAATATTTCCACGGTCCTTTCGAGGCTACCGAGCCCGGCGTGTTCTACTTTGTGCAGCTTGGCGCGGGCGAGTGCCGCCCCATGGAGGAGCGCGCTCTTGCGTTCCTCAACACGCACACCGATACGATTATGGTGCTCGACGCGCTTGAGTACGGCGTGGGCGACGTGCCTGCCAGCGTGCGTTCGTACCTGGAGCCGATCTTCTTCTACGCGATGAGCTGCGAGCTGCGCGCCGCCCGCGGCAAGGTGTTCGACCACAGCCCCGAGGTTCGTCGCTACATGGGCATCGAGCAGTACTAGGTAACGGGAAAACCATTCACCTTCGATTCACAAGGGCGCTGCGTGAGTCGAAAAA
>CABQXN010000039.1:0-17158 GCA_902468085.1 uncultured Collinsella sp.
GCAGTTACGCACGCGGGCCCACTCTCGTCATGCGGTTAGTTGCGCTTGAGGTGGACGACCGTTTCGCAGTGGAAGGTTTGCGGGAATAGGTCGACCGGCGTGATCTTGACGGGGGAGAAGGTGCCTTCCTCAACAAAGCGCTTGAGGTCGCGGGCCAGAGTTGCCGGGTCGCAGCTCACGTAGGCGACATCGCGGGCACTCGTGCTCGCGATGAGGTCGATCGCCTCGGGCGCCAAGCCTGCGCGCGGCGGATCGACTACCAGGACATCGGCATCCTGATCGGGGAACTCGCGCACGGCATCGCCGCCGATGACGTCGACGTTATCGAGCTTGTTGATCTCCAGGTTGCGGCGTAGATCGCGCACGGCCGGGCCGTAGGCCTCGACGGCGGCGACAAAATCACAGCGGCGGGCGAGCGGCAGGGTAAAGGTGCCGGCACCGCAGTACAGGTCCACGGCCAGTTCGTCTTCCTGCGGGTCGAGGGCGTCCATAACGAGCTCAATCAAAATCTCGGCGCCCTTGGTATTGACCTGGAAAAACGACGGGGCAGATAAGCGCATCTGGCCTTCGGCGATATTCTCCGTCCATGAGCCCTCGCCGGCGAGCATCTCGACTTTGGAGACACGGCGGGCTTTCTTTTCGCCCTTGCTCATCACACGCACGATGCTCGTGGGATGAGCGGCGTCCGCCAGCACGCGGGAGACCTGCGAGCGCGGGAAGGAACCCGTGGGCGTCCAGAGCGCGACCTCGAGCGCTTTGGTGCGGCGCGATGCGCGAATGCCCACGCGCTCAAGGCCCAGATCGTGGCTGCCGCTCAGATAGTTGAGCGCGCCGACGACCGATTTGAGCGCCTCGGGAAAACGCTTATCGAACAGCGGACACGCATCGACGGTCACGATTTTGCTGGGGTCGACACCGTGCATGCCAAGACGAACACGACCGTTGGCGACGGTGGGCTCCAGCTCGATTTTATTGCGGTAGCCCCAGTCGTCCTTGGTGTGGCGGATGGGCTGTACCAACTCATCGACCTGCTCAGGAGCGAACTTGCCGATGCGCTCGAGCGTGGAGCGCAGGTTTTGCTCCTTGGCGGCGAGCTGTGCCGTGCGTGAGAGATTGCCCCACGAGCAGCCGCCGCAGATGCCCACGAAGGGGCAGGGAGGCTGAATGCGATCGGGGCTTGGCTCCAGAATCTCGGTGGCGCGGGCGCGCATGAACGACTTGCCGTCCTGCATGACCTCGGCCTCGACGGTGTCGCCTGCCACGGCGCCCTGCACAAAGACGGCCTTGCCGTTGTCGGCGTGCGCCAGCCCGTCGGCGCCGTAGGTCATCGATTCTATAGTGAGCTTCATATCCCTGCCTGTCATTCGCGTTGTTGTTCGCACCATGGTAGCAGGGAAAAGCGCCCCGCATCCGAGGCTTTCCTCAAATGCGGGGCGCTTCTACATACTGCTCCTACAAACGACTATTTCGTCTTGCCGGTAATGAGCGTCTTAAGACCCAGGCCGATCAGGCCCAGACCCATGCGCACGCGACCGGGGCGATGGCGCTCGATGGCCTTGGTCTTGTCGGCGGGCTTATCGCGACGGGCACTCGTCTCGGGTGCGGGCTTGGTGACCTGCGGCTCGGGCTGAGGTGCGGGTGCAGGCTCGGGCTCAATGACGGTCGCCTGGACCTTCTGAACCTTGGGTGTGGCTGGTTGCGGCTTGGGCTCAGGTTGGGACGCGGGCGCGGGTTCTGCCTTGGCGGCGGCCTCGGCGTTGCGATAGGCACGCTCCAGCAGGGCTTCCTGCGAGTTGAAGGGTTTCTCGTCCTCTGCACGCTTCACGGGGACCCAGGTGCCGTCGCTCGTGAGGCTGCGGGCCTTCACGTTGTCGCGCAGCTGCATGCCCATGTATTCGTGCACCAGGGCGCGGCAGGTGGGGTCGAGCACGGGGAAGGCGATCTCCACGCGGTGCTCGGTGTTGCGCGTCATCATGTCGGCCGAGCTCAGATAGATCATGTCCGAGTCCACGCCAAAGGCGTAAACGCGTGCATGCTCCAAAAAGCGTCCGACGATAGAACGGACATGCACGTTCTCGGTCTTGCCTGGAACGCCCGGCTTGAGGCACGAGATGCCGCGGATGATCATGTCCACGCGGACTCCTGCGCACGACGCCTCGGCGATCTTGTCGATGACCTCGCGGTCGGTGAGCGAGTTGAGCTTAAAGAACACACGGGCAGGCTCGCCAACGAGGGCGCGCTGAATCTCGCGGTCCAGGCCGCGCATGATGAGCGGCTTGAGGCCGACCGGCGCCACGCCCAGAAAGCGGTAATCGCCGCGCAGGTTGCCCAGCGACAGGTTGCGGAAGAACAAGTTGGCGTCCTCGCCGATGCCGGGATGGGCGGTCATGAGCATAAAGTCGCTGTAGAGCTTGGCCGTCTTCTCGTTAAAGTTGCCGGTGCCCAACAGCGTCAGGCGTGTAAGCGCCATGCCCTCGCGATAGGTGAGCTGGCAGATCTTGGAGTGGCACTTAAAGCCCTCGGAGCCGTAGATAACGGTGCAGCCGGCCTCTTCCAAGCGCTCGGCCCACTCGATGTTGTTCTGCTCATCGAAGCGGGCGCGGAGCTCCATGAGCACCGTGACCTCTTTGCCGTTCTCGGCGGCATCGATCAGCGACTCGCACAGGCGGCTCTGCTTGGCCACGCGGTAGAGCGTGATACGCAGCGAGATGCACTCGGGGTCGTAGGCGGCCTCGTGCACCAGATCCAGGAAGGGGTTCATGGCCTCATAGGGATAAAAGAGCAGCTTGTCGTGCTGAAGTACCTGCTCTCGGATGGAGCGGGTCATATCGATTGTGGGGTTGGGCTGCGGTTTAAACGGCGTAAAGAGCAGCTCGTTGCGCAGGTGCTCGGGAATCTTGCCCTCAATGCCAAAGACATAGCCCAGGTTGAGCGGGATATCGCAGGTAAAGACCGAGCGACGCGAGAGCTCGAGCGCCTTGCGGATAGTCTTGAGCGTTGGCTTTTCGAGCGAGCCCGATACGGCGAGCACCACCGGCTGCAGGCGCAAGCGTTTCTTGAGGATGCGCTTCATGTGCTGGCGGTAATCCTCTTCCTCCTCGACGCCCTCGCCGTCCGGGTCGATATCGGCATTGCGGGTGACGCGGATCAGCGCGCGATCCAGCGGCTTATAGGAGCCAAAGCAGCTGTCCAGGCAGGCGAGGATGACGTCCTCGAGCAGAATGTAGGAGTAGGTGCCGGTGGGCGAGGGGATCTCGACCACGCGGTTCATCGAGGCGGGAATCTCGATCAGGCCCAGCAGGCTCTCCTCGTCGGTGACGCCGTCCAGGCCGCACGCCAGGTAGAGCGCGCCGTTGCGCAGGTTGGGGAAGGGGTGGCGCGGGTCGATCACCAGCGGTGAGATGACCGGCGACACGTAGGCCTGGAAGTAGCGGGTTACAAAGGTGCGTTCCTCGGGCGTAAGCGAATCGATGCGGGCGCGGTGAACGCCCAGAGTGTCGAGCTTGCCCTCGATGCTCTTAAAGATGGACTCCCAACGGGTAAGGAGCCCGGGCAGCTCTGCCATGACAGCATCGACCTGTTCGGAGGCGGTCATATTGCTCTTGTTGTCAACAGGCTGTTTTTTGAGCTCGGCAAGGTCGGACAGGCCACCCACGCGCACCATAAGGAATTCGTCGAGGTTGGACTCGAAGATCGAGACGAACTTAAGGCGCTCGAACAGCGGCACGGACTCATCAAAGGCCTCGTCGAGCACGCGGTTGTCAAAGCGCAGCCAGCTGAGCTCTCGATTTTGCGTGTACGAGAAGTCGCGCGGCGGCTTGCGCAGCTTTGCGGCGGCTTGCTTCTTTTCGATTTTGCTCGGCATATGCATCTGTCCGTTCAGTCCCCGCAGGGGACGGTAGCCTAACCCTATTCACTATTGTCTCAATTTAGTCGACTTGTGGCACGGACGTATTGTGCGAACGGTATCTTAACCTACTTCTTACGCCGTTAAGGCATGCAACTAACTGCCCGACTCGTTTTGAAAACAATCTATATCCATACTCAATTGGTGAGGATGTATGAATAAGAATGATTGCGAGCTGAATATAATCGAATCCAAATTGAATCATGGACAGACGACATAAATATGCAGAAAACAGTTTTAGCTATGCAATTCCTAAACGTATAATTATTTGTGCAATCTTGCTCAATTCCTTAGAAAAAAGAACGATTACCTTTGAAAACCTGCTTTAGAGAACTGAAGTGCATCATGGGGGAATCATATGCGATATACCGTTCATCGCACTTTGCTGACCGTTCGGGGGCGAGGTGGAATTGCGGGTGGTTTTTGGATATAACTAGAGCTGTCAGCAAGCAGCGTCCCATACGGAGGGGCGCTGATACATTCGGCCAGTAAGGCCCGAAAGAAAGGTAGGAGGCCATGACGAAAGGTCTGCACGTGCCTTCCGAGATCGGCAAGCTCAGGAAGGTCTGCCTGCACCGCCCCGGCGACGAGCTCCTCAACCTGCCGCCCGACGAGCTCGAGCGACTCCTGTTCGACGACGTCCCGTTCCTGGAGGTCGCACAGCAGGAGCACGACACCTTCGCCCAGATCCTGAGGGACCAGGGCGTGGAGGTCCTCTACCTCGAGAACCTCGTCGCCGAGGTGTTCGACCAGGTCCCCGGCGCCCGCGCCGAGTTCACCGACCAGTACATCGCCGAGGCAGGCATCCGCGGCCAGCACATGCCGCAGATCGTCCGCGAGAAGCTGGACTCCATCGAGGACAACCTCGAGTTCGTCAAGAAGACCATGGCCGGCATGACCAAGGCCGAGATCGACCTGCCCCTCACGGCGTCCACGACCCTCGACTCCCTGGTCAACTCCGAGTCCGAGTCCGACCTGATCATCGACCCGATGCCCAACCTCTACTTCACCCGCGACCCGTTCGCGGTCGTCGGCGAGGGCGTCAACCTCAACCGCATGTACTCGGTCACCCGCAACCGCGAGACCCTGTACGGCAAGTACGTCTTCAAGTACCACCCCGACTACAAGGACGTCTCCCTGTACTTCCGCCGCGACTGCCAGTTCCACACCGAGGGCGGCGACGTGCTGAACATCAACGAGAAGACCCTCGCCGTCGGCATCTCCCAGCGCACCCAGGCCGCAGCTATCGACGTCATGGCCCAGAACATCTTCTGGAACTCCGACTCCAAGGTCGAGCGCATCCTGGCCTTCGACATCCCGGTCTCGCGCGCCTTCATGCACCTCGACACGGTCTTCACCCAGATCGACGTCGATAAGTTCACGATCCACCCCGCCATCATGGGCACCCTGCGCGTCTACGAGCTGACCGCCGGCAAGAACCCGGGCGACGTGAACATCCGCCTGATCGAGGACACCCTCGAGCACGTCCTGGAGGACGCCACCGGCGTCGACCAGGTCAAGCTGATCCCCTGCGGCGGCGGCGACCCGATCGCGGCCTCCCGCGAGCAGTGGAACGACGGCTCCAACACCCTGTGCGTCGAGCCCGGCAAGATCTGCGTCTACGCCCGCAACACCGTCACCAACGACGTGCTGTACAAGGAGGGCCTGGACCTTCTCGTCGTGCCCTCCGCCGAGCTCTCCCGCGGCCGCGGCGGCCCGCGCTGCATGAGCATGCCCTTCTGGCGCGAGGACCTCTAAGGTCTTCAAGGACCCGTACAGGTCTTAATACATACATCTAGCTGCCATTAGATGTCTCCCATTGGGGCGGTGCGGGTATTCGCGCCGCCCCATTCTTGTATGAGGAACGTCAACACGATTGGATGACTGCTTTTGTAAGGAGCTTGGTCATGGATATCAAGGCAATCGGCGTTGAGGAGTGGCTCAACGTTTGGGAGAAGAGCGCCACGTGGGATATCGCCCAGTCGACGATTTCTTCGCTTACCATGGGCGAGCTTCGCGCGCTCGACGAACAGGACGGCGTCACGTTCTACGAGCGCCTGGATCGCGAGAAGATGAACTACGGCTGGATCGAGGGTTCGCCGGAGTTTAAGGCCGAGGTTGCCAAGCTGTATCGTCGCGAGGTCAATCCCGATCACATTCTGCAGACCAATGGCTGCACGGGCGCTAACCTCAACGCCATCATGGCTGTAGTCGAGCCCGGCGACCACGTTATCGCCGAGTGGCCCACCTACGCGCCGCTCTACGAGATTCCGCGCACGCTGGGCGCCGAGGTCGAGAATTGGGAGCTTCGCGAGGAACTCGGTTGGAAGCCCGATATCGAGGAACTCAAGCGCTCGGTGCGCCCCAACACGAAGCTCATCTGCATCAACAACGCATCGAACCCCATCGGTACGGTGCTTGATGCCGATACGCTCGGCCAGATTGCCGAGATCGCCCGCTCGGTTGGCGCCTATGTGCTGTGCGACGAGGTGTACCTGCCGCTTGAGAACACTGAGGACTTTTTGTCGATGGCCGATGTGTACGAGAAGGCCATCGTCACCAACTCGGTGTCCAAGACCTATTCGACGCCTGCGGCCCGCGTGGGCTGGGTTGTGGCAGACGAAGAGGTATCTAACCGCATTCGCACGTACCGCGACTACACCATGATTTGCGGCGGCGTGTTCAACGACGCCCTGGCGACCTATGTGCTCAAGCACAAGGACAAGATCCTCGAGCGCAACCGCAAGATCGTGTTTGGAAACCGCGATATCGCGCAGGCTTGGATTGATACGCAGCATCGCGTTTCCTGGACGGCCCCGCAGGGCGTGTCTACCTCGTTTATCAAGCTTGATATTCCCGAGGACGACGAGGAGTTCTGCAAGCGCCTGCTGGCCGAGAGGGGAGTGCTGTTGGTTCCCGGTAGCCGCTTCGAGCTTCCCTGCGGCGCACGCCTGGGCTACTGCGCGAGCGAGGACGTTCTTCGCGAGGGCCTGAGGCTTCTGGGCGAGGCCTTGGCGGAGCTCGATCGCTAGGATACCGACGGCTCTCAAAGCCGCTCAAATCTGCCTACAATTATCGATAACAGACCCGTTTTCCATGAGGGAAGCGGGTCCGTTTTTCTATACCGAGAAGTCAAGTTGTTACAAATGAGGCCGTAAGGCGAGCCAGTGTTCATGGGGCCTTATACTGAGCTTCCGGTGAACGGTATCCAGCGTCTGGTAAACGGTAATCTGTTTGCCAGAAATGAATAGGACGAACTTTTTTTTGAATAAAAATCAAAATGGTTGAGACGAAGCGAGAATTGCGAATTCTATTCATATCATTGCGCGAAATATGCAATTTGAGGGTGGTTTAATAAAGATTAGTTTCAATTGGTTTTTGGATTGAAAACGCATTTAAGCACGTAAATAAACTTTATTAAATCAAAGTGTGCCATGCGTGAAGTATATGTGTATGCCGTTCACCCCTCATATAAAACCGTTCGGGGGCGAGGTGGAAGTATGAACTGATTTTGGATATAAATATGTCGTCAGCAATAACGCCTCACACGGAGGGGCGCTAACGAATCGGCCCTGACAGGGGCCCGAAAGAAAGGTAGGAGGCCATGACGAAAGGTCTGCACGTGCCTTCCGAGATCGGCAAGCTCAGGAAGGTCTGCCTGCACCGCCCCGGCGACGAGCTCCTCAACCTGCCGCCCGACGAGCTCGAGCGACTCCTGTTCGACGACGTCCCGTTCCTGGAGGTCGCACAGCAGGAGCACGACACCTTCGCCCAGATCCTGAGGGACCAGGGCGTGGAGGTCCTCTACCTCGAGAACCTCGTCGCCGAGGTGTTCGACCAGGTCCCCGGCGCCCGCGCCGAGTTCACCGACCAGTACATCGCCGAGGCAGGCATCCGCGGCCAGCACATGCCGCAGATCGTCCGCGAGAAGCTGGACTCCATCGAGGACAACCTCGAGTTCGTCAAGAAGACCATGGCCGGCATGACCAAGGCCGAGATCGACCTGCCCCTCACGGCGTCCACGACCCTCGACTCCCTGGTCAACTCCGAGTCCGAGTCCGACCTGATCATCGACCCGATGCCCAACCTCTACTTCACCCGCGACCCGTTCGCGGTCGTCGGCGAGGGCGTCAACCTCAACCGCATGTACTCGGTCACCCGCAACCGCGAGACCCTGTACGGCAAGTACGTCTTCAAGTACCACCCCGACTACAAGGACGTCTCCCTGTACTTCCGCCGCGACTGCCAGTTCCACACCGAGGGCGGCGACGTGCTGAACATCAACGAGAAGACCCTCGCCGTCGGCATCTCCCAGCGCACCCAGGCCGCAGCTATCGACGTCATGGCCCAGAACATCTTCTGGAACTCCGACTCCAAGGTCGAGCGCATCCTGGCCTTCGACATCCCGGTCTCGCGCGCCTTCATGCACCTCGACACGGTCTTCACCCAGATCGACGTCGATAAGTTCACGATCCACCCCGCCATCATGGGCACCCTGCGCGTCTACGAGCTGACCGCCGGCAAGAACCCGGGCGACGTGAACATCCGCCTGATCGAGGACACCCTCGAGCACGTCCTGGAGGACGCCACCGGCGTCGACCAGGTCAAGCTGATCCCCTGCGGCGGCGGCGACCCGATCGCGGCCTCCCGCGAGCAGTGGAACGACGGCTCCAACACCCTGTGCGTCGAGCCCGGCAAGATCTGCGTCTACGCCCGCAACACCGTCACCAACGACGTGCTGTACAAGGAGGGCCTGGACCTTCTCGTCGTGCCCTCCGCCGAGCTCTCCCGCGGCCGCGGCGGCCCGCGCTGCATGAGCATGCCCTTCTGGCGCGAGGACCTCTAAGTCTTTCCGTTTCCGGTGCGGTCCCCCTACAACCGCACCGGTTTCGCCCGTCAAACGGGCAACACTAATACTTACGTAATTCATTTTTTTCGAAAGGAAACGAACCATGGGTGTTAACCTCTCCGGCCGTAGCTTCCTCAAGCTCCTCGACCTCTCCACCGAGGAGATTGAGTACTTGCTCAAGCTTTCCAAGAACTTCAAGGACATGAAGCGCGCTGGCGTTCCGCACCGCTATCTCGAGGGCAAGAACATCGTCCTGCTCTTCCAGAAGACCTCCACTCGTACCCGCTGCGCCTTCGAGGTCGGCGGCATGGACCTGGGCATGGGCGTCACCTACCTCGATCCCGGTTCGTCGCAGATGGGCAAGAAGGAGTCCATCGAGGACACCGCCCGCGTTCTCGGCCGCATGTATGACGGCATCGAGTTCCGTGGCTTTGCCCAGGACGACGTCGAGGAGCTCGCTGCTAAGTCCGGCGTGCCTGTCTGGAACGGCCTGACCACCGAGTGGCACCCCACCCAGATGCTCGCCGATATCCTGACCGTCCAGGAGAACTTCAACTACGACATCAAGGGCAAGACCCTCGTCTTCATGGGCGACTGCAAGAACAATGTCGCTCGCTCCCTCATGGTTGTCTGCTCCAAGCTCGGCATGAACTTCGTGGCCTGCGGCCCCGAGGAGTGCATGCCCGCTGACGACGTCATCGAGGCCTGCAAGCCCATCGCCGAGGCTAACGGCTGCACCATCAAGCTGACCACTGACGTCAAGGACGGCGTCACCGGTGCCGACGTTATCTACACCGATGTGTGGGTCTCTATGGGCGAGCCCGACGAGGTCTGGGCCGAGCGCATCGCTCAGCTCACCCCGTATCGCGTTACCTCCGAGGTCATGGCTATGGCCAACCCGGGCGCCATCTTCCTGCACTGCCTGCCCAGCTTCCATGACACCAACACCACGATTGGCGCCGAGAAGTGCGAGCAGTTCGGCATCACCGAGCAGGAGGTCACCGACGAGGTCTTCGAGAGCCCCGCTTCCAAGGTCTTCGACGAGGCCGAGAACCGCATGCACACCATCAAGGCTGTCATGTACGCCACGCTCAAGTAAGAGCATCTAGCATCTCGCTCGGGGTGTATTGCTGCACACCCCGAGCGGCTTTGTCTGGTAAATATCTCGCGTCGGGCGGTGGGCACGGCACGGAAGAGCCGCTTCGGGCGAGATCAGTAAATGATTTATGAAGGGGGGATGAGAACTATGACTGAGACCGCTAAGAAAAAGCGCGGTATGCCTTCATCGTTCACCATTCTTCTTGCTCTGCTGGCAATTGTTGCAGTTGTTACTGTTATCGTCTCCGGCACGTCCGGCGGCGCGGTTACTGCCGCCCGTCTGAGCGATTTCTGTACCGCCCCGATTAAGGGCTTCGCTGACGCTCTGCCCGTCTGCCTCTTCGTTATGATCCTGGGCGGCTTCCTCGGCATGATGACCGAGACCGGCGCCCTGGACAACGGCATCGCCGTTCTGGTGCAGAAGCTTAAGGGCAACGAGATCATGCTCATTCCCGTGCTGATGCTCATCTTCTCCCTCGGTGGTACTACCTATGGTATGTGCGAGGAGACCGTTCCCTTTTACGCCCTGCTTGCCGCTACCATGATGGCCGCTGGCTTCGACCCCATGGTCGGCGCCGCTACCGTCCTGCTCGGCGCTGGCTGCGGCTGCCTGGGCTCCACGGTTAACCCGTTCGCCGTCGGCGCTGCCGTCGACGCTCTGACCGGCGTTGGCATTGAGGTCAACCAGTCCATCATCATCGGCCTCGGTGCCGTCCTGTGGATTGTCACTACCGCTATGTCCATCGTCTTCGTGATGAACTATGCCAAGAAGGTCAAGGCTGACAAGGGTTCCACCATCCTGTCGATGCAGGAGCTTAAGGACGCCGAAGAGGCTCACGGCAAGGCTGCTTCCGAGGTCCACAAGGAGGTCAAGCTCACTGGTCGTCAGAAGGGTGTTCTGATCGCCTTCGCCTTCACCTTCGTCGTCATGATCGTCGGCTTCATCCCGCTGGCCGACCTCAACGAGGGCGTCGCCAACTTCTTCGACGCTGGCGCTGTCTACGACGCCGACGGTAACGCCGTCGTCCAGGGCTGGTCTGCCCTGATCACCGGCCTGCCCATTGGCCAGTGGTACTTCGACGAGGCTTCCACCTGGTTCTTCCTCATGGCCGTCCTGATCGGTATCATCGGTGGCCTGTCCGAGAAGCAGATCGTTAACACCTTCATCACCGGCGCTGCCGACATGATGTCCGTTGTTCTCGTCATCGCCCTCGCCCGTGGTATCTCCGTCCTCATGGCTAACACCGGCCTCGACGTCTTCGTCCTCGACGCTGCCGCCAATGCCCTGGCTGGCCTGTCCGGCGTGATCTTCGCTCCCATGAGCTTCCTGGTCTACTTCGGCCTGTCCTTCCTGATCCCCTCGACCTCCGGTATGGCCACCGTCTCCATGCCCATCATGGGACCGCTGGCTGTTAAGCTCGGCTTCTCGCCTGAGGTCATGGTCATGATCTTCTCCGCCGCCATCGGTGTCGTGAACCTGTTCACCCCGACCTCCGGCGCCATCATGGGCGGTCTCGCCCTGGCCAAGATCGAGTGGACGACCTGGCTCAAGTTTGCCCTTAAGCTCATCGTCGCGCTCTCCGTCGTCTGCGCCATCATCCTGACCGTCGCTTGCGTGTTGATCTAAGTACCCAACGGGTACCCCACGGAAACCTTGACGATCCTGTAAAGGATCATCTGGTCATCGTCTGTCCGGTGGGGTCAACCCACCGGTAGACTCCTACCTTTAGCCCCCTCCCGTTCCGTGCGCGGGAGGGGGCGCTCTTGTGTTCCGGCGTTTTACCAAACGCCGGAACCACTCGACGCTGCAAGCCCGCCAGAGCGGCAATCTGACGTTCAATCGTCGGGCATGGCCACAAGGCCTATGCCCTCCTCTTTCACGTCACCTTGCTCGCTCTGGCGGGCTTTCGCTGACTTATGCTCCACCTGCGATGTTGCCGTTGTTGGTGTAATGGGGCGGTGCAATGGGGTCAGGTTAGTTTGCACCAAATATGTCCGACAAGAGGTTTGACGGATGTTTGGTTGGTGCCTGTTGATGGCCTGGGCTTCGGGAAGGGTCTGCTCCGTTATAATCGCCTAGAACATTAAATGGAAACGGGACGGGAGCCATATATGCGCCAGGGTTTCGACAACGCGAAGTATATCGAGCTGCAGGCCGCTCATATTAAGGAGCGCATCTCGCAGTTTGGCGGCAAGCTGTATTTGGAGTTTGGCGGCAAGCTGTTTGACGACTATCACGCGAGCCGCGTGCTGCCGGGTTTTGAGCCGGACAGCAAGTTCCGCATGCTCAAGAGCATTGCCGATGACGTTGAGGTCATCATCGCGATTAACGCGAACCACATCGAGAAGAACAAGGCTCGCGGTGACCTGGGTATTACCTATGACGAGGACGTCTTGCGCCTGGTCGACCTGTTCCGCGGCAACGGTTTTGCTGTCGCGGCCGTGGTTATCACCCAGTACGCCGGCCAGCCCGCCGCCGATGTGTTCCGCAATCGCCTGAACGCGCTCGGCATTCCTGCCAAGCTGCACTATCCCATCGAGGGCTATCCGCACGACGTCGACCTGATCGTGTCCGACGACGGCTATGGCAAGAACGAGTTTGTCGAGACCACTCGTCCGCTC
This sequence comes from uncultured Collinsella sp., assembly GCA_902468085.1. Classification (GTDB taxonomy): domain Bacteria; phylum Actinomycetota; class Coriobacteriia; order Coriobacteriales; family Coriobacteriaceae; genus Collinsella. The sequence goes on from CABQXN010000039.1 coordinate 12,477, forward strand.
GTTGTGGTCACTGCTCCCGGCCCTGGCTCGGGCAAGCTCGCCACCTGCCTGTCTCAGCTCTATCACGAGCACAAGCACGGCACCGCCGCCGGCTACGCCAAGTTCGAGACTTTCCCGGTCTGGAATCTGCCCCTCACGCATCCGGTCAACATCGCCTATGAGGCCGCCACGGCCGATCTCGACGATGCCAATATCATCGACTCCTTCCACTTGGAGGCCTACAACAAGACCACGGTCAACTACAACCGTGACGTCGAGGCTTTCCCGGTGGTCCGTGCTCTGATGGAAAAGATCCTGGGCAAGAGCCCCTACCAGAGCCCCACGGACATGGGCGTTAATATGGTCGGTTTTGCCATTACCGATGACGATGCCTGCCGCGACGCTTCCAAGATGGAGATCGTCCGCCGCTACTTTACCGCGGTCGAAAATGTGCGCCGTACCGGCGTGGGCGATGAGCAAGTCGACCGTCTCAAGATCATTATGAAGAAGGCTGGCATCGACAAGAATTACTCGCCGGCACGCTCGGCCGCCCTTACCAGGGAGCAGCTGACGGGTGGCCCCGTAGGCGCCATGGTCATGCCCGACGGCTCCGTGGTGACCGGCAAGACTTCCACGCGCCTGGGCGCCGCGAGCTCGCTCATCATGAATGCACTTAAGCATGTCTCGGGCGTTGACCTTGAGCTCGAGGTCATTAGCGATGAGGCGATCGAGCCTATCAGCAAGCTCAAGACGCATTTCCTGGGTAGCAAGAACCCGCGCCTGCACACCGATGAGACGCTTATGGCGCTCTCGATCACCTCGGCAACGAGCGAGACGGCGGCCCGCGTCCTTTCGGGCCTGGAGCAGCTGCGCGGCTGCGATGCCTTCTTTAGCGTGATCATCTCGCCGACGGACGAGACGGTGCTGCGCAAGCTGGGCATCAACGTGTGCTGCGAGCCCAAGTTCGAGCGCCGTGGCTTCTTCCACCGCTAAGCCTGGATAAATTGGTCTGAAAGGGGCGCATCGGATATACATTCGGTGTGCCCCTTTTATCAACAAAGCTACCGTTTAACCTAAAATTAGGCCGTTTACCTGCCTATAAGCGATTTGGGCGGTATACAATAACCCTAATTGTTTCATCCTTTTGCGGGGATGCCGCATGATGGATGTTGCCGGCCATCATGGGGTGTGCCGGTCGCGCACGGTGCAAGTGATGCCCGTGCCCGGTTTGAGGAGGCTGCCATGGCTGGCAAGGGTCGTGCGAGTGTCAACGATATGAAGCGTGTCGAGGTGCAGGTGCTGATGGAGATTGCACAGCAGTCCGAAGACAACGGCGGATTTTATGGCTTTTCGCGAAAGACGCTTGCCGAGCGTGTGGGGGTGTCTCCGTATCGTGCCCGCGCGGCAATTGAACGCTTGGAATCCGAAGACATCATTGAGGTCGTCTCGCGCTACAGCGACGACGGCGGCCAGCTCGCAAATGGTATTTGTCTTACGGAGCGTGGCGAATGGTATCTAGAGGGCATCCGTGCCGGCATGCTCGTGCAGGACTTGATCAAGGACGAAGTCGCCGATCGATAACGGCGCGCATTCATAGTGGAAACGACGCCGTCTGGGCAATCGGGCGGCGTTTTGTTTCGAGATGGAGAAATGCGATTGCACGTAAGAAAAATTGTGTGCGGCGCGCGTCGCGAGTATTACAATGAAGACCCGTAAGATGTGTATGGACAACTTCTACGGGAAGCGCAGGTAACTCAATATGACCAAGCATGTGTTCGTGACCGGCGGCGTGGTTTCGTCTCTGGGCAAGGGTATTACCGCGGCCTCGCTGGGCCGTCTGCTCAAGTCGCGCGGCTACAAGGTAACGATGCAAAAGGCCGACCCGTATCTGAACGTCGACCCCGGCACCATGAGCCCGTTCCAGCATGGCGAGGTCTTTGTGACCGAGGACGGCTACGAGTCCGATCTGGACCTGGGCCACTACGAGCGCTTTATTGACGAGAACCTGACCCGCGATTCCAACTTTACGACTGGTGCCATCTATAAGAGTCTGATCGCCCGTGAACGTCGCGGTGACTTTTTGGGCGGCACCGTGCAGGTGATTCCGCACGTCACGAACGCCATTAAGGATAAGTTCCGTCGTATTGAGGAGCAGACCGGCTCCGACGTGGTCATCACTGAGTTGGGCGGCACTATCGGTGACATCGAGTCGCAGCCGTTTGTCGAGGCCATTCGCCAGTATCGCAAGGAGGCCGGCCCCGAGAACGTCTGCTACATCCACGTGTCGCTCGTTCCCTATATCGCCGCCGCCCACGAGGTCAAGACCAAGCCGACGCAGCACTCCGTTAAGGAGCTCCGCAGCTTTGGTATCCAGCCCGATATTATCGTTCTGCGCTCCGACCACCATATCGACGATGCCATCCGCGGCAAGATTGCAAGCTTCTGCGACGTCGACACCGACTGTGTCTTTACCAACGAGGACTGCGCGAGCATCTACGATGTTCCGCAGTTGCTTGCCGAGCAGGACTTTGACCTGCGCATTTGCGAGCGCCTAGGTCTGGACCCGCGTGAGCGCGACATGAGCGAGTGGAACGAGTTCCTGCGCAAGCAGAATCACGCCAACCAGCACGCCGACAAGGTGAAGATCGCCGTCGTGGGCAAGTACACGCAGCTGCCCGATGCCTACCTGTCGGTTATCGAGGCCCTGCACCATGCGGGCGTCTTCTACGATCGCCATGTGGACGTCCAACTGGTCGATGGCGAGAGCCTCGACGAGCAGAACGTCTCCGAGGTCCTGGGTGACGCCTCGGGCATCCTGGTCCCCGGCGGCTTTGGCAAGCGCGCCCTGGAGGGCAAGATCCTCGCGGCCGAGTTTGCCCGTGAGCACAAGATTCCGTATCTGGGCATTTGCCTGGGTATGCAGGTGGCCGTGTGCGAGTTCGCCCGCAACGTCGTCGGCCTTGCCGGTGCCAGCTCTTCCGAGTTCGATCCGGATGGCCCGTATAGTGTCATCGACCTGATGAGCTCGCAGGAGGACGTGACCGAGAAGGGCGGCACCATGCGCCTGGGCGCCTATCCGTGCAAGCTTGCCGCTGATACCCTCGCGCGCGAGGCATATGGCGAGGAGCTCGTCTACGAGCGTCACCGTCACCGCTTTGAGTTCAACAACGCCTTCCGTGACCAGCTCGAGGGCGCTGGTCTGGTTATCTCGGGTCTTTCGCCCGACGAGCGCCTGGTCGAGATGGTCGAGCTGCCGCGCGACGTGCATCCGTGGTATGTGGCAACCCAGGCTCATCCCGAGTTCAAGAGCCGCCCGACCAACCCGCAGCCGCTGTTCCGCGAGTTCGTGCGCGCCTCGATCGGCCAGCATGAGGGCGTCGATCGCTTGCAGGTGACGCCCAAGAACCTCGCTACGGACTAAGGGTGCCGGCGAATAAGGAACATACCGAAGCTACTCCCTCGTCGCTCGCCGTGGCGGCGGGGGAGTATCTCGATTACCTCGCGGTCGAGCGGGGCTTGGCGCGCAACACGATTGCGGCCTATCGTCGTGACCTGACGACGTACTGCGCCTATCTGGAGCGGGCTGACATTGCGTCTTTTGAAGAGGTGACCCGTCAGGTCGTGGAGGGCTTTGTTGCCGATCGCCGCGACGGAGGCTATTCCGACGCCTCGGTGGAGCGCACGCTTGCTGCCGTGAAGGGCCTGCATGCCTTTTTGGTGCGCGATGGGGCCGTGGCCCAAAACCCGACGGCGGCGTTGCGCCTGCCCAAAAAGGCAGATCGCCTGCCGGAATACCTTTCGGTGGAGGACGTCTCGGCACTGCTCGATCAAGACTTTCCCGAGGGCGAGATGGGACTGCGCGATCACGCCATCTTGGAAGTGCTTTACGGTTGCGGCTTGCGCGTGAGTGAGCTGGTTGGGCTCGATGTGGGCGATATCCATATCGATGACGGGTTTGTCCTGGTGCGCGGTAAGGGCTCCAAGGAGCGTCTGGCCCCGTTGGTGGGAAGCGCGGCGCGTGCCCTGACACGCTATATAGGTGACGGGCGCACTCTCCTGGCCGCCCATGCTCACGGGACGGAGACCTCGGCGGTCTTTTTAAATAAGAACGGACGTCGCCTGTCGCGCCAGGCCGTGCATGCGATATGCGAGCGGTATGGGCGCCAGGTGGGGCTGGTTGGGCTCCATCCCCACACCCTGCGCCACTCCTTTGCCACCCACATGCTCGCGGGCGGTGCCGACCTGCGTGTGCTGCAGGAGATTTTGGGCCATGCCGATATTTCGACCACGCAGGTCTACACGCATGTCGACCGCACGCAACTGACCGAGGTCTATCTGGCGGCGCATCCGCTGGCACATCGCTAGCACCTCGCTGACCTGCATATTTATAAATATTAAAGGGGATGGGCCCCAGATTGCCGAGACGCACTTTTGCGCGCATGGGCAATCTGGGGCCCGTCCCATTTTTCGCCAGACACCGACGCGGTGGTGGGCCGTGTGTACCGTGGGTGGGAGGAGTTTGGGGGCGATGTGAACGGCGTGTAAAGGGACGTAAAAATCGCCTCAAGGTCAACTTGAAGGTTGAGGTTCGCGGGCGTGGTTCTACAGGTGGCATCCCACCTTTGCTGCAAACACAACATATTGTGTTTTCGAACATATGCTCGGGGGTGTTTTACAACATATTGGGGGTGGAGTGGTGGGGC
>CABQXN010000040.1:0-16537 GCA_902468085.1 uncultured Collinsella sp.
AAGACGGAAAGCACATTAAGTGCTTTCCTTTGCGTGCGGAACTCGCGACAAACTTCATGCCCTCCGGTCCGCCCCGGGAGCTAGGTTAACTAATTCGGGCCCGGCATTCAGAAAAGTCAGTGCAGCAAAATGGCGATGCGGATAGGAACGTGGGTATGGTTTTCGCTGCGCACACGGGTCCCCTGGGGAGCACCGTGCATTTTTGGGAGTATTCAGCAAGCTAGGACGGCTGCATACGCGCCGGACATACCTTATTGGTCCCAAGAACGCCTTCAGCGGGCGGTTTTGGTCGGTGATCAGACCCCGTTGGGACAAATGGGCGTACTTCGCGCCGTACCGGAGCCCAAAATGACGTCAATCTCCGCAACGTTACTCAGCCGCAGCGGCACCGGCAGAGCTCGCGGTGCTGAATACTCCGTTTTTTGCACGGCACGGGCGGGGGTACATCAGGATCAGGAAGAACATCCCAGCCTTTTTATGCAATCCTGTAATCGGAAGTATGCAAAACACCAAGAAACAGCATTGCTGATGTCCAAATTGAACGCGCGGGACACCAGCGCCTCCACCCTGCGCCCAAATCCAGCAGAGCGGGGACGCTCCCAACGGACCCCCATCGGCAAACAAACGCGGCTCGAGCGCCATCCCAAAATAGGCTACCCGAGCCGAGTTTAACGGTACGACATGAATATTAGCGCTCGTAAATCAAGTTACCTGCCAGGTAGGTGGCCTGAACCTTGGTAGCCTGGAGCTCTTGGGGGTCGATGGTGAGCTGGTTTTGGTCCAGGACTACCAGGTCGGCGTACTTGCCGGGCTCCAAGCTGCCGAGGTTTTGCTCGTCGCCCGCCGCATAGGCGCTACCCAGGGTGTAGTTGCGTAGGGCTGTTGCTGCGTCGATGCGCTCGCTCGGTAACCAGCCGCCCTCGGGCCAGTGGCTTTTGGGGTCTTGGCGCGTGATGGCCGTGTAGAGCACGTTCATGCTGGTAACGGCTGTGATAGGGCTGTCGGTACCGAAGGCTTGGCGAATGCCGCGCTGCTTATAGGTCGCAAACGGCCACATGATGCGGCTGCGCTCCAGGCCCAGATCGCGCTCCGGTCCACCCGGGTCGAGTGTAATGTGACAGGGCTGGCTCGAAGCAACCACGTTGAGCTTGCGCAAGCGATCGATGTCCTTGGGCAGGAGGTTCTCCAGGTGCTCGAGCGTGTTATGGCCGTGCTGGGGCAGGCCGTACAGTTCGGCCGCTTCCTCGAAGATATCCAGCGCGGCATGGATGGCGCCGTCACCAATGACGTGGATGCGCACGGTGTGGCCGCGCTCCGCAGCCGCCAGAACCAGCTTACGCATGCGCTCGACAGGAACTGTCAAACGGCCCTGATCGCCCGGGAAGCGCGGATTGGTATAGGGCTCGGTGAGATATGCCGTGTGTTCGCTCGACACGCCGTCGAAGAACTGCTTAAAACCCGGCGCCGAAAGCAGCGCGTTGTTCGCGTAGCGGGTCTGCAGCTCTTCCAAGCGCGATTGGTCATCCAGCAGCGTGGGAAACAAATGGGCACGGATGCCCAGCTTGCCGGCTGCCTGCAGTTTGTCGTAGACATCGTCGCGGATAAAATCGCAGCCCGGTATGGGCATGAGCGACATATCGCATATCGAGGTGATGCCCTGCTCGGCCATCCGCCTCATTTGATCGGCGTAAGCGCTTGCGATGCGATCTTCGCCCAGCCACTCAAGGCAGCGCGGTAGCAGCTGCATGGCAGCCGCCTCGTGGGCGATACCCGTAAGCTCGCCGTTTGCGTCCTTGTCGTAGCTGCCGCCCGCTGGTGGCTCGCTGTCGCGCGTGACGCCGAGCGCCTCGAGTGCGCGGCTGTTGAGCCAAAGCGTGTGTCCGTCGCCCGAATACATAACGCAGGGACGATCGGGGAATGCCGCATCGAGCGACGCCTTGGTAGGATGCTCGGGCGGATCCCAACGGTAATCGCGCCAGCCCTGCGTCACAACCCAAGCGTCACTAGGCAGATCCTGGGAAAACTCGAGCGCATGTTGCACCAGCGCCGCCTCGGACGTGCCCATATCCATGAGCATGTACGGCGAGGAACCGACCGAGGTATGGAAGAAGTGCAGATGAGCGTCATGGAAACCGGGGCAGACAAACTGCTCGCCGTAGTCGATAACCGGCGTGGCGGCAGGCGCGGCGGCAATCACGTCATCGGGCGCACCGACTGCGACGATACGGTCGCCTGCGATGGCAATCGCCAGCTCGCGGGCGGTATCGATGCCGTCTTGCGCGGTAAAGACGTTCTTGGAGCGGATAATCCGATCGATATGTTGCATGGGCATCCCCATCTCTGGCAGGAAATTCAACACCCCCGAGTGTACTCCCCCGCCCTTGTAACAAAACCCCAAGCTGCAAACGGCAACTTTACCAGCCCTAGCGGCAGGTGGCATACTGGAGAGAGCCTGTACGATTTTGCGATCAACCCAGCAAGGAGCAAATCGACCATGACGAAGACCAAGGCACAGCAGATTATGGCGGCGACCGAGGCTCGCGCGGCTGACGACGTCACCGCAGCCATCAAAGATATCGCTACCGAGTTTGAACCATATATCATCAAGCAGCGCCGGCACTTCCATAAGCACCCGGAGCTGAGCCTTGCCGAGGAGCGCACGACCTCCGACATCGCCAACCAGCTCGACGCCATGAATATCCCCTACGAGCGTCCGCTCAAGACCGGCTTGGTGGCAACGCTTCGCGGCACCGCGCCCGACGCCTATCGCGAGGACGGCACGCCACGCCGCCGCATCCTGCTGCGCGCCGATATCGACGCCCTGCCCGTTACCGAGCAGACTGGCGAGGAGTTCGCCAGCGTCAACGAGGGCTGCATGCACGCCTGCGGCCACGACTGCCATATCGCCATGATGCTCGGCACGCTGCAAATCCTGCGCCATATGACCGACGACATCCACGGCGAAGTCCGCATCGTCTTCCAGCCCAGCGAGGAAAATGGCCAGGGCGCCAAGCTCATGATCGGCACGGGTGTGCTCGACGGCGTCGATGGCGCCTACGCCGCGCACATCTGGAGCGAGGTCGACGCCGGCACCGTGAGCTGCGAGCCCGGACCGCGCATGGCCAATACCGACTGGTTCCGTATCGACGTACGCGGCACCTCGTGCCATGGCGCCATGCCCCAGCGCGGCCACGACGCCGTCATGGTTGCCGCCGAGATCGTCAACGCCCTGCAGACCATCGTCTCGCGCGAAATCAGCCCCTACGAGCCGGCCGTCATCACCGTCGGCGAGCTGCACGGCGGCACCGCGCGCAACGTTATCGCCGGCACGGCCTACCTCGCCGGCACGGTGCGCACCTACGGCGATTCGACCCACGAGGAAATGCCGGAGCTCATGCGCCGCATCGTGGAGCATACCGCGGCAGCTCTGGGCGCCGAGGCAGAGCTCACCGACTACACCATCGCCAACTACAAGGTCGAAAACGACGCCGCCTCGAGCGAGCGCTGCCGTCAGGCTGTAATCAAGTGCCTGGGCCCCACCGGCCAAGGCCATTATCGCGGCACGCTTTCGGGCGAGGATTTTTCGGAGTACCTGCGTCGCGTACCGGGCGTGCTCGCCTTTGTAGGTACGCGCAACCCCAAGATTGGCGCCACGTACGCCCAACATTCCTGCTTCTACAAGATCGACGAGAGCGTGCTGGCAAAGGGCTCCATGGTGGCCGCCCAGTATGCTATCGACTTTTTGGCCGAGCCCACGCAAGAGGAGCTCGACGGCCCCGCGATTACCGCGGTCGCCGAAACCAACCCCGATCTGGCCGCCAAGTTGCGCTCTGCCAAGGCGACGACCGCCGAGGCTCGCGACGCCATCCATGATGCCCGAACGGCTCGCCATGCCGCGATCAAGGGCATCCACGACGCACGCGCTGCTGCACGCCGCGAGGAGAAGCACGACGAGTAGTCGTCACACCCATCCATAACAGCCTGGCTAAAGCAGAGCGGGGGCGGACGTTTCGACACGTCCGCCCCCGCTCATTCTTCAAGCGCTATTTCTACCCCGTCCCCAAATGGCAGACGGCATGGCTACTCGTCCTGAGGTTCCTCGTCGGAGCTTGGCTCGGACGCCGACTCAGGTGCAGGTGCCGGCTCAGGCTCAGGCGCAGGCTCGGGCTCAGATGCCGTCTCAGACTCGGGCGCCGGTTCAGGCTCGGTCGCGGGCTCGGGTGCTGGTGCAGGTGCCGGCGAAGCATCCGGAGCGCTGGAACCCGAAGGAGAGAACTTCTTCTCGAAGGGCAATACAAAAGTCAGAACGTCGTCCTTATCTTCATCGGCCCACTCGCTTGCATAGCGTGCGGCCCAATAGCCAACGGCACGGTGCTTGAGCATCTTGCCAAAGACCGTAAGAAATACGGTGACGAAAGCGACCAGCACCAAGAACAGCACGAGCGTGACGCCACCGCCGGTAACAATTGCCTCAATACCCGTAGGACGATAGTAGTAGCTATACATACCGACAGAGGCAATGGCGCCAAAGACGACCGTCAAGATCCATGTGACAACGTTGGCGACCAGGCCCGTCAAAAACTCGGGAAGGAACGAAGCACAGAACAGCTTGGTCTTGTTGTGCTTAAACGCCGCCCAGACCTTATCGAGCGAAAACGCGCTCTCGACACGCCCGGTCACCGCAAAGTGCATCACGGCGATGTCGGCGAACATCTTAAAGAAGACACCCAGAATCGCCGAGGCAATTAGCGCCAGGACAAGCAGGCCGAGCGAGCCAAACAGCGCAGCCTCGAGCGCATAAGAGCCGTAATAAGAATACGAGCCCGCAGCGCCAATTACCACGCCCTCCACCAGCGAAAGCACTACACCGATAACGGGAATGGCAGCGATAACCTCGAGCACGACCGAAATAACGCTCGAAAAGACTCCGAGACCAAACGACGTGGAACGCATCAGCGGACGATCCATGCCGTCATCGATCTTAAGCGACAGATCGCGACCCCACTCGATGCCAAAGCCGGAACCGCACACGCTCGCAATGCAAGCTGCCAAAAAGCCGATGGCAGCCGCAATGCCGCCAATAACGGGGATGAACAGAACGAGTACCGACACGACACAGATAAGCGCCGGCAAAAAAGCGATCTGGCACACGCGCTGCAGCACGCCCGGAGTCTTGGTCATATCCTCAAACGCCTGAGCCACACAGCCCTTTGGCGCATTCGCCACGGGCGGTTGCGGAACAAACTGCTGGGGCTGAGGCTGTCCCTGGGGAGCGGGGCCAGCGGCACCGGCATTAGGAGCACCACACACGCCGCAGAACTTGTCGTTATCGCCCATGGGGGCGCCGCACTGCGAGCAGAACATAGAATCATCCCTTCGTATCTTGAACGAATCACTTGGATCGCAAACGTTGTCTTTAGCATCATTATTGCCCAATGTGGGGTCAAATACTCAAAGATGACCGATTTGCAAGGTACACGGCGCCAGCAGGCGGTTCGTTGAATACGTCTGTGCTAGTTCGTTCCGCGGAAGCCCTTGCCGACGATCTCGGAGCTGTCGACGATCGTGATAAAGGCACCCGGATCGACTTCGCGCGCATAGCGGCGTAGTTGCACGGCCTCGCGACGGCTCAGCACGCTCATGATCACCGTCACGCACTTGCCCGAGAAGGCACCGTAGCCGCGGCTGATGGTCGCCGTGCGGTTGAGATGCTTGACGATAAACTCCTCGACCTTAAGGGGTTCGGAGCAAATGACCGTGCAGACCTTACGAAGATGGATGCTCTCGATGGCTTTGTCGACCACAAGCGTCTTGGCAAACAGGCCGAGCACGCAATACAGACCGACACGCGGGCCATACAAGAAGGCCGCGATGGTCACGATGCCGATATCGACCAGGAGCAGGGCGCGGCCAATCTCGAGCGTGGTGCGGCGCTTGAGGATCATGGCAAGAATGTCCGTGCCACCTGTCGAGGCGCCAATATCAAAGACGATGGCACTGCCGAGCGCCGGCAGAATCACAGCAAAGCACAGATCGAGCCACATATCGCCCGTCAGAGAGACATCGGTCGGAATAAAGAGCTCAAACAGCGAAACATAGGCGGACAGCGCAAACGAGGCGAAGACGCTCCACAGGATTGCCTTGCGCTCCAAAAAGATAAAGCCCAAAACGACGAGAACCGCGTTAATAATCCACATAAAGACGCCGACGGGCAGGGTCGGGAACAGCGTGGACAGAATGACCGACACGCCCGAGGTGCCGCCAAAAGCAAAGTGATTAGGGGTTTTAAACGCAACGATGGCAAAGGCCGTAAGAATCAGGCCCAGATTGAGCTCGGCAAAAAAGCGCGGAAAGCCCGGCTCCTGGCTGCGCTTTTGACCGGCACGCTCGCCGCGCTCGATATCGGTGCGATCAACCACACGCTCCATCGGCACCACGGGAGGACGATGCATCTCCTCGGCAGCACGCGATGCCGCCTCTGCCGCGGCGGCCTCAATCGCCCATGCCTTGCTTTCTGTTTCGTGCTCGTCGGCCATTACGGCAACCCCTCGTTAACAATTTGGAAACAATGCGTCCATTAGGGTAACGCGGAACGCGACGATTGCAACCCCTAGTTAGACGAGCGGTATGCCTACATCGGGGGGCATACAAATAACGGCCGGCCACGCTTTTGCTTGCGCGGTCGGCCGTTTAACGTTTTCGCAGATAAAACCTGCCAAAACAAACCTGTCCCTTTTTGGAAGGTTATTCGTGCTGGCTGGTGCGGTGCTCGTACTCCTCGGGGGTGATGACGTCCTCGATGCGCAGGTTGACGCCCGCCACCTCAAGGCCCGTCATCGCGGCAAGGCGCTCGGTGACGCGTGCCTTGACATCGTCGAAGATCGCGGGCGCATAGGCACCGTACTCGATAATGACGGAGATGTTGACGACCACGCGATTGTCATCGGTGACCTCGACCGTCACGCCCTTGGTCAGATTCTCGGCACCAAACTGCTCCTGCACAAAGTGCATGAGGTTACCCTTCATGCCCAGAACGTGCGGAACCTCGCGGGTGGCCATGGCAACGATCTTCTCGATCACACCGTTGGAATAGGTCAGCGAGTCCTCGGACTCGTCCGCCTCCTCGTCGTCCTCATCCTCATCGGACTCGACCTCGACAAGAGCCTCGTCCTCGAGCGTCACATCCTCGGCTTCGGCGACGACCGCCTCGTTCTCCTCGAGCTCGGTATCGGCTACATCGACCTTCGTATTAAAAGCCATGGTTCCTCCTTATGCCTGCCGCAGATGCGCCAGTCGAATACATATTAGCGGCCGCTAAACAGACGGCCGAAGAAGTTGACGATCCCGTTTTCGCCGTCGCGAATTTGGCCGATCACGGCGCCGATCAGCACGAAGAATGCAATGACGAGCGTGTCCCACAGGCCGAGCGTGAGCACCAACACGGCAAGGATAAAGCCAGCGACGGCACCGAGCGTGGTGTTGGGATGACGCACAGCATAGCTCCAGATGGCAGCGCCCGTACCCTTGATGAGACCCATAGCCTCGTCAAAATCCGCGGCCGCCGCGTCTTGTAACTCAGTTGCCTCTGCTTTGGAATCAACAGTTTCGCTCGCCGGCGTGGCGCTCTGGTCAATCGTCAGGCGCGGCGTACGAGCGGTCTTATCTTGATTGGTATCACTCACCGGAAACCTCCACGGTCTGGACGGTAGTCTTGGACGGCAAAAAACGGACGCGCGTGGTCGTACCCGGCGTGCCGAGCATGGTGTCGCAAGCTTCCTCGATGCGCTGCTGCATCGCGGTAGCCAGAGATGCCACGTCCTTATCGTCAAGCGCGATAGCCTCGACCTTAAAACGGACATGCGAATCGTCGGAACCTTGGACGCGGGCCTCGACATGCTCGATCATCACGCGATCGTCGCGCTCTGCCGCAGTGCGAGCGCACGAAGAAAGCGCCGCAAGGGTAACCTCGATATTGCGCTCCCCCGCCGGATGCACGCAGGACGGCTCGCGACGAGCAAACATCAGGCGGAAGAAGCTTACCAGCACGCCGATCGCCACAACTCCGCCGCATGCCGTCACGACAATGCGCGGCATGGGGTCGCGCATCAGCAGCATAAAGCGATACGTATACGGCCCCCAAAACTGGCAGACAAGCGTACCCAGCGCCACGATGGCGGCGGCAAGATACACAATCGCTAGGGCTCGTTTGAGTACGCGCACGTGGCGCTCCCTTCAAATCTCGGCTCTCGAAATGCAAAACGGTTCGCATCATTATAAAAGAGCCGGGTCCGGTGCTCTACGCACGCGGATCCGGCTCATCTATTCCACGAGGCTTGCATGCTCGCTTCATTATGCCCAGATATGCACGGCTTAACCCGTGCGGGCGCTACTCCTCCTCGAGGGCAGCGATGACCTCGTCGGTCATGTCCATGGTGCTGTAAACATCCTGGACGTCGTCGAGCTCCTCAAGACGGTCGATGAGGCGCTGAACCTTCTTGGCGTCGGCGCCGGAGACCTCGGTCGGGGTGGTCGGGACCATGGTGGTCTCGGAGCCCTTGACCTGGACGCCCTGCTCCTCGAGCGCCTTGGAGACAGCCATGACCTCGTTGGCAGTAGTCCAGACGATCCACTCCTCGCCGGCGTCCTCGTAGTCCTCGCCGCCGGCCTCGGCGATGGCCATCATGAACTCATCCTCGTCACCGGCAGCACCGTTGGCGATCATGGTCTCCTTCTTGGCGTTCTCGTCCAGGATCTCTTTGGCGACGACGATCTGGCCCTTGCGCTCAAACTGGAAGGCGACGGAGCCGGAGGTGCCCAGGTTGCCACCAGCGTGGGAGAAGGCGGAACGGACATCAGCGGCGGTACGGTTGCGGTTGTCGGTCAGGCAGTCGACGTAGACGGCGACACCGGCGGGACCGTAGCCCTCGTACACGATGTTCTCGTAGACGGCAGCGTCGGCACCCGAACCAAAAGCCTTGTCGATAGCGGACTTGATCTTGTCCTTAGGCATGGACTGAGCCTTGGCCTTGGCAACGGCAGCGGCGAGGCTGGCGTTGTTCTCGGGCAGCGGGTCACCGCCGAGACGGGCAGCAACGGTGATGTTGCGGCTGAGCTTGGAGAAGAGGGCGGAACGCTTGGCGTCCTGCGCGCCCTTACGATGCTTGGTTGTGGCCCACTTAGAGTGTCCGGACATACGTGTCTCCTATCGGTTTCGACCTAAAGCCCAGCGCAGATGCTCGGGCAATATAAACAAACGTCGTTATGATATACCTACTGGCCTGCGAGATAAACCCCAAAATGAAGGCGTCGTGATGATGCCCCCTTTGGTGCAAAGAAACCTGGCCCTCAATGCACCAAATTAGAACCAGAAGAAGTCGCTGCGGGTGACGGTGGCGCCGATGGCGAAGGGCATGCAGGCGATGACCGGATACAGGTAGCGCATGTAAGTCGAGCCGTTGCACGGGCCAATCAGGCACACAGCGAGCACGCCCAACAGCGGCACCCAGATCGCCAGCGCACGCCATGAATGACGACGCAGCAAGTAGACCACCACGGCGATCATGATCCACACATAGGTGGCCGAGCTCATGGTGAGCGAGATAAAGGGAACACGCTGCACCGCCACACGGTACAAATTGATCAGGTGGTCGCACCAGCGCACCACGTTGCTGTCAACCGGATGGAAGTCGAAGTACTTGAGGTTGTCGGGACGCGCCATGATCTCGGCACTACGCGCCGTGCTGTAGACCCAGGCATCGCGCGCGCTCGGATAAAAATAACCGTAGTAGTTATTGATGAGCGCCGAGATATAGCACTCGGGATCCTTTTTGAACATCTGGGCCCACACCTCAAAATAGGCCTTGATGTCCTCCTGCGAGGCGTACTCGTTAAAGCAGTTCTTGACGGCATCGGACTTGTCGGGGTTGTAGCGGCGGCCCAGGTTCTCGTACTTGAGTACGCGGTCGATCACGGCACGCTCTTCGTCGGTCACCGAACCGTCGCAAGGAGCCTCCACGATGGTGCCGTCCTCCTTAACCGTGGGGTTGACGCCCGAGTTGAGGCCGTCGTGCTTTTGGACGAAACGAGCCGTCTGCTGGAACGGAATCGAGAGGATTTCGCGCTTGGAACCAGGCGTGATGTCGTGCGCCGGCATAAAGACCTTGGTGAAGTACATATTAGAGGCAAGGCAGAGCGCGAGCACCGCGAGAACGCCAACCCAACGGAAACGCGGGATGGCGCCCGAAGGCGCAGCACCAGTCTGCTTGGCTGCACGACGAGCCACATGCACGTCCCATACGCAAAACGCCGCCGCGATTACGCATGCCGCCAGGGGAAACACCAGGCCGCCGTTGCGCAGAAACGTGGAACCCATGGCGCCCAGAGCGAGCAGCAGCCAGTCGTGGCGCGCAAAGAGCATGGGGGCTTTCTCGCCCGCTCGCTCGACATTGGCATCACGACGGGGCAAGCCACATGCCACGAGCTTGACGGTCTGTACCAGCAGCACCAAAAACGCGTCGGCAAAGAGCACGTCTTTGGTGAGCAACACCGCGTAGTTAGAGAACATCGGCATAAACGCAAAGAACAGCAGGATCGCACCGCGAACCGGCAGGCTCACGCCCAGTTTGCGCAGCGACGAAATGGAATAGGCCATGCAGGCGGCCGTGATGACGAACTGAGCACAGGTGTAGATGGCAAGACCCGCGTTAGCGCTGTTGAACAGCGAAAGCCCCAGCTGAACGCACGAGCCGATAATGGCCGTGTGCACTACGGGATGATGCCCGTTGAGCAGCACGTTGGGGTTGAGTAGGCGCAGGTAGTCGCTCGTGCCGTTGGGATAGTTGAACCACTGGCGAATCTGCGCACCCGTATCTCCCATAAAAAGACCGGGCAGCGAAGCGATGAGCGTGGGCGCCCAGGCGACCATAAGCACCAGGAAGGGCCCGGCAAAGGGATGGACCGAGAGCACGGCGTGAGTCACACGCCATACGCGGCCAAAGTGCGCTTCGGAAAACGGAATGCGCCGAGAGCTCAGCCAATCTAGACACTCAAAGGCAAGGTAGAAGGCAACGATCGCCAGGAGCATCCAGCCCGCGCCGCCAATCCAGGCGCAGATGATGCGAGCTTTATCGCCAAGGACAATCTCGGCCGAGTCGGTGAGATCGTAGCTGCGGCCGAACACCATGCAGATGGCAAAGAACAGCGACGGCAGAATGACCGATGGACGCCAGGTGTCGCCACGGCCAAAGAACACGTAGCGAAACGGCAAGGTGAGCAGGCAGGCAAGTGCAAGCAGCATGACCGCGTCGGTATGGCCGGCAAACGAGAGGAGCACCTCGTAGCACACGTACAGCATGCCCGAGGCTTTGGGGTCAATCGCCAAGACTGCGTTGCTCGACACCGGGGCAGGATCGATGGAAAACGCCGTGGTCGCCAACAGCGCGAGCAAAAATGCGATGAGCGTCTGCTTGGCGGGGTAGCGCTTAAACCAGACGATGCGGGCAGCGTCGCGCGCAGCCGTTGTGGAGAGGTCGGAATCCTTCACAGTCCGAAAGCCTTTCTAGAAACCTGCCAAAAAGGGACAGGTTTATTTTGGCAGGTTTTATCTGGGGAAACGTTACGGTTCTGTCATCGTCGCCCAGCGAACCACCACAAAGGTTCCTGTCCCCTTTGTGGTGGTTTTGGTGGTTAGGCGTCCAGGTAGACGCGCTGGGGCTGGTTGCGGCGACGAGCAAAGATGATGAGCGCCAGGCCCGCGATTACGAGCGGCAGGCTCAGCAACTGGCCCATGGTGATAACGCCACCCAGTAGATAGCCCAGCTGCGCATCGGGCACGCGCACAAACTCAATGAGGAAGCGGACGATGCCGTAACCCATCACAAACACGCCCATAAACGTGCCTTGGGGCAGTAGCGGCTTTTTGCGGCTGAGCACCTGCAGAATGCAAAAGAGCACGATGCCCTCAAGAAATGCCTCGTAGAGCTGGGAGGGGTGACGCGGCATATCGCCCGCGGTGCCACCGAAGACCACGCCCCAGGGCAGATCGGTCGGCTTGCCCCACAGCTCACCGTTGACAAAGTTGGCACAACGGCCCAGGCACAAGGCCAGCGGGGCGCCGATCACGGCAAGGTCGGCGATGGTCCAGGCGTCGAGCTTATACATGCGGCACACGATGATGCCGCCCAAGATGCCACCGACCAGGCCACCGTGGAAGCTCATGCCGCCCTCGTTGGTGGCAAAGATCTCGAGCGGGTGAGTCCAATAGTAGCCATCGCCGTAAAAGACGACGTAGAACAGGCGCGCGCCGATGATGAGGCCAAAGACCGCGCCGACCACGACGCTCGTCAGGTCATCGATCGTGATGTCGAAGCCCCAACGACGCTGCGTGCGGTACATAACGACCGCCGTGAGCAGGGCGCCGACCACGTAGGCCAGGCCGTACCAGTAGATGGTGATGGGACCCGCCGAGATCGCAACGGGGTCAAGCATATGGTAGAGGTCGTTGAGCATATCGATCCCCCTGCTCCCTACATACAAATGCGGCCGCGGGCCTTGCGCTCGCAGCCGCATATCTGGGCGTAACGTCTATGCGGAGCGTACCGTCCGCAGCTTTCGCATCTTAGAACGGCGCGTACTCGTCGTACAGGTCCTCGGCCTCGCCGGAAGCATTGACCTGCTCAACGCGGGTAACGCCGGGCACGTGCTCCTTCAGGATGCGCTCGATACCCATGGAAAGGGTCAGCGAGCTCATGGGGCAGCCGGCGCAGGCGCCCTGCAGCTCCAGCTTGACGACACCCTCGTCGTCGACGCCCACATACTCCATATCGCCGCCATCGGCCTGCAGGTTGGGGCGAATCTCTTCAAGAACCTTCTTAAGCAGCTCTTCGTTAACAGCCACAGGGGCTCCTTTCTCACAATAACGCGGGCGCGCCCGCGGACAGAAGCTATGTTACTACAGCCATGTACCCGCTCACGAGCCGTCCATGCGCGCAGACGCGACTTTCACGAGTAGTCAATTTGGGACGGGGCTCTTTTGGCTGTTTTGCCGCCAGCTGGCGTTGGCACGCGCTACTGCCGAGCCTGTCCCCCGGTACCAATCTGAACATCGACGATAACCTGGCGGTAGCTGATGCCGCAAGAGTCGAGAATGCGGCGGCTGATACGGCCGTCATCGGTGTCGGCATACTTATTGTCCAGGTAGACGACCTCGCCCACACCCACCTGCGCCAGGATCTTGGCGCAGTCATGGCACGGGAACAGCGTGACGTAAACCGTGGAACCCTCGAGATCCTTGAGCGAGCCACGGTAGTTGAGCACGGCGTTGGCCTCGGCATGGACCACGTAGTTGTGCTTGTCCTGCAGCGGGTCGTCGCTCGTACCCCACGGGAAAAAGTCATCGTTGAGCGCCGAGGGTGTACCGTTGTAGCCCACCGAAAGGATGCGGTGGTTGGTGTTGGCGATGCACGCACCCACCTGCGTGTTGGGGTCCTTGCTGCGGCGCTGCGCGGCGATGGCCACGCTCATAAAGAACTCGTCCCAGCTAATGACGTCCAGGCGCTTGCCTGACGAAGTTTGATGAAGATCGTCCGACATGGCAGACACCTCCGTAATCGCAATAGTTTGACCCATTGTAGCAGGTGAAAGGTGGAGGCATTTGTCCCACCGGCGCCCTCACTTTTACACGCGGCGGGGCTTTTGGTTGATGCGGTAGAGCTCGGCGAGACCCCGCAGCGTCAGCGCGTCGTCTACCGTCAGGCTATGGCCGACCAACGCCGCGAGCGCCTCGGCATCATCGCCGGTGATGATGATGGGCACGCTGCCCTCGCCCGCCGCCTTGGTCGAGCGCATCTCGGCAAGCACCATATCGAGCATGCCGTCGATGCGGGCCACCTCGCCCAAGACCACGCCCGAGCGCATGGCCTCGCGCGTGTTGCGACCGATCACATGCGTGGGTGCCGAGGGCTCGACCTGCGGCAGGCGCGCCGCAGCGGCCGAAAGCGAGCGGGCGCCAAGTGCCAGACCCGGCGCGATGACGCCGCCGACAAAGGTTCCGCGCGTATCGATGACCTCGATATTGGTCGTCGTGCCCAGGTCGATCACGATGCACGGAGAGCCGTAGACGGCACGGGCCGCCACGGCATCGGCGATGCGGTCGGGGCCAATCTCGGCCGGGTCGTCGTAGTGCACGGGCATGCCGGTCTTGAGGCCCGGCCCCACGGTGAGCACGCGCCCCGTGCAGGTACGGGAAAGAGCCGCCTTCCACGGGCGCTCGAGCGCCGGCACCACGCAGCTCAGCACGGCCGCCGTGGGCACGAGCGCGCCGGGCATGCCCGCATCAGCCGCCAGCGCGGCCATGACTTGAGCGAGCCTCATGCGAGCCTCATCGGCCGTGATGCTCGACGGCGTCGTGATCTCGCACGTCGCAAGCGGACATTCCTGCGCCGCGGCCGAATCCTCGGCAAACAGGCCAAAGCGAATGAACGTATTGCCCACGTCGACCGTCAATATATATGCGCACCCATTAAGCATCGTCGGCGCTCCTTTCGTCTGTCCAGCAGTATATCGCCTACCTAAACCAGTCATCCCAAAATGACTAGCTTGCCGCTATACTGGTGCGCGGTCGCGCGCGAGCTCACGCGGCGGCCCTTGGTAACCCGACTTCCCGCGCCGTATCCGTAGCGGCGCTCCCGGGGGAAGCGGATATACGCAAAGGAGTTCTATATGAGCAATCCCTCGAACCGCGCTTCGATGCGCGGGCAACTCACACTGCGCGGCGTCGTCATCGGCGTCCTTGGCTGCGTGATCATCACGGCAAGCTCGGCCTACACCGCCCTCAAGATGGGCGCACTCCCCTGGCCGATTATTTTCGCTGCCGTCATCTCGCTGTTCTTCCTGAAGCTCATGGGCAACGCCAGCCTCAACGAGGCCAACGTCACCCACACCATCATGTCCGCGGGCGCCATGGTCGCCGGCGGTCTGGCGTTTACCATCCCGGGCGCCTGGATGCTGGGCTACGCCGATCAGATCAGCTGGCTCGACATGTTTATCGTGGCGCTCGCCGGCACCATCTTGGGCCTTCTGGCCACCGCGCTCATCCACCGCCACTTTATCGTGGACGCCGCACTGGAGTTTCCCACCGGCAACGCCGCAGCTCAGACCTTGCGCGCGACCGAGGCTGGCGGCAAAACAGGCAAGCAGCTCTTTGGCTCCATGGCCGTCGCCGGCATCTACAGCGTGCTTCGCGACGCTCTGGGCGTGGTGCCCAGCATGCTGTGCACGCTCAATATCCCCGGCGTGACCTTTGCCATCTATAACTCGCCCATGCTGCTCTCCATCGGCTTTTTGGTGGGCTTCGCCCCGGTCGCCTTCTGGTTTGCCGGCGCGCTGCTGGGTAACTTTGGCATCATCGTGGGCGGCACCGCTGCCGGTCTATTCGACGTTGTGACTGCGCAGGGCATCGTCAAGTCCCTCGGTATGGGCCTCATGATGGGCTTTGGCGTCGCCGTCGTCCTCAAGGACATCCTGCCACAGGTCGCCGGTATCGTCCGCGGCCTCGCCGCCGACAGCTCCACCGACACCGACGAGCAGTCGCTCATCTCGGGCTCCCTTAAGCTCGACGCCGGCATCATCGGCCTGGGCACCGCAGCCATCGCCGTGATCATCGCCATCGTGCTCGACCTTGGCCCCGTTCCGGCCGTCATCGTGACGCTGTTCACCTTTGTCACCACCATCATGAGCGCGCAGAGCTGCGGCCAGACGGGCATCGACCCCATGGAGATCTTTGGACTCATCGTCATGCTCATCGTGGCGGCCTTTGCACAGATCGCCCAGGTCAAGCTGTTCTTTATCGCTGGCATCGTGGCCGTGGCGTGCGGCCTTGCGGGCGACGTCATGAACGACTTTAAGGCCGGCGCCGTGCTGGGCACCAACCCGCGCGCACAGTGGATCGGCCAGGCCATCGGCGGCATCGTGGGCGCCCTGGTCGCCGCCGCCGTCATGGTCGCGCTCGTCACTGCCTATGGTCCGAACGCCTTCGGTCCCGACAAGAGCTTTGTGGCCGCGCAGGCAAGCGTCGTCGCCACCATGGTCTCGGGCATCCCGAGCGTGCCGTGGTTTGCGGGCGGCTTTATCGCCGGCATCGTCATGTACTGGCTCGGCATTCCGGCCATGATGATCGGCCTGGGCGTGTACCTGCCGTTCTACATGTCGCTCACGGCATTCCTGGGCTCCTGCGTCAAGCTCGCCTACGACAAGTGGGCCGCGCACCGCGACGCCGCCGCCGGCCTTTCGAACGAGGAGAAGGCCGCCAAGGACGCTGCCTTCCAGGAGCAGGGTCTGGTCGTTGCCAGCGGCCTGCTGGGCGGCGAGTCCGTCGTCGGCGTTATCCTGGCGTTTGTCTCCGTGGGCTTAAGCCTGCTGGGCTAAGCTGAGCAGCTGCTCGACAGCAACCATATTGCCTACGGCTTGCCCGGTCGGTAGCTTCTGCGGCTGCTGACCGGGCTTTTTGATATCGAAACAAAGAAAGGCCGGCGCGCTGCGT
>CABQXN010000041.1:0-15837 GCA_902468085.1 uncultured Collinsella sp.
CAAGACGGAAAGCACATTAAGTGCTTTCCTTTGCGTGCGGAACTCGCGACAAACTCAACCCGCGCCAGCCGGCCCCGGAGACCCTCCCTGCCGTCACTTGCTTCAAAGACTTTGTTCCTCGCCGCTTCCGCGGCTCGAGGTCCCCGTTCTCCTCGGCGGGGTTGTCTAAGATTGTTGTTGAACTTCGGCCTTTGGCTCAAAGAAAAACGGGAGATGCGATCTGCATCCCCCGTTTTTGTTGCACCTACTCTAGGTCAATAAATTTGATGCTCAGAATCTTGCCGTCCTTGACAAGCATTCTGGCCATGGTGGGGCCTCGGGTGCCTCTTGGATAGCTGGCACTGCCTGGGTTGAGGACCAGGCAGCGACCCACTTGGGCTTCTTTGGTTACGTGGGTGTGACCGTTGATAGCTACGTCCACGGATCCCACCGGGAGGTCTTCACGGTAGTGGGCTACGGCGAACTTGAGGCCTTCGTAGGTAAAGAGCGCCAAGCGGTCCACATCGGGGCCGTAGTCGCGGTAGTAGTCGTTATTACCCAGCACCGCTCGCACGGGGGCGATGGTGCGCAGGTGCTCGTAGTCCATCTCCGACGTAAGGTCACCGGCGTGGATAATCAGATCCGCACCCTTAAGCTCGTCCAAGAGCGCAGGCGAAAGATAGCCGTGGGTGTCCGAGATAATGTCGATACGCTTGGCGCTTGCACTGTTCATGGGATCCCTTCCGCAAAAAGATTTGGTGCATTCATGCAAAAAGCCCCACGGCTCCGCAGACGATTTTGGTCTACAGGGCTGCGGGGCCGGTGTACTAGAGGCTCAGGGCCTTTTTGAGCGGTACGACGCGACGGCGCGAAACCGGTACGCGTTCGTCGACGCCCGTAATGCCCAGCTGGATAGCGCCCGAGGGAACCGTCTCGACGTCGGTGACACACGCCAAGTTGACGATATAGCGGCGGTGAACGCGGAAGAAGCCAAAGTCGCAGAGCTTGGCCTCGAACTGTGCCAGCGAGGTCGTGGACAAAAAGCGGTCATCGACCGTATAAATACAGGAGTAATCGTCCTTGGCCATAATAAAGCGAATGTCGTCCACGGGGATGAGGACCTTGCGGCCGCCCTTTTCCACCGGGATGCGCTCGATGGTCACCTTGCTGTCCGTGACAGGCTTGGCGCGTTGCATAACCTTATCGATCGCTCGATCCAGGCGAGCCTCCTCGACCGGCTTCATCAGATAGTCGACGGCATCCACATCAAACGCCTCGACCGCATGATCGCTGTACGCGGTTACGAATACGATCGCCGGCGGATTCTTGAGCTTATGCAGTGCCTCGGCAAGTTGCAGACCCGAAGCGCCAGGCATCGAGATATCGAGGAACACAACATCGACGCGGCTCTCCATAAGCATCTCGATAGCGGAGCGAACGCTCGACGCTTCTGTGATCGTGCCGATCTTGCCCGTCTGCTCGAGCAAGAAGCGAAGTTCCGAACGGGCCGGGGCCTCATCATCCACAATCATCGCACGCAGCATAGGGATAAAACCTTTCGTCAACTAACTACGTCGGGCATCCGCCAACTAGCGTTAAACCCGTAACCTATCATTCTACTCTTGAATGTCGAAGATGCTCTCCGACAAATCGAGATGCAGGAGCACTTTAGCGCCCTTGCCCGGAGCCGATTCGACGCGTGTATAAGAGTGCGGTCCATAAAAGCGATGGATGCGCTCCGAAATATTGTGCATGGCCACACCGGCGCCGCCGCCCTGCGGGGAGCTGGCGTCGGGACGGGCGGAGCGTTCGTCAAACAGTCTGGCAGCGGTGCCTTCGTCCATGCCCACGCCGTTATCGGCGACCACAATCAAAATCGCATCTTCGCCATCCCTGTGGACCGACACGTCGATCATCAGTGCATCGTCGCCCATACCATGGCGCACGGCATTCTCGACGATTGGCTGGATTACAAATGCCGGCACCAGCGTGTCCTCGACGTCCTCGGACACGTCGAAGGTCGCCAGCACGCGATCCTCGCCAAAGCGCGCCTTCTCAAACGTCAGGTAGCGCTTGGTCTGCGCGACCTCGCGCGACACGGGAATGAGCGAGCCCGAATTGTCGAGCGTGGCGCGATAGAACGAGGAGAACTCGCGCAGCAGCTCGCGGGCGCGCAGCGGATCGGTACGCGTAAACGACGCGATGGTGTTGAGCGTGTTGAACAGGAAGTGCGGGTTGATCTGCGCCTGCAGGGCACGCACCTCGGCACGGGCCGTGAGCTCCTTTTGCACCTCGAGCTCGTGGATGGCGAGCTGCGTGGACAGGATCTCGGCAAAACCCGAGGCAAGCGCGTACTGAGTGCGGTCGACGGCACGCGGGGTCTTGTAGTAGAACTTGAGCGTGCCGACGGTGCGGTCGCCCACCTTGATAGGAGCGATGATACCGGCGGGAACATGGTTGTGCGAGCCATCCGAACCCACCACGTCCACCACACGGTTGAACGACTGGACGATACCGTGCTCGATGACGTAGCGCGTGGCAAGTGTGTGGATGGGCGAATCGGGCAGCAGCTTTTCCTCAAACTCGCCCGCGCAGGCCAGCACGTTGCTCTCGTCGGTGATGGCAACCGTCATGGCACGCGTCTCGGGCAAAATGCGCTGGCACACCAGACGCGCCGACTCCTGCGTCAGACCGCCTTTGATGTCCTCGAGCATGGCAGAGGCCACCGAGAGTGTCTCTTCGGTGTACTGCGAACGCACCGAATCGGGATTGAGCGTCAAATAGATAAAAATGCACAGAAAGATGCACAGCAGTGCGCAGGCGACCACGGTCGCGATCGGCTCGATTCCAGTCGCCAGGGCAAAAATAAAGTACACCAGCACGCAAATGGCGCAGACAACGGCGATCACGCGAAAGATTGATATTGAATTATCGCGCTGGGCGCGGCGGTCGATCATTCAGTCCCCTCCAGGATGCTGGTCAGTTGTGCGTCGTGCCAGAGCCCGTCCATGATCTTGGGCCAGAAGCTCTGGAAACGCAGGTAGCTTGCGGCGTTTTGGCGCGCGTAGGTCCTGGCCTCGTCAATACCGTGACGCCAAATGCGCAGGTATCCCTCGTGCTCGCGGGTAAACATGCTGCGGACCATGGCGGTTTTGCGCACGCGGTCGTCGAGCTCGCGCGAAATCCACGGGCCCGGATAGGGCATGAGCGACGCGGCCGTGACGGGAACGAGCTCCTGCTGGTGCGCGGCAAATGTCAGCTTGGCACGCTCGTAGTACCAACGGTACACATCCTGCATAAAGCGCGGCGAGCGCTTCTCGGACTCGGGCGGCAGGTGACGAACGACCCACTCGTTGTCAAACCACACGTCGTAGCCAAACATGCGCATGTTAAAGAGGTAATCTAGGTCCTCGCCTCGGGTGATAAACGGGTCAAACGCCACACGGGTAAAGGCGCGGGCATGAAGCGCCACAAGGCCGCCGCACACGTAGTTTGAACGCGAAATACGGGTGCCCGAGAGCGCCTTTTTCATCCAGCGATTAAACTCGATGCGTTTGGTCCACCAACGATGGCAAATGCCCACCTTGTCTGTGGGCGCCAACGGTGATCCGTCTCGATCGTAAAAGTAACCGCTCTTAACCAAAATCGGCAGGCCTTGACGCGTCTGCTGGCCCAGTGCATAGGTCGCGCGCTTCATAAAGTCGGCATCGATAACGGTCTCGTCGTCATCCAAAAAGACAACGGCATCGTGGCCGAGCACCGCAGCGCAGGCAAGCCCCATATTGCGAATGGCGCCGTATCCGCGCAGGCTCACGCACTCGCCCGAGCCCTTGGGAGCAATCTGCGCCACACGGTCGGCGATACGCGATGCCTGGGTGTTGGTAACCACGGTGACCTTGAGCGTAGGGTGCGCGTCGACGATTTCGTGGACGCGCTTCGACACATCAGCCGTAGCCGAGATGGGGCAGACCACCAAAAGGATAATCCTCGGAATGTCGCGCACCTGCTCGAGCGAGGCCAGGCAGCGGTCGAGCTCGGGATTGGTGGCGTTGAGCTTCGTCGAGTGGTCATAGACGCCGGGAGCGTTTGCATGGGCCTCGTCGTCTGCCCAATATGTTGGAATCACAACCGTGGGGTTCATGCCTTCCCTCCCTGCAACACAAAAACGGGGCGCCGCCAAACACAGGCGACGCCCCGCGACCTAGCTGGTTCCATCATACCCACTTGGGCAAATCATTGCTCGCAAGTCGCAATGTTTATTGCGGATAACCCCAAAAGAGTACCGCGGACAGGCCCAATAGCCGCTCGCTCCTATGCGGTCTGCTCTGCCGCCTGAGTCATGCGGGACAGGCGAACCAGCAGCATAAAGCCAACGATCAGCAGCACGCCAATGGAAAGGACGCCCAGCGACGGGTTGCCGGTCAGCGAGGTGACGACCGACACCAGGAAGGTGCCCATGACGCTTGCATAACGACCAAAGATGTCAAAGAAGCCGTAGTACTCGTTGGACTTTTCCTTGGGGATAATGCGGCCAAAGTAGCTACGGCTGAGCGCTTGCACGCCGCCCTGGAACAGGCCGACCATAATGGCAAGCACCCAGAATTCGAAGGCGGTCTTTAGGAAGAATGCGGCGAACAACACAATGCCCATGTAGGCGGCGACGGCCACCAGGATCATGTTGAGCGTGCCCACGCGTCCGGCGAGCTTGCCGTAGATGATGGCAGACGGGAAGGCCACGAACTGCGTAACGAGCAGCGCCAGCACCAGCTGGGTCGAGTCGATGCCTAAAGCCGAGCCGTAGCTGGTAGCCATGGAAATGACCGTGTGGACGCCATCGATATAGAAGAAGAACGCGATCATGTAGACCAGCACGGTCTTGTTGTGGGCGATCTCGCGCATGGTGTGTCCGACCTCGGAGAACACACCGCCCACGATGTGGCCGATGGTGTCCTCGGGACCGCGCTCGCGACCGTACTTTTGCTTATAGGTGCGAATGAGCGGCAGGGTAAAGATGAGCCACCAGGCACCAGTGATGATAAACGACAGACGCGTTGCCAGCATGGTGGGGACGCCAAGAGCGGGGCCACCCATGATGAGCGCCAGGCAGATGATGAACGGCACGGTGGAACCGATGTAGCCCCAGGCATAGCCCGAGCTGGACACGGCGTCCATGCGCTCGTCGGTGGTAATGTCGGGCAGCATGGCGTCGTAGAACGTCATAGAAGAGTTAAGGCCAATGGTGCACAGCACGTACACGGTCAAAAATGCCATGGCGGACATTGGGATAGCCTGCGCCAGGCAAAGAACCAGGCCCGTGAGGAAGAAGCCCAAGAAGAACTTAATCTTGTTGCCGGCGTAATCGGCAAGCGCGCCCAGAATGGGCATGAGCATGGCAATGACCAGCGAGGCGATCGTCTGAGCGTTGCCCCAAGCGACCACCAGGTCTGCCGAGGAAGCACCGGTATTGATGGCGTTAAAGTAGATGGGCACCACCGAGGTATTGAGCAACACGAGGGCCGAATTGCCCACATCGTACATAACCCAGTTACGCTCGAGCTTGGTGTATTTCATGGACAGGGCCCCTTCGTATTCGCCCGATATGCAGTTAGTTCATCGTACCCCAATTGCACAGAAGCGCTGGTAAGGATTCGGCAAAGGGGCACGCACGAGCCCTACTCCTCGCGGTCGAACTCTTCGTCGGCGCCGAGCACGCGACCGCTGTAATTGACGTGGTTGGTCACGGCTTCCATATCGCCGGTCTCGATAAAGCGGGCGACGGTGAGCTCGTAATCGAGCAGTGCGCGGTCAAAGACCTCGGGGAAGCTCTCGGTCGAGACTTCATCGGTAAAGGGGCTCTTCCATGCCAAGTGGCCCAGGTTGCCGGTACGCTCGGGCAACTCGGTCGTCACGCGGTGCGCAAGGCCGTCGAGTAGCGAATAATCGTGCACCAAGCCCTCGAGCAGGGCAATCGCGCGCGTCTTGGCCGAACCGGCCGGCTCGATAGTGCGGTAGAGCAGCTGCATGTCGGCTACGGCGCCGGCGTACTCCCCCGCCGGGATGTCGATACCGTACACGCGCCCGGCGACGTAGCTCATCAGCACGCCGGCAACGCGATTGATGCGGTCGGTGGTGACGATCTCGCCCGCCGGCGGATAATCCTCGACCGTAGCCCCATCGCGCTTGAGCTGCAGCATCAGCACGTCCAAGTCGCTTTCGAGCACGGCATGAACTTGACTGCCCGAAGCCTCGAGCTCGGGATCGGACTCGACAATGCCAAACTGCTGCTCGTAGACAAAGGGGTGGGCATTGCGATCGAGCACATAGTGCGACAGCAGGCCCAGCGCAAAGGCGCGACCCAGATTGGCATCGCGCGGCTGCAGGTGCGACACGCCGTCGCGCAGGCACGAGAACTGGCGCGACATGCGCGAGCGGTGCATGACCTGAGCAAGCGACATGCAGTCGGAAATGCGCGGCGTGAGCATGTGGAAGAAAAACGGGTCGGGACCTTGGTTTCCCAGGATAAAGGCGATGCGCTCCTCGTCGGACGTGATAACGCCCTGCGGAAGACGGTCGATGCTTTCCTCGCCAAACAGATGATGCGTAATGAGCGCGGGCATAATGATCCTTTCGATTTCATTCGATGTCACCCATTATGCCCACCGCACGGTCATGCCAAACCTGCGGCGGTAAACGATGATATGCAGACTGCCTACGCAAGCCCCAAGCGCGCCTTGACCTCGGCTGCGCGACGACGGGACACAGGCACCGTCGAGGTTACGCGATCGAGCCTGAGCTCCATAAGACCCGTGGAACCGATCTCGACATTATGCACGTCTTCCAAATTGACCAGATAACTGCGGTGGACACGGATAAAGCCCTCGGAGGCCAGGCGCCGCTCGAGCGAGGAAATCGACTCATTGATCAGGTATGTTCCCTCGGCGCAGACGGCGTTGCAAAAATCGGCGCGCGCCTCAAAGTAGCAGACATCCGCCACGGGAATGAACACCCTTTTGCCCCCACGATCCACCGTCAGGCGCAAAGGTTGGCGCGGAGCATGGACGACACGGCGAGCGCCCAGGGCGGTCTCGATCTTGTCGAGTGCCTTTGACAAGCGGGCATCCTCGACCGGTTTGACGATGTAATCGACAGCATCGAGGTTATAGGCATCAGCCGCATACTCGGCAAATGCCGTCACAAACACCACGGCTGGCGGCGTCTTTAGGTTCTGCAGCGTCTCGGCAAGCTCAATTCCCGAGCGACCGGGCATGGTAATGTCTAAAAACAGCACGTCGGGCTTGTTCGACAGAATCGACTCCACGGCTTCGGTGACATTGCCCGCTTCGGCAATCTGTCCCACACGCGTATCCTTTTCCAACAGATAGCGTAGCTCAGCCCTAATGGGAGGCTCGTCATCAACCACCAAGATGTTCCAGCCTTCGGACATATGCGCTTCCCCTCTTTTTCTCTCAATCCAACCGCGTGCTACACCGTTAGCGGCGCCGGCTCATGCGGCTCGCCATTCAACTCAACGATGACCTGTGTTCCCACGCCCTCCTGGGACTTCACGCGCATGCCAGAATCTTCTCCGTAAAAGAAATGGATGCGCTGAAGCACATTGAAGAGCGCCAGACCGCAACCTCGCTTGATGGAGCCGTCGACGGTAATGCTCTCGGGCTCCTCTCGGCGATGCTGCTCAAACAGATGCGCGCAGACTTCTTCGTTCATACCGATGCCGTCATCTTCGACGATGATCTCCAAGCCGTCATCGGTCTCAAAAGCCCTAACACGAATAGAAAGCGGCTCGATCTCGCGCTGCGCATGCTTGATGCAGTTTTCGAGCAGCGGCTGCAAGATAAACGGCGGTACTAGGCTGTCGCGCACCTCAAAGTCGATGTCGACCGAAACGCGCAGACGGCCGTCGCCATACCGGGCCTGCATAAGATTGATATAACGAGTGCCCTGCTCCACCTCGTGCTCGAGCGTGGTGAGCGTATCGGAGTCAGAAAGCGTCTGACGGTAATAATTGGAAAAATCGATGAGTAACGATCGCGCCTTGTCGGGCTCGGTTCGAACGAGCGACACGATCGTGCTAATGGTATTGAACAGAAATGCGGGTCGACCTGCGACTGCAGGGCACGAAGCTCAACGCGGGCTGTGAGCTCGTCCTGGCGCTCGAGCTCAAAGCTGGCGAGCTGCGTGGAAATTAGATCGGCAAAACCCGAGGCAAGGGCCGTCTGGCGCATATCAATGCTGCTCAGGCGGGGATAGTACAGCTCGAGTGTGCCCACGCAATGCCCGCGCACGGTAAGCGGCGCGACAATGCCAGCGCGCAGGCGGGGAAAATAACCGCCCGTCTCATTGGAGGTGTCGCGCGAAAACACGCTCTGCTCGCCCGTCTCAATCACACTGAGCGTGGTCTTGAGCACGACCGGGGTGCCGGCGGGACACCTTGTCGAATCCTCGCCCCAACTTGCCAACACCTGCTTGCCGTCGGTAAAGCAGATGGCAGAGGCGATGGTCTCGGACAGGATGATTTTAGAGGCGCCCAGGGCCGCTTCGGGCGTAAGGCCACGCGATGTATAGGCGAATATTTTTGATGCGATGGCGAGCGTACGGTCGGTTGCGCTCGATGTGAGGTCGTCGGGGACCACAAAGACATACGAGAAAAAGAAGCACAGCATGACCATGCCGGCAATAACGACAACGCCCGGAACGGGATTGGGATTATCGGTTAAATCCCAGATAAGCAGCAAGATAAGCGCCGGAACGACAATACCGAGCAGGATGGCCTGGACCACATGCTGGGCCGTGCGAAAGACCTTGGTAGAGTTGTAGCTCTTGCCCAGAATCAGCCTGTTTAAATCCACCGTCATCCCCTTTTTTCTATCGCACCCATAGCAATAAAGAGGGCCGCAAGCGACCCTCTCCATTGCATTATACAATCAAAAACTGTGTTTTACATCCAGCCATCGACAAACGGTATCTTAGGCGCTGTATTTGTTGGCCTCGCCAAAGGTGCCAGCCTCGACGATCCAGCCATCCTTCATGATGACGTCCATGTTGTCGGTGTTGAGCACGTGGATGTCGGCGGCGACGTCACCGTTGACGACCAGCAGGTCGGCGCACTTGCCGGCCTCGATGGAACCGGTCTCGTCCTCGATGTGGCACATCTTGGCACCGTTGAGGGTGGCGCAGGTGATGGTCTCGACCGGGGTGAAGCCGATCTTGTCGACGAACTCGTACATCTCCTCGATGGAGCAGGTGCCGTACGGGGTGACGAAGGAGAAGGAGTCGGAGCCGATCGTCATGACAACGCCGCGCTTCTTGGCCTCGCGCAGGCAGTCGTAGTTGCGCTGCAGCTCCTTCTCGACCAGGGTGCCCTCGTACTTGTCGTGCAGCTCGGGGACGTAGACGGGCGGATAGGTGGCGTACCAGGTGGGCAGGAAGGCGATCGTCGGGGTGAAGAAGGTGCCCTGCTCGGCCATGAGGTCCATGGTGCGCTCATCGATATCGAAACCGTGAATCAGCTGCTCGCAGCCAAAACGAACGGAATCGTAGGCAGCGGCGTGGTTGTTGTAGCAGTGGCTCCACACGGGGATGCCGACCATCTTTGCCTCGTCGACCACGGCCTGGATCTCCTCGGAGCAGTAGTGCTGGTCGCGACCGGAGTCCCAGCGCCAGATGCCGCCACCGGTAGCCCAGATCTTGATGGCATCGGGGTTCTCGCGCAGGCGACGACGGACGGCCTTGCGCAGATCCCAAGGACCGTCGACCTGGTCGCCCCAGGGATGGGATTCCTTGTTGAGCTCCTGGGTGCAGTGGTGGGAGTCACCGTGGCCGGCAACGCGGCAGAAGCCGAGGCCGGTGGCCAGAACGCGCGGGCCCTTGAAGACGCCCTTGTCGATGCAGTCACGGATCTGGATACCAAAGCGACCGATCTCGCAGACGGTGGTGAGGCCATGGGTGAGGCAGTCGTAGGCCTGCTTGACGGCGACGGCCTGCTTCTCGAGGAGCGGCTGCATGACCCAATCGGTGTCATCGTCGGTCAGGTTGCCCGAGAAGTGCAGGTGGGTGTCGATCAGGCCGGGAAGGACGGTCTTGCCGGCGGCGTCGATGACCTCAACGCCCTCGGGAAGGTCCTGCATAGCGCCGGCGTACTCGATCTTGCCGTTGTCGTCGACGAGAACGAGGGAGTTCTCGACCGGCTCGGCACCGGTACCGTCGATGAGCTTGCCGCCAACGATTGCATACTTAGTGGACATGGTTCCTCCTTATGGATCCATATAGTGGGCGAGGCCGTGTTGGGTTAAGGCCTCACAAAGCTACCCAAGTGGTGCCGGGTTCGGTGCGCGGGAGAGAGGATTCCGCGCACCCGATCCGCCCCGGCTAGGCGTTACTTTTTGCGGGAATTGGTGAAAGCCATGAGGGCCAGGCCAATAGCCAACCAACCGATCACGATGCTCCACTCCACCATGTTGAGGGAGGCGGGAGAGAACGGAATCACGAGCAGGCCGATGATGATGGCGCAGGCAGCGATAGCGAGGCCGATGCCAAACTTGCCGCCGGGCACCTCGTAGGGACGAGGCAGGTCGGGCTCGGTGAAGCGCATGCGCAGGCAGGCGAGGGCGACCATACCGCAGGAGAAGATGAAGGCGAGAGCCGACACGTTGGTCAGAGGGATGAGCATGTTCTTGCCCAGGAACGGACCGATGACGGTGATGACGCCCAGAACGACGCAGGCGAGCTTGGGAGCGCCGGACTTGGGGTCGACCTCGGCGAACTTCTCGGGCAGCTGGCCCTTGCGGCCCATGGCAAGCATGATGCGGCTCGTGGCGCCGTAGAAGGAGTTCATCGGGCCCATGGGTCCAAGCGTGGCGATGACGAGCATGGCCAGGTACAGAAGCATGTTGATGCCCTTGAGGCAGGCAAGCGCGGGAACCGGGCTCTTAACAAACTCATGCCAGTCGAGAATGGTGCCGAACGAGTAGATGCAGACCATGTAGAAGCCGCCGGCGGCCAGCAGAGCCAGGGAGATGATCTTGCCGAACTTGTTCCAGTTGAGGCCCTCGGCTGCTTCCTCAGCCTGCTGAGGAATGGTGTCGAAACCGGCGTAGAAGAACGGGGTCAGAACCAGGACCGACACGATGCCGGCGAACAGGCTGGTGCCCTCGGTAGCGGCCTTACCGCCGCCAGCGCCGGTGACCTGGGAGAACACGGGCATGGCGTTGTCCGGCGAGCCGGTGAACAGCGAGACGCCCATGGCGAGCAGCATGCCGCAGAGCAGAGCCTTGGTCAGGAAGGCCTGGAGCTTGGCGGCCGAGCTGGCACCGCGGAAGTTGAGGAAGATGACGTAGGCTGCGAAGCCGAGCGCGATCAGCGTCGGGAACAGGTAAACGTCGGCGCCCAGGATGGTGTAGAGCTTAACGGCGCGCAGCCACTCAAGACCGGGCAGGCTGCCGAACATCTCGGACACGAGGGTCGAAATGGCGATGGCCTCCCACGGGCACAGGATGCCGTTGCCCAGGGCCAAAAGCCAACCGGTGATGTAGCTCAGCGTACGGCCAAAGCTACGATCGACATACTCGACGATGCCGCCCGAGATGGGGATAGCAGCCGTGAGCTCACCGAAAACAGCTCCGACGGGCACGAGGAAGATTGCACCCAAGAGGAATGCGATCATAGCGGGAACGGGACCGCCGCCCACGACCATCCAGTCGCCGACCTGCAGAACCCAACCGGTACCGATGATGGCACCGAAACCGATGGTGAAGAAGTTCCAGAGCGAAAGCGTTTTCTTCATGCCGCCGTTATCCTCGACTGCAACTTCTGCGTTCTTGTCCGCCATTGTTCCCCTCCTTTCCTTTTTGACGCCCCTTGACGTCACCCCTTGCGCGGTCTGTTTTGCCGCGCTCTTTTATTTCGTGGCTTTAAGATACGGCCTTGGCGCAGCAGCTCCGCTTGTAGCTCGACCGAAGGCAGAACTGCAAAACGAGCGGCGCCGTTTTTGGGACGAACGGCACGGTTTGCCGCTCATTGTTGCCGCCCGTCCGACGGGCGTACGCTCATCGGACGCATATAGAGATGTTTTTGAGGCCGTGTGTTTTGCGCCTTTCGTACCGTTTACCGAGCTTTTGACGCGCGGACCCATTTGTTGCACATCTTTTTTGTAGGATAGACAGGTTATATATGAGACAAGGCGGTACGAATGGCATACGGATACAACGACGGTGATCAACGGCGACAAAGCGTTCGCCTTGCTGGCCGTACCACGCCGACGCCCAGAAGTGCCACGAGCAGCAATCCGCAACGCCCTCAAGAGCAACCCAGACCTTCGTCTCGGCAGCAGACAAGCAGAACACGGCAGAGCGGCCGTCCGAGTACGGCCACAAGCGCGCAGCAAGATAGCCGCTTGGGCGCGCGCACTCGACAGCGTCAGGCCGAGGTTCCGCAACTGCGCCGCAACGGCGCACGTCAGCCCGGCATCCATATCAACCGCTTCTTTTCGCATCCCCAAGGCGGACGCGACGGCAAGCCTTACCGCTCGACATCGTACGTGAATGCCCCCGCCCTGTCAGCTCGTCGACTTCGCCTCGCACTGTGCTCTATCCTCACCTGTCTGGTCTTTGTGCTTATGAGCTCCTGTATCTCCCACGGCTCGGCCGGCCTCGATCCAACCGCCGAGGATAAGCTGCTCAAGGCCCCGGTCGCGCCCGGCTATTCGTTTGCGTTTTCGACCCCGCGTGCGCAGTGGCAAGCCGGCACCATGCCCCACATCTATCAGATTGACCCGGCATGGTCGGAGCTACCCTACGCCGGCGGTACCATCCGTCAAAATGCCTGCGGCCCTACCTGCCTTACCATGGTCTACATCTATAAGACCGGTCACACCGATATGACGCCGGTCGATATGTGCGCTCTTTCCGAGGCGGGCAACTATGCCCCCACCGGTGCCACCGAGTGGTCGTTTATGACGAGCGGCGCATGGCAGCTGGGCCTTAACGGAACTGAGCTCCATATCGATCGCAGCTCCATCACCCAGGCGCTGCGCTCGGGCGCGCCCATCATCGCATCGGTTCGTCCCGGCACCTTTACCAGCGTTGGACACTATATCGTGCTCTGGGGCATCGACGATGCCGATCAAGTGGGAGTCTACGACCCCAACTCGCAAAGCCGCAGTGCCCGCCGCTGGGGCGTCGTAGAAGTCCTCAACGAAATCGAAGCCATGTGGGCCTACTACTAGTCATTTAAGAACGTCCCCAATGACTAGGTGAATAGCAAAAGCCCCGCAGTCGGAGCGGACTGCGGGGCTCATGAAGAGAGGCTAGTTTGTGGGCGCTTTGCCTGGCGCCCACGAGAGATGCAGCAGAGTAGAGACTACTCGTGGATGCGGGTACCGGAGAGGCCGGCCATGGTCTCGGCGGCCTTGTCCAGAGCGCCGATGATGCAGGTGCGGCCCTTGCGGGAACGGGCGAACTTGATGGCAGCGCGGACCTTGGGCTCCATGGAACCCTTGCCGAACTGACCCTCATCGGCCAGACGCTCGGCCTCGTCGGCGGTGAGCTCCTCGAGCTCCTCCTGGTTGGGCTTGCCAAAGTTGATGGCGACATGCTCAACGGCGGTCAACAGGAACAGAACGTCGGCATCGCAGTCCTCGGCCAGCAGCTCGCCGCCCAGGTCCTTGTCGATGACAGCGGGAACGCCCTTGTAGCAGCCCTTGTTCTCGTAGTCGCGGACGACGGGGATGCCGCCGCCACCGCAGGCGATGACGATGAACTCGTTGTCGAGCAGGTTGAGGATGGAGTCAGCCTCGACGATCTTCTTGGGATCGGGGGAAGCGACGACGCGACGCCAGCCGCGGCCGGAATCCTCGACGAAGACCTTGGAGGGATCCTCGGCCATGAACTCCTTGGCCTGCTCCTCGGTATAGAAGGGGCCGATCGGCTTAGTCGGGTTCTTGAACGCGGGATCATCCGGGTCGCACTCGATCTGGGTGACGACGGTGGCGGCGTGCCAACGCTTATAGCGCTTGTGCATCTCGCGGCCGATGCCCTGCTGCAGGTGATAACCAATGTAGCCCTGGGACATGGCGCCGCACTCGGGCAGCGGCATCTCGGGGGTGCCGATGGCGTCGTGGGCAGCGGCGAAGGCGTTCTGGATCATGCCGACCTGCGGGCCGTTGCCGTGGGTGATGATGATCTCGTTACCCTGCTCGATCAGGCCGAGAAGAGCGTGAGCGGTGTTGCTCACGGCCTCGATCTGCTCAACGGGGTTGTTGCCGAGGGCGTTGCCGCCAAGGGCGACGACAATACGATCGGGCTTGCCAAGAGGCTTAGACATTGCTGGAATCCTTTCTGTAAAAGGCCTACAACCCATTAATAACCCGTGTCCGTGCGATACACGAGTTTATTAAGGTTTATATTCCTGTTATCCCTTATTTTATTCATTTTGAAAACAGTTGAACGGTGAACGGTCATTTTTACCCGCTCAGCGTAAAGAAGCCCAGCTTAGGCATATCTACGCCATTTACGTGCGACTTTATTTTAATAGAGCAGGGATTCGACCAGATTATGCAAACTATATCTCTGCTAAACACAAAACAGACAGCGTAATATCTTACTCGCACTATACGAGATTCTATGCATTAATAAGACGAGTATGCACCCCTGCAAAAACATGGGGCTTTTCATTCAGCATAAGGAATAAAGATGAGCTCCAAAAAGGCAACCAGCCCCAAAGCACGGGGATAGAAGGCAACAACAACCAAAACCTCCATCCATCCCCAAAGCGGCGCGAGGTTTCGCGGCAAAGCCGCGAAACAGCGAAGGGGACAAAAGGCCCCCACAACCACGTCCTTCATCAGCCCACACAATCCGAGGACGTAGTCGTAGCAGGATCTGAGGGCTGACCTTCGCGGACACTCCGCAGGACGAAAGAACCCCCGCCGCACGATGAACTGCACCCCAAAACTTGGACGGCTTAAATAAAAGCTACGCCGCAAGGGACTGGCTCCGGAACTCCTCCGGGGTCAGTCCCTTCAGTTTAACCTGGCGCCTCCTCGTGTTCCAATGGACCACGAAGTCGTCGAGGTCCGCCTTGAAGGACTCGAAGTCCGGCCACGTCCTTCCGCGGAAGAACTCGTCCTTGATGTGGCCGAACACCTGCTCCGTCGCGCCGTTGTCGATGCAGTTGCCCTTCCGGGACATGCTCTGCACCACGCCGGCCTCCTCCAGCCGCCTGCACCAACCGGCCTGCTGGTACTGCCAGCCCATGTCCGAGTGCAGGATCGGCCTGGAGCCCTTGGGCTTCTTGGACACGAGCTGGTCGAGCAGCTCGTGCTGCTGAGCCATGTTGGGGTGCAGCGACGTGGACCAGGCGACGATCTCCTTGCTGCCGAAGTCGTAGACCGGCGCGAAGTAGGCCTTGCCCCAGGGCTGCTTGAACTCGGTGACGTCGGTGCCCATCTTTTCCCACGGCCCGTCGGCGGCGAAGTCGCGCCCGAGGACGTTCTCGAAGGTCTTTCCGACCTTGCCCCTGTACGAGTTGTACCTGTGGTAGTCGGTCTCGCGGCGGATCCCGCAGCTGATGCCCATCTCGCGCATCATCTTCAGCACGGTCTTGCAGGCTATGCGCACGCCCTGCTCGGCGCGCAGGCACATGGCGATCTGCCTGTGGCCGCACCCGTTGGCGGTGCGCGAGAATATCTCGGCGGCGGCCTCCCAGAGCTCGGGCCTGGTGGGAGCCTTCGGGTGCGACAGCGCGTAGTAGTAGCTCGACCTCGCCAGGCCGGCGCACTCCAGCAGGCACCCCAGCCCGTACCCCTCTTCGCGCAGGGCGCCCACGGCCTCGACCTTCGCCCTG
>CABQXN010000042.1:0-15715 GCA_902468085.1 uncultured Collinsella sp.
GATATTCCTCTGGTGCCCCCGGGCGGATTCGAAAACTCCCCCCGCGGGGAAATTGGTGACGCGGGTGTCGACGGCTCGAATCCTGCCCTTAGACCAGAAGAGCCCGGCACCGTAGCGGTACCGGGCTCGATATTCCTCTGGTGCCCCCGGGCGGATTCGAACCGTCGACACCCGCTTTAGGAGAGCGGTGCTCTATCCCCTGAGCTACGGAGGCATGTTGTACTAGTGTAGCAGATTTACTGCATCGCAATACGTCGCATGACTAGACTTCGAAGTTGCGGTGGAATAGTTCCTGTCTGAAGCATCTAAAGCCGTATTTAGGAACTATTTCACCGCAACTTATGAGGAGCTAGTTACCTTTGTGGAAGAGGTTTTTGATAACGGAGGGGATGCTCTTGGCGCCCTTGGCCGTCACATCGATAAAGTCGGGCGAACGCACGAGCTTATCCTCGTCGACGTACTTGCGGACAGCACGAAGCGTCTCTTTGTCGTCGCGCGTCGAAAACGTAAAGTGACCGTTGTCCTTGGTGAAGATGGCAAAACGCGTGATCTTCTTGGTGCCGCGTAAAACCTCGGCGGCAATATAGTCGACCTCGTCCCACGGGATTTGAATATAATCCTCGGGATTGCGCTCGTTGTAATACTCGAACGCCTTATTGCCCACCATCACGTTGCCGTGGCTGGTAAGCCCCATCAGGCAGGTTGCCGGCGTTGCCAGATCGACCGTGCTGTTCTGAGATTGCGCCATGCGCGCCTCGCCCTCCAAATAAAACAATCGGACCGCATCCAGTGTACCCACCGGGTGCGGTCCGTTTCAATGGCTCAAAAGCCCTTGCCTAGCAATTCTCGGTCTTAAGCCGAAACGTGCTTACATGAAGCCGCAGACGCGACCGATGATGCCGATGGCGAAGAGAGCCAGGATGATGACGATCGGGCTGACCTTCTTCTTGAGGAGCTTGCAGACCAGCAGGGTCAGGCACACGGCGGCAAGGCCGGGGATGAGCTGATCGAGGTTGGCCTGAAGCGTGGTGACCTTCACCTGATCAAGGGCGTTAGCACCGATGGAGTTATACATCGTCAGCGCTTCCTTGATACCCTCGGAACCGGAGGGCAGGCTAGCCCAGTCGATAAAGGCGCCAGCAGACTGCGTGACCCTGGAGACGACCGGGGTGAAGGAGATGGACACCCAGCGCTCGACCAGGGCGCCGATGATGAACATACCCAGGATGGAAGCACCCTCGGTGACCTTGCCCATCAGACCGCCGGAGAGGTCCTTGGCGATGGAGGAGCCGACCTTGTAGCCAAACTCCTGCGTGTACCACAGGAAGGCGTAACGGATGATGTTCCACGCGAAGAAGAACAGTAACGGACCGGCGATGCTGCCGGACAGGGCCAAGGAAGCGCCCAGAGCACCCAGAATCGGGCGAAGGGTGAACCAGAAGGCGGGGTCGCCGACACCGGCGAGTGGGCCCATCATACCGACCTTGACGCCCTGGATGGCGACGTCGTCAATCGGGGCACCGTTGGCGCGCTCCTCCTCGAGAGCGAGGGTAACGCCAATGACGGGGGCGGAAACATAGGGGTGGGTGTTATAGAACTCCAGGTGGCGCTTAAGAGCGGCAATCTGGTCATCC
Source organism: uncultured Collinsella sp. (assembly GCA_902468085.1). GTDB lineage: Bacteria > Actinomycetota > Coriobacteriia > Coriobacteriales > Coriobacteriaceae > Collinsella. The sequence continues at coordinate 1,635 of CABQXN010000042.1, forward strand.
TTGCTGGTGTAGAGCTTCTTGATCGCAGGGATCATTGCGAAGCACCAGCCGCCGTTCTGCATACGCTCGTAGTTCCACGAGCCCTGAAGGAACTGATGACGGAAGCAAACCTTCTTGCGGTCAGCCTTGGTGAGCTGAATCTTGTTCTCTGCCATATGTATCACTCCCCTCCTACTCGTAATCGTTCAGAATGTCGCCGAGCGGGTCGCCGGAGCCACCGCCCATGCCGCCACCCTGCTTGGCCAGATCCTTAAGGCCAAGGTAGATGAGGGCAAGGGAGATGCCGATGAGGCCAAGGGCGATCAGCGTGAGCTGAGGGATGGCAGCAAGGACAAAGCCGAGGATGAAGAACGGCCAGGTCTCCTTGGTGGCCATCATGTTGATGACCATGGCGTAACCGACGGAAGCGACCATGCCGCCGCCGACAGCCATGCCGCCGGACAGCCAGTCGGGCATAGCGTTAAGCGCGTTGGTAACGGCCTCGGCCGGGATGATGCACAGAAGTACTGCCGGGATGGCGATACGAAGGCCCTGCATGAGGATGGCAGCGTACTGCCAGCGCTCGATGCCGGAGAAGTCGCCCTTCTCGGCGCAACCGTCCATGGCGTGAGCGATAGCGGTAGCAATGGTACGGCAGATCATGGTCAGGAACAGACCAGCGACCGACAGCGGGACGGCGACGGCGATGGCCGCGGTAACGGCCTTGGCCGAATCAGTGGCGCCGCCGTTGAGGGCGAGCACCATGATGATCGAAGAAGCGACCGAGGCCAGAGCGGCGTCAGGCGCGACGGCGGCGCCGACGTTAGCCCAGCCAAGGGCCATCATCTGGAGCGAACCGCCCAGGAGGATGCCCTCCTGAAGGTGACCGGTTACGAGACCGATAAGCGTGCATGCCACGAGCGGCTGATGGAACTGGAACTCATCCAGAATGCCTTCCATACCGGCAAGCAACGCGACAATCGCAACAAGCAGAATAGTGATTGCAGACATGTATCGGACCCTCCTTTACTATGCTTGAGCGGCCAGTTCGGCCTTAGCTTTCTTCAACATGGCGTCGAGATCCTCGGAGGAATCCGAAGGAACCTTGCGGACCTCGAACTTGACGCCCTTGGCCTTGAGAGCCTCGAGAGTCTTGACATCGTCATCGCCCATAGCGACGGCGTTGGTGACGACGACCTTGCCCTTGGAGTGAGCCATGGAACCGATGTTGACTTCCTTGATGTCGACGCCGGCCTCGATGGCCTTGAGCAGATCCTGCGGGTTCTCAAAGAGCAGCATGGCCTTGGTGTCACCAAAGCGCGTGTCCTTGACGACCTCGGCCATCTTCTTGATGGGCACGACGTTGGCATGGACTCCCGGAGGGGCAGCCTGCTCGATCATGGTCTTACGGAGCTCGTCGTGAGCAACGCCGTCGGAAACCACGATGATGCGGTTGGGGTTGATCTGCTTGGTCCACGTGGTGGCCACCTGACCATGAAGCAGACGGGTGTCGATACGGACGTGGGCGATCTTGATGTGCCCATCGCCGATGACCGTTCCCGGAGGGATGGCGCCTGCAGGAGCAGCGGCGGCCGCAGCCGGCTTCTTCTCCTCGGGCTCCAGAGACTCGGGCTTGACACGCACGCCAGCCTTAGCCTCAGTCACGAGATGTTTTGCGATCGCATGTGCAGTGTTCTTTGCGTCAAAGCGCTGCGAATATGCCTCGATGAGCATAGGCAGGTTGACACCGGTGACGATAGCCCAGGAATCGTGGCCCTCGATGAGCCCGCTGATCTGGTTGAACGGCGTGCCGCCCCACAGATCAACGAGGAAGAGCACCTGCTCCTGGTCTTCGAAGGAAGCGATTGCTTCCTCGACCTTGGCACGGAAGTCGTCGGGGCCCATGCTCGGCTCGAGCGAGACCACGGCAACAGACGGCTGATCGCCAAAGACCATCGAGCCCGTCTGCTTGATTCCAGCTGCCAAGTCCCCGTGGCTAGCAAGAACAATACTTACCATCACATAACCTCCTTTTTGTCTACGTATTTCCTACACGACATGAAAGGAGTATAGCTGTTTGGTTTGTGGAATTATAGCTAAATCCGCAAAAGGTTGGATTATTTGTTTAAACGTCTAGGTTTGTTACAAGTTGATTACGTTACTGCTTTTTGACTCATTACACGACAAGGCGTCGCTCATCAAGCCAAGCATTTTACAGATACAAGCAGGCTGTTCATTAATATCGATTTTAGGCAAGCGCGAATGCGCTTGTACTGCCGCTATTTTGTTTAAACAGACATGGCTTGACTATTTTCGTGACTTATGGTCTATGAAACCACTCAAAATAGTTGCGGTGGAATAGTTCTTGTTTAAGAGCCAGAAGGCTGGATTTAGGAACTATTTCACCGCAACTTATAGGGAATCCTAGGCGATGTGGAGTGGGTTGGCGGCGTCGACGGCATCGGGGGCGTCGGAGAGGCCATCAGGAGCAGCGTCTGCCGGATCCTCTTCGGGGGTCTCGATCTGTTTGATCATGACCTCTTGGCCCTGCAGCAGGTATGTCTCGCCGCTACCGCAATGGGGACAGGTCTTGCCGTGCTCGACCGTCGCGTAGTCGCGGCCACATGCCTCGCAATGCGTCACAGCCTCGACGGGCTCCACAACAAGCTCCGCGCCCTGCGCGATAGGCTTTTTATCTGCTGCCCAGCGCCAAGCGTCGAGCAGCAAGTCGGGAACGACGCCCGAGACCTCGCCCAACAGCAACGTTACGCTCGAAACGCGACGCACGCCATGAGCGCGCGCTACATTCTCGACATCGCGAATGATGTGGTAAACGATCCCCAATTCATGCACTTTTTCTTCCGCCGTTCCCGTTATGGCTACTTACTTGCGACCGAACTTAATCTTGATGGCGCGCTTGAGCGCGTACTTGCCCAGGCTTGGGAGCTTTTGCTCGTATTTGACCATCGTGGAGCACTCGGGGCGGTCGCGATCCAGATGGATGGCGTCGAACGCGCACTTGGTGGTGCACAGGCCGCAGCCGATGCACTTGTTGGGGTCGACGATCGAGGCACCGCAACCCAGGCAACGGGCGGTCTCGGCGCGCACCTGCTCTTCGGTAAAGGTCTCGACGTACTCGCTAAAGGGCGCAGCCTTCTCGCGGTCGCGGTTAACATGCGCCACCTCGCGGCTCGCGTTGTCATAGCTCTCGATCACGACATCGTCGCGGTCGAGCGCGGTGTAGCGGCGCTGGTTGCGGCCGATGGTGAGCGTGGAGCCCGGCTGCACAAAGCGATGGATGGACACGGCGGCCTCGTGGCCGGCGGCGATGGCATCGATGGCGAAGCTGGGGCCAGTATAGACATCGCCGCCCACAAAGATGTCGGGCTCAGCGGTCTGATAGGTCTGGGGGTCGGCAAGGGCACCCTGGCCGCGGCCAAGCTCCACCTTGGAGCCAGCCAGCAGGTCGCCCCACACAATGGACTGGCCAATCGACATGACCACACGATCGGCATCGACACGGCGCAGATCGTTCTCGTCGTACTCGGGCGCAAAACGGCCCTCGTCGTCAAAGACACGCGTGCAGCGCTTGAAGGTGATACCGCACACACGGCCGGACTCGTCCAGGTGAACCTCCTTGGGACCCCAGCCGCAGCTGATGTGAGCGCCGTCCTCAACGGCCTCGCGACGCTCTTCCTCGCTGGCGGGCATCTGGGCCTCGCTCTCCAGGCAGAACATCTCAACATGCTCGGAGCCCAGACGGCAGGCGTTGCGGGTCACGTCGATAGCCACGTTGCCGCCGCCCACTACGATGGTGCGGCCGGGTAGCGCGTCGATCTTGCCGCTGTTGACCTCGCGCAAGAAGTCGACGGCCACGGTCACGTCCTCGGCATCCTCGCCCGGAATACCGGCAAGGCGGCCGCCCTGGCAGCCGATGGCAACATAAAAGGCCTTAAAACCCTGCTCGCGCAGCTCATCGAGCGTCACATCGCGACCGACCTCCACGCCATAGCGGAACTCGGCACCCATCAGGCGAATGATCTCGACCTCGGCCTCGATAACGTCCTTCTCCAGCTTAAAGCTGGGAATACCGTAGGTGAGCATGCCGCCCGGACGCTCGTTCTTCTCGAACACGACGGGCTTATAGCCCTTCTCGGCCAGATAAAAAGCGCAGGACAGACCGGCCGGGCCGGCACCGATGATGGCGATCTTCTGGTCGAAGCCGCCGGCACGCGTCGGCGTCACCACGGGCGGGACATAGCGGGTCGCGGCGTCCAGATCGCGCTGGGCGATAAACTTCTTGACCTCGTCGATGGCCACGGCGGCGTCCACACGGCCGCGGGTGCAGGCATCCTCACAGCGGCGGTTGCACACACGGCCGCAGATAGCGGGCAGCGGGTTCTCGCGCTTAATGAGTGCTAGGGCCTCGTCATAGCGACCCTGCGCCGCGAGCTTCAAATAACCCTGAACGGCAACATGCGCGGGGCAGGCCGTCTTGCAGGGCGCGGTGCCGGACTTGTGCGTCTCGATGCGGTTGTCATTGCGGTAGTTGGGCGACCACTTGGTGTGGTCCCATTTGGTGGCATCGGGCAGCTCCTGGCGCGGATACTCGGGCACCTGTCCGCCGGCCTTTTTGCTGCAGAGCTTCTGGCCCAGCTTAGCGGCACCGGCCGGGCACACCTCAACGCAGCGACCGCAGGCCACGCACTTGTCCTTCTCGACCTTGGCGACATAGGCCGAGCGCGACAGGTTGGGCGTGTTGAACAGCTGCGAGGTGCGCAGGGCGTAGCACACGTTGACGTTGCAGTTGCAGATGGCGAAGATCTTGTTCTCGCCGTCGATGTTGGTGATCTGGTGCACAAAGCCGTTGTCCTCGGCCTGGCGCAGGATGTCGTAGACCTCGTCGCGGGTCACGTAATGGCCACGATCGGTCTCGACCACGTAGTCGGCCATATCGCCCACGGCGATGCACCAATCGGCCGGGTCGTCGGCGCAGCCCTCACCCATCACGCGACGGCTCGCGCGGCAGCTGCAGGTGCTAGCGGCATACTTACCCTCGTATTTGTCGAGCCAGTGCTCAATATGCTCAATAGGCACCGACGTGCTCGCGGCGTCAATGGCCTTCTCGACCGGAATGACGTGCATGCCGATACCGGCGCCTCCGGGCGGCACCATCGGTGTGGCCTTGGACAGCGGGCCCTTGGATGCCTGTTCAAAGAACTTGGCGTAGACCGGGTGCTCCTCGAGCTGGCTCACGCGCATGTTGAGGAACTCGGCGGAACCCGGCACCAGCATGGGCAGCACCCATTGCTTGGCGCGCTCGGGATTTTCCCAGTTGTACTCGAGCAGGCCCGTGTAGCTCATATCGTCGAGCATCTTCTCGATCTGGGCCTCGGGCATGCCGGTGAGTTTGACCATCTCGGGCAGCGTGTAGGGACGGCGCATCTTCATCTTGCAGAGCACTTCGGCCTGCTCGTCAGTTGCGGCCTCGGCAAACGACCAGTACTCGTAGCCCAGCAGCTCGTCGCGATGCAGCAGGCGGTTAGTGCAGTGCTCGCACAGTTTGACGATGGCCTCGCGCGGATGCTCCGGCAGCGGCGGCACAAACTCCGCACCGATATCGGGCTCGGTGTAGCTAATCCCCGGTCCGTTGAGAATCATAGTCGTCCCTTCTCTTGCCGCAGCCTGGCAGGCACGCAGCGCCCCTCTTTTTACGGGCTCGACATGCCCCCACGCCGTTCACCCGTTATTGTTGACATTGTGTCAAAAACAGTATTGACGAACCGTCAACAATATTCAAGACTGTTAGGCGAACGGTCAGGCTCAAACGGATGAAAGGCGGCAAGCACATGAGCAGTAACGCAGCGAACACCTCTGTGGCCGGCGCCGTCCCCGCGCCCGACAGCACGGCAAAGCGCTTGACGGGCGACGAACGCCGTCGCGAGATCCTCGATGCCGTGCGCACCGTAAGCTCCGAGCTGGGCGTGTCCCACCTATCGGTATCGGCCGTGACCAAGCGAGCCGGCTGCACGCGCTCGCTGTTCTACCACTACTTCGCCGACATGGACGCCGCCGTCACCGCCGTCATGGACGAGGCGATCGACGGCTTTATCTCCGAACTCGAGCAGTGGAACGCCGGCCGCACCGTCGGCGATATCGAGGGCGCGCTCGACACCGTCGCCCCGCTCTTTAAGCGCCTGGTCGCCAGCGGCCGCGAACTGCCGAGCACGCTCACCTCAAGCAGCGGCGCGCTCTACGGCGGCTTTTTGCACAACGTGGTTCAGCGCGTGGCGCAGTATATCTGCGACACCACCGTGGTGGACTTTGTCGCCCATCATGAGCTACGCATCGACCATGTCTACGAGACGTTCTACACCCTCATCATGGGGTTGTTGATGTATATCCGCACGCACCCCGATGTGCCCGACGAGACGGTCAAGGAAATCATCGCCTCGACACTCCACATCGAGGGCTATACCGCCAAGTATCCGGAGCGCAAGCCCCAGAACTGACGACATTTGGCCAAACTGCCCGCGATCAGAAGAGGGGCCGCGGGCGTGTGAAAGGAGAGCAGCATGCTGTTCGATGTTTGGGGTAGCGATACCCTTATCCACTGGGCCGGCTGGGCCATGGTCTTTATCGGCTTGATCGTGCTCAACGAGGTCGGCCGCCGCACCAAGCTGGGCGCGGCCATCATCTTTGGCGTGGCTCCGCTGGCCATGACCATCTATTGCGTCGCCATCGCCATCGGCGTCTCGCAGGGTGCCGAGTGGGCGCTCACCAACCCCACCCATGTGTACCAGAACAGCTGGTTCCACTACGCTAAGGTATACGCGGCGCTCGCCGGCTGCTGGGGCTTTATTGCCATTAAGTACCAGTGGGGAAAGATCGGCAAGGCGCGTTGGTTCCGCGCATGGCCGTTTGTGATCGTCGCCATCAACATCATGATCGCCGTCGTGTCCGACTTTGAGAGCGCCTATCACTTCTTTGTCCTGGGCGAGTCCACCTGGGTCACCTCCGAAGGTGCTACGCAGCTAGCCGGCTGGAACAACGTGTTCAACGGCATCGCCGGTATCATCAACATCTTCTGCATGACCGGTTGGTGGAGTGTCTACGCCTCCGAGGATCAGACCGACATGCTGTGGCCCGATATGACCTGGGTCTACATCATCGCCTACGATATCTGGAACTTCTGCTACACCTACAACTGCCTGCCCACCCACTCCTGGTTCTGCGGCTTTGCGCTGCTGCTGGCGCCCACCGTCGCCGCCTTTATCTGGAACAAGGGCGGCTGGATCCAGAACCGCGCCTTTACGCTGGCTATTTGGTGCATGTTTGCCCAGGTATTCCCCTACTTCCAGGAGGAGTCCATCTTTGTGACCCACTCCACGCTCGACCCCGGCGCCGCTACCGCGGTCTCGATCGCCGCACTGGTCGCCAACGTCGCCGCGATCATCTACATCGCCTACCGTGCCAAGAAGCTCGGCCGCAATCCCTATAAGCAGGATGTCTTTGAGGGCACCAGCGATTGGGAGAAGGCTACCGCCCGCCGCGCCAAGGTTGATTACGCGCACGCCGAGTAACGCGCCTGACGCAAACGTCGCTTGAATGTGAAGCCGCCTGGCCGACTCCGCGCAATGCAACGTATTGCATGCCCCCGGAAAGCGATTTGTCCGCTTTCCGGGGGCTTTTTGTTGTTACGCGCATCCACGCACATATTCAAAACCTCTCGCACAGATAAAATCAGATTTCCAATCGCCTGACAGCTCTATATGACTCTGTTTTTGGGTACATTGTTGTCCCGATATTGAGCTTGGGGGATGTATGAATGATGAGACGATGGGCCAAGAGGATGCGGCCCAAGATGCAGAAGCTTGCGCTGAGGCCTTGGAGAGCTTAGACCGGATTTCACTCGATGAGATTGCGTTTGACGATTCGGGCGTTGATGTGCAGGATGAGCCGGAAACCGAGGCGCAATCCGATGATCAGGATGCAGGCGACGTTGAGCCTGCCGAGGATGAGGCAGATCACGAAGGCACCGAAAGCGAGGCCGGCAACCAGCCCGAATCCGACACGGGCGAGGAAACCGTCTTGCTCGACAGCTTGCCGGCCGAGGATTCGCTGACTCGCGAGCTTCCTGGCCTGGGTTCCGCACCAGCCGTGGACGAGACCATCGCCATGGGCGATATACCCCTGCCGTCCGTTCCCTCGGCACGCGAGGCCGAGGTCCGCCATCGCAAGATGTCGCCCAAGCGCCGCAATCTGATGGTCGCCGGTGTCGTGGCCGTCGCGCTCGTCGCCGGCGGTGCAGGCTATGCTGCCTGGAACGGATATCAGCAAGAGCAGGCTGCCGCTGTCGCCGCCAATGCCCACACGATGATGTCGGTGCAGATTGGCGTGCATGCCGCGGGCCTCGACTGTTCCACTGGCTCCAAGATTCCCGTACAGGTGAGCGGTCAGGATTCTGACGGCTCCTCCGTGAGCGAAACGCTCTATGTTGACGAGCACGGCCGCGGCATCAAACTACTGCCCGGCGATTACACGCTCTCCATCGCTGCCTCCCCCATCGCGGCCGACGGCACCATCTATACCGTCCCGACCACCAAGACGCAGGTCACCGTTAAGAGCGATGGACAGGATTTAAGTGCCCAAGCTACCTTTAAGTTCAAGGTGCCTTCGGCCGACACGGTGACTGACGACCAGATCGATGCCGCCGCCAAGTATGCCGAGGAGGGCGGTGCGAGCTCCGCCGCGGCTGCCAAAGTGCTCCAGCAGGCAGCAACCGCGCGGCGCGACGCCGCCGTCAATGCCGTGAGCGCGCAAAAGGCACAGGCGTCCCGTGATGCTGACGCTCGCCACAAGGCAACCGACCTCTACCAGCTCGATATTCCCGTCGAGTGGTACGGCAAGGTCGCAACTTGGCAAAACGGAAGCACGCTATGCATCTATCTGGACGACGACACCAATACGCCGCTCGTGACGCTCGTCGCGGTGCGCGAGGGCGAGACCTTTACGCCCGATGACGGCGATACGGTTTTGGGCACGGTCAGCCTGGGCAACGGTTATACCGTCTATGCCAGCGGCCCCGTCTATCCGTACGTGGTGCCCCAGACTATCAACGGGCGCACCCAGAATCCCGTGTCGACCTACCCCATGGACACGGCCATTGAGCTTGTCGAGCTGACGACCGGCAACCGCTATACGTATAGCCAGATCAAGAACGACCTGATTGGCAAAGACGGCAACGCAGACGCCGCCACCAAACTCGAGACCGACTACCTCGCGCAGATCCTGCTGCCGAGTATCAAAGCCCAGGACTAGCCGGCCCGAAGACAGCCGCCCAACGCAGTTGCGGTGAAATAGGGATTGTTTTTGCTGGTCAAACCGCAAAACAGTCCCTATTTCACCGCAACTTTTTGGTGGCCTTTTTGGTGGCACTCAGCGCCAGGGGTCGGCTTCGAACATTGGCTCGCGCTCGGGGCGGCGATCGCTGTAGGGATCGTAGCCGTCGTCGTCCTCGTTCTCGGCACGGATGTAGGGGTCGCGCGGCTTGGGTGCCGGCTTAGGCACAGGCTTGGGTGCGGCGAGTGCGGCATCGGTCGCCGGCGCACTTGTCTTGATCTCGTCTTTCATCTGCATAGCTCCTTGCATCGCATCCGTTCAACATTATCGATTGTCGCACGAAAAAGGGCGGCGGACCCAATTGGATCCGCCGCCCTTGGCGTTTAGAGACGGCTGGCAGATTTTAAGGCATGTCCCATAAATCTACTCGGCGTCGGGGACCTCGTAGGTGGCCGCCGGCGTGTTGTCGCACACGACGGTAAAGCCGCCGTCCTTGTCGGCATCGACCGTCACCTGATCGCCCTCGCGCACCGTGCCGTCGATGATAGCGGCGGCGATGGCATCCACGACCTCGCGCTGAACCAGACGCTTGAGCGGACGGGCGCCAAAGACCGGGTCCAGGCCGCCCACGGCGAGCATCTGCTTGGCCGCCGGGGTGATGGCAAGCGTCATGCGCTCCTTGGCCAGACGCGCGCGGACGTCGGCGAGCTGGATGTCGACGATCTTCTCGATCTGCGCCATACCGAGCGGATGGAACACCACGATATCGTCGATACGGTTGAGGAACTCGGGGCGGAAGGTCTGAGCCATGGCAGCGTCGACCTGATGGCGCATCTCCTCCTCGTCCTTACCGGACAGATCGGCGATGGCCTTGGAGCCCACGTTGGACGTCATGATGATAATCGTGTTCTTGAAGGACACCTGGCGACCCTGGCCATCGGTCAGACGACCGTCATCAAGCACCTGCAACAGCACGTTAAAGACATCCGGATGAGCCTTCTCCATCTCGTCGAGCAAGATCACAGAGTACGGACGACGGCGTACGGCCTCGGTGAGCTGACCGCCCTCGTCGTAGCCCACGTATCCCGGGGGCGCACCGATCAGACGCTGGACGCTGAACTTCTCCATGTACTCGGACATGTCGATACGCACGAGTGCACGCTCGTCATCGAACAGGCACTCGGCCAGCGCCTTGGCGAGCTCGGTCTTGCCCACGCCGGTGGGGCCCAGGAAGAAGAAGCTGCCGATGGGCTTGTCCGGATCGGAGAGGCCCGCACGGCTGCGACGCACGGCCGCGGCGACAGCGGAGACCGCCTCGTCCTGGCCGATGACGCGCTTATGCAGCTCGCCCTCCAAGCCCTTCAGCTTGTCGAGCTCGCCCTGCATCATCTTGGACACGGGCACGCCGGTCCAGGCACTCACGACCTCGGCGATCTCATCAGAGGTCACCTGTTCGTTGAGGCCCTCGCCGTCCTGCTGCTTTTGTGCCTCGAGCGCAGCCTCGGAATCCTGAATCTGCTGCTGCAGGCCCGGAATCACGGAGTAGCGCAGCTCGGACGCACGGCCCAGGTCGCCGTTGCGCGTCGCGCGCTCCTCTTCGCTCTTGGCCTCGTCGAGCTGCCCCTTGAGCTCCTGCACGTGGTCGATGGCGTTCTTTTGGTTGAGCCAGCCGGCCTTTTGCACGTTGAGCTTTTCCTGGACCTCAGCGATCTCTTGGCGCAGGGCCTCCAGACGCTCCTTGGAGGCGTCATCGGTCTCCTTCATGAGCGCCTGCTCCTCGATCTGCAGCTGGGTGAGCTGACGCGTGGTGGCGTCGATCTCGACCGGCATGCTGTCGAGTTCCATGCGCAGGCGGCTTGCCGCCTCATCGACCAGATCGATGGCCTTGTCGGGCAGGAAGCGGTCGGCGATGTAGCGATCGGAGAGGTCGGCAGCTGCCACGAGCGCGCTATCGGTGATATGCACGCCGTGGAAGATCTCGTACTTCTCCTTCAGGCCACGCAGGATCGAAATGGTGTCCTCGACGGTAGGCTCGCTCACCATCACGGTCTGGAAACGACGGGCGAGCGCCGCGTCCTTCTCGATGTACTTGCGGTATTCGTCGAGCGTGGTCGCGCCGATCGCGTGCAGGTCGCCACGGGCGAGCGCCGGCTTCAGGATGTTGCCGGCGTCCATGGAGCCCTCGGTGGCACCCGCGCCCACGATGGTGTGGAGCTCATCGATGAACAGGATGACCTTGCCCTCGGACTTTTGCACTTCCTTGAGCACGGCCTTCAAGCGGTCCTCGAACTCGCCGCGGTACTTGGCGCCGGCGACCAGCGCGCTCATGTCGAGCTCGATAAGGTCGCGGTCGCGCAGGGTGCTCGGCACGTCGCCGGCCACGATACGCTGGGCAATGCCCTCGACGATGGCCGTCTTGCCGACGCCCGGCTCACCGATGAGCACGGGGTTGTTCTTGGTACGACGGGACAGGACCTGGATGGTGCGGCGAATCTCATCGGTACGGCCGATGACCGGGTCGAGCTTACCGGCGCGGGCAAGGTCGCAGATATTGCGGCCGTACTGCTCCAGCGCCTCAAACTGCGTCTTGTCCTCGGCGGACGTCACGCGGTCATCGCCGCGCAGCTCCTCGTAGACTTGCTCGATGCGCTCCTTGGTGACGCCTGCGTCGCGCAGAACGCGGCCGGCCTCGCCCTTGTCCTCGGCAAGTGCCATCAGCAGATGCTCGGTCACCACAAAGCTGTCGCCCATCTTGGTGGCCTTCTTCTCGGCCTTCTCGATGACGCGGACGAGCTCGTTGGACAGGCCCATCTGCTGGCCCTCGCCCGAAACCTTGGGCGAGTGGTCGATGGCATCTTGCGTGGAGCGTGCGAGCTGAGCCGGGTCGGCACCGATGCGCTCGATGATCACGGAGATATTGCGCTCGCCGGCACCGAGCAGGGCGGACAGCAGGTGAATCGACTCCACCGCGCCGGCCTGCGCGTCGGCAGCCGTGCTCATGGCGGTCTGCAACGCCTCGCGCGACGTCATTGCTAGCTTATCGATTCTCATGGAATCACCTCTCTTGGGGTGGCCGCCCTACGGGGCGGCTTCACGTTGTTCGAGAAGTATTGTTGCCAGCTTTGCGCGATCTTATACACAAATCTAAGTCTCTATATATAAGATTTTCTGAGTGATTGAGAGATAGGGGATAGAGATGTCGGCCCGCCGCCGCACAGGCGCGCTACCGTCTCAATCTGTAACATCTATCGACCGTTTCTGGCTCCAGATGTTACAGATCGAGACGAATTGTTCGGCGGCACCCGTTTGTCTCAATCTGTAACATCTACTCGGCAAATAGAGCTCTATCTGTTACAAATCGAGACGAACAGAAGACACCCGAATCGAAAATCTAAATCTGTAACACCAGGCCCACTTTTAGCGGCCAAGATGTTACAAGTCGAGACAAACCGAGAACCACCACAAAGGTGCCTGTCCCCTTTGTGGTGGTTTTCGACAAAAAGAAGCCGCTCCAATAAAAAGAGGCGGCATCAAGCAAGTCCATTTCTTGGCGTCCCTCAAGACCCAACGAGAACGCAGCGATGGAATCGAGAACCGACAATAGCCCGTTCGCACAGATAGAGGCAGAGATTCAAGGTCAAAGTCCGGCTTAAACGGCTTAGCTATCGCACGTCACATTGTTCTCGTCGTCCCCCTATCGTATTTATAGTGCTTATAGTGAAAATAGTGAGTTTAGTGAGAAGAGTATCGCTCAAAACTCGTGGACTCAATTATTGACCTCACGCCCAGAATGAGTGGGGCAAATACTTCTATTAGAGGTCAAATCGAAGCCCAATAGGGCCTTTTCGCCCCGTCATTTCGACCGATCGCTTTCTTTTGAATAATGTCGTAAACTGGTATCACTTATCTTAATGAATGCATACTGTTTGCGAGGTACCCGCCGTGAAACGCTCCACCTATATCGGCCTGCTCGTCTTAGCGTTTGCAATTACCGCAGTCGGCGTGGGCATTATCTATCTCGCATTTCTCCCTGCCTCGGCAACGCAGGCGGCGGTTGAAACCGTAAGCTACCCCATCGAAATCCTCACCGATATCATCAAACCCGATTCAATCACCGTCGATTTCGACGGTACGCCCGCAGCGCTTGGGGTCAGTAACTATCCCCGAATCGAACTTGGAGCCACGCGCTATACCCAAGATGAGCAGCTTATCGGCAAGGCAACCAGTTTACTCAAAGGCAAGACGTTTAAGCGATGGTACGGCGCCGCAATATATCGAGCCAAGAATGGCCAAATGGTTGGCGGGTATTATTCGACCCTTGAGCTCGATGCGGCAAACGGGAGCAGATTGTGCAACGTCTCATACGACCCCGGCTACGTGGACAATGAAGGACCGGGGGTCTATATCTCGGATGGCGACGTAATCTACGTCATGGAGGGCGACCAGACGGCAGTCGTCGATTTTATGGATCGGTGTACCGAAGATGCCTACGAACAAACTTGCGAGCCCGATCCGCAGACAGCGCGCAACAGTGGCTCGTCACGCACTTGGCTATTTGACGATGAAATAACCTGGACCCCATCGAAATAAGGTCCCGCCGGGCAGGCAACTTTGTGGTGGTCCCGGTCAATTATTAGCGCCCCTCAAGACCCAACGAGAACGTCGCGGTAGCCCCGGCCACACCTTTCCCTCGGGCGACCCTCGCGAAGCGCGGGAGCACGAGGGAAAGGTGTGGCCCCGGGGGGACAATTAAGTGCGTT
>CABQXN010000043.1:0-13444 GCA_902468085.1 uncultured Collinsella sp.
CCCCCGCCGCACGAAGTGCGCAGCGGGGGTCCTGCCATGTCCGAGGACGATTTGGGGGCAAAGCCCCCTGGCCTCCCCGGCGAGTATACGGGACGGCGACTACAGGTATTCGATCTGGGCGCCTTCCGTGTCGCACGTCAGAATATGCGTATCACACTTAGGGAACTGCTCGCGCAGCTTGACCTGCAGGAACTTTGCCACGATGGTATCGTCGGTCACAGCCATGAGGGTCGAGCCCGAGCCGCTAATCCAGATGGTCTTAGCGCCGCCGTTAAGGCAGGTGTCGCGCACGGCGTTGTAGTCGGGAATCAGGCGGCGACGATAGGGCTCCTGAATGCGGTCGTCATTGGCGGCGGCAATCAGGTTGAGGTCACCGGTCTCCAAGCCGCGCGTCATACCGGCGATGCGGCCCATCTGCCACACGGCGGTGGAGAGCGGAATCTCCTGCGGCACGACCTTGCGCGCCTCGCTCGTGTGTACCTCGTAGGGCGGAATCACGGTAATAAAACGCAGGCGATCGCTCACCTCGTAGCGCAGGCACTGGGGGAGCGAATCGGTCGGCGTAAAGGAGCAGACGGCGCCGCCCAGGATAGCGGGGGCGACGTTATCGGGATGGCCCTCGACCTCGGTGGCGATGCGAACCAGCTCGGCGCGGTCGACGGTGTGGCCTGTCAGTGCGGCGGCGGCCATAATGCCGGCGACGACGCAGGTGGAGCTGGAGCCCAGGCCGCGGGCGACGGGCACGTCGGTCTGGATGTCGATGGCAACGGGAAAAGCCGGCTCGCCCCAGGCGGCCAGAGCATCGACAAAGCTTACATAGACCAGGTTATTCTCGTTTTGGAACTCTTCGGGGCAGCCCGTGATGGTGAGCTTGTCGGCGCGCTCAAAGGTAAAGTGCGAGTAGAGGCTGACGGCCATGCCGAGGGTATCGTAGCCAATGCCCAAGTTGGCGCTTGTTGCTGGGACGGTGATCTTGATCATGTGAGTCCTCCTGGCGTGCCTGGCTGTTTAGTTCGCTGCTCGGGCAGTCCTGCGCAAGACGGAAAGCACATTAAGTGCTTTCCTTTGCGTGCGGAACTCGCGACGAACTAAACAGCCAGGCACGCTATGCACGTTCGTCATCATCCCGGTAGGTATCTGATAAAAGAAGGTGCGCCGGCTTTCGCCGGCGCCTTATATGGGGTTTAGTTGGTAGCCATCTTTTTTGCTGCAGACTCTACGTAGTTGGCCATGTCGGCTACGTCGCAGACGTCTTCGAAGCGGACGGGTTTGGACTCGAGCTCGGCGAGCTGG
Source organism: uncultured Collinsella sp. (assembly GCA_902468085.1). Taxonomy (GTDB): domain Bacteria; phylum Actinomycetota; class Coriobacteriia; order Coriobacteriales; family Coriobacteriaceae; genus Collinsella. Next base: position 1,294 of record CABQXN010000043.1, read on the forward strand.
GTCGGGGCGACCGTGTTGGTGGCCTGCTCGAGTACACGCATGGCCTCAAAATCATCCTCGGGAACGTCGAGGCCCAGGGCGTCGCAGCAGGCGCGTGGGAACTTGTAGGGGCTGGCGGTCGAAAGCAGCACGCGAGCCTTAGCGCCCTCGGCGGGGGCGACCTGCTCAAAGACGTGATAGCCGCAGGCGGTGTGCGGGTCGATCACGTAGCCGTTGGCGTCCCAGCAGCTCTTGATGGCGGCGCGGACCTCGTCCTCGCTGGCCCAGCCGCAGCCAAACACGCTCTGAATCTTTGCCAGCAGGTCGGCGGGAACCTCATAGCGACCAGTCTGTGCCAGCTGCTCCATAAGGCCGGCAACGAGCTCGCAGTCGCCATCGGACAGGAAGTACAGCATGCGCTCCAGGTTGGAGCTGATGAGGATGTCCATCGACGGCGAGATGGTCGTGAAGAACGGACGGTTGCGGTCGTAGACGCCGGTGGTCAGGAAGTCAGCCAGAACGTTGTTCTTGTCGCTCGCGACGATGAGCTTGGCAACGGGCAGACCCATGCGCTTGGCGTAGTAGCCGGCCAGGATATCGCCAAAGTTGCCGGTCGGCACGCAGAACTCCACGGCATTGCCGGCCTCGATGGCACCGGCGCGCAGCAGCTGCGCATAGGCGGCAAAGTAGTAGACGACCTGCGGCACCAGGCGCCCGACGTTGATGGAGTTGGCGCTCGAAAGCACCGTGCCGGCGGCTTCAAGGCGCTCGGCCAGCTCCTTATCGGCAAAGATGCGCTTGACGGCGCTCTGGGCGTCGTCGAAGTTGCCGCGGATGCCGCAGACGGCGACGTTGCCGCCCTCCTGCGTGGACATCTGCAGATTCTGCACGCGGCTGACTTTGCCTTCGGGATAAAAGACGGTGATGCCCGTGCCCGGAGCGTCGGCAAAGCCGGCGAGCGCTGCCTTGCCCGTGTCGCCCGACGTGGCGGTGACGATCATGATGCGCTCGGCGCCACCGTCCTTGGCAGAGGTGCGGGCCATCAGGCGGGGGAGCATCTGCAAGGCGACGTCCTTAAAGGCGCTCGTGGGACCGCCAAAGAGCTCCATCACATAGGTTTGAGGAGCGTCGGTGCCCGGCGCTGCGTCGAGTTTGACGAGCGGCGTGACCTCATCACTCGCAAACGTACCGCGGTAAGCCTCATTCACACAGGCCGAAATTTCTTCGTCCGTGTAATCGTTCAGTAACATTCCCAACACATTTTGAGCGATTTCAAAGTACGATTTATCGGCAAGCGAGCTGATATCGACCTGCTGGGTGCCAAGCTCGTCCGAGACAAACAAACCCCCGTCGGGAGCGATGCCGGTGCGGATTGCCACCTTACTTGAGCATGATAAAGTGCGTCCTCGTGTACTATGATAAGTTCCCATATAACAGTGCTCCTCGGATACCTTGGTCCCAATCGGTGAACCCATGGTATCAGAGCGCGCAAAACAGGTTTGCAGAGGCTTTTAGAAAGGTAACCTCCACGCCATGATAAAAATTGCCAAGTTTGGCGGCTCGTCGGTCGCCGACGCTGAACACTTCAAGAAGATCAAGGCCATCGTCGATGCCGACCCTGCCCGCCGTTTTGTGGTGGTTTCTGCCTGCGGTCGTCGCTTTAAGGGCGACACCAAGGTGACCGACCTGCTCTACCTGGTTAACGCGCACGTTAAGTATCACGTGTCGTGTGAGGAGCTGCTCGAGGACATTGGTCAGCGCTATTTTGATATCGCTGACGAGTTGGAGCTCACCTATCCCATCCGTAAGGAGTTCGCGGCCTTTGCCGAGCGCGCCCGCTCGGGCGGCTACTCCACCGAGGAGCTCGTGAGCCGCGGCGAGTACTTCACCGCTCGCCTGATGGCCGAATACCTGGGTCTGCCGTTCCTGGACGCTGCGACGGTTGTGGCATTCCATCACGACGGTACGCTCAGCATGAACCGTACCTCCGAGCTGGTGCAGGAGTACGGCCAGCAGGGCGGCTTTGTTATGCCCGGTTTCTACGGCGCGACGCGTGAGGGTCAGATCAAGCTGCTCGATCGTGGCGGCGGCGATATCTCGGGCTCGATCCTGGCCAAGTGCCTGGGTGCCGACCTGTACGAGAACTGGACCGACGTCTCGGGTTTCTATTCTGCCGATCCGCGTATTGTTCCCGAGGCTCAGCCCATTGCGCGCGTTACCTACGAGGAGCTGCGCGAGCTTTCGTACATGGGCGCAAGTGTCCTGCACGAGGAGGCCGTGTTCCCCGTGCGCGAGGCGGGTATTCCGCTGGTCATCAAGAACACCAATGCGCCGCAGGATCCTGGCACCATCATTAGCGAGACGGCTGACGAGGGTGAGGCCGAGCCCATCATTACCGGCGTGACCGGCAAGCGCGGCTTTGTCGCCATCAACGTTGCCCGCGACCGCACCAAGCCCCGCGTTGGCTTTATGCGCCGTGCACTTTCGGTGTTCGAACGCTATGACGTTTCCGTCGAGCACATGCCCACCGGTGTCGACCGCTTTGGCGCTGTGGTGCAGGAGCAGGATGTGCACGACTCGCTGTACTCGCTTGTGGGCGACATTCAGCAGGAGGTCGAGCCGCTCGAGATCGAGGTTGTCGAGGGCTTGGCGCTCATCGCGACCGTCGGTCGTAACCTGCGCGGCCGTGCGGGTATCTCGGGGCATCTGTTTGGCATGCTCGGCCAGGCCGGCGTGAGCGTGCGCATGATTTCGCAGAGCTGCGACGAGATCAACATCATTATCGGTGTCGAGGAGAAAGACTTCGACCTGGCGATTCGGACCATTTACCGTGCCTTCTCCGATGAGAACGGCATTGTGAAGGTCTCCGATTTGGAGGCTCCCACGCCGGTCGATCCCACCCTGGCCGCGCTCAAAAAGTAGCGACTGCTCGGTATATTTTTGGGACAAGTGCCAAAAATCTAGCACGGGGCGTTTCGTTTCGGTTTCGTTTCGACGGGGCGGGTTTCGTGTCCGCCCCGTTCTTGTATACACTGGCAACAACAATCGGCCTGCTCGGCGTGCAGGCAAAAGCCATAACCTTTAAAGGGGGAAGCATGAAACAGTACACGGTTGCTATTTTGGGCGCGACGGGAGCCGTGGGCACCCAGATGCTCGAGTGCTTAAACGAGCAGGAGTTTCCGGTTGGCAAGCTCAAGCTGCTGGCGAGCGCTCGTTCTGCGGGCAAAACCGTCGAGTTCCGCGGCGAGCAGATCGTGATCGAAGAGGCTTGCCCCGAGGCCTTTGAGGGCTGTGACATTGTGCTTGGAGCCGCCGGCGACGACATTGCGAAGGAGCTACTGCCCGAGGCCGTCAAGCGCGGCGCCGTCGTGGTCGACAACAGCCATGCCTTCCGTATGGATCCCGAGGTACCGCTGGTCGTGCCCGAGATCAATGCCGACGACATCAAGTGGCACCACGGCCTGATCGCCAACCCCAACTGCGCGACCATTATCGGCCTGGTTCCCACCTGGCCGCTGCATCAGCTCGCCGGCGTGAAGCGCATGATCGTCTCGACGTACCAGGCGGCTTCGGGTGCTGGCGCTCCCGGTATGGCCGAGCTCGAGGCTCAGCTGGCCGCTCTGGGCCGTGGCGAGGAGATTCCCGAGCCGCGCGCATTTGCCGCCCAGCTCGCGAGTAACCTGATTCCGCAGATTGGCGGCGTCAAGGAGGAGGGCTTTACCTCCGAGGAGATGAAGCTGCAAAACGAGGGCCGCAAGATCATGCACCTGCCCGAGCTGCGCGTGAACTGCACCTGCGTGCGCGTGCCCGTGCTGCGCTCGCACTCTGAGAGCATTACGCTCGAGTTTGAGCGCGACATTACGGTTGACGAGGCCCGTGCTGCGCTGGCCGCCGCTCCGGGCGTGAAGCTGGTTGACGACATGAGCGCCGAGGATGCGCACGATCGCTTCCCCATGCCGATGGATACGTCCGACCAGGACCTGATTTGGGTCGGTCGTGTGCGCCGCGATATCTCGAACCCCGAGGCCGCGCGTGGCATCACCTTCTGGTGCTGCGGCGATCAAATCCGTAAGGGCGCGGCAACCAACGCCGTCCAGATTGCTAAGCTGCTCTGCGAGTAGTGTGACCTGTCCGGCGGGGGCCGGGCTTAGTTTTCAGAACGTCCTCGACCATGTGTGGCGCCTTGTCCTGCTCCTTCGGAGCCGCGGACAAGGCGCCACACTGGTCTGCGGAGTGTGCTGAAAACTAAGCCCGGCCCCCGCCTTCGGTGACGCTGCTGCAAGCGACCTGCGATGGGGCCGTTGTTGGTTGGGGCCGCTGGGCTGATATGGGGGCACGTGGCCGTTGCAGGCCCTGGTCCCGGCGGCGGCCTCGGCGCTTTGCGCCTGCCGCCTGAGGTGACTTTGGGGTTGGGGTGAATCGGGGTCTAATACTTTTCCCGAGAAGTGAACGACCTTATTTTGACCCCTGAAGCATTGGCATATTTTGACCGCTATTTCCTGCGGTTTTGCTGTGCGAATCCTGCGGTTTTGCGGTCTAAAGGTGTGGATGCTCCGGGGCTTCGTTTTTACTCGTTCACTTCTCGGGAAAAGTATTAGAGCTCAGCTGGTAGAGGTACCGCTTTGGCGTCGAGCCCCCGCGTCATCTTCGCTTGATTGGGGAAAGCGGTCTCGCTTAAACAATTACGAGCCTGCCCGGGCGTATCAGGCAGGTTGTCTGCACAATTCGCGGTATCATGGTGCGGAGTTTTGAAAGGAGCCGCTGGTGGTCACGACGACGTTTGCTTCGCCTTTGGGCGAGATTCTGCTTGCCGCTGATGGCCGCGGTTTGACAGGGCTTTGGTTTGAGGGGCAGGAGCATTTTGGCTCTACGCTGCTCAAAGAAGATGCGGAGCACGTTGAAGGCGCCGACGCGGTTTCCGGTATTGGTGGCATGTTGTCGGCGAATCCGGCAAATGGTGCGGCCTCTTCGGTGCTTGAGCGTTCCTGGGCTTGGCTGAATGCTTATTTTGCAGGGCAGGAGCCTCGGTTTACGCCGCCGTTGCATATGATCGGTACGGCGTTTCAGCGCGAGGTTTGGTTTGAGCTGCTTTCTATTCCGCGTGGTGAGGTCGCTACGTATGGTGAGATCGCCCAGCGTGTCGCCGCCCGACATCGTGTACCGGGAAACGAGGCGCCCGTTGTGTCTCCCCGTGCTGTGGGGGCTGCGGTCGCGCGTAATCCCATTTCGATTATCGTGCCGTGCCATCGCGTGGTGGCAGCCGACGGATCGCTCAACGGATATGCCGGCGGGCTTGACCGCAAGGAGTGGCTGCTGCGGCTTGAGGGCGCGTACGAGGAGTAACGCTTGAACACTTTGCCTGTAGTAGCCGACTTCGACCAAAGCTCGCTCGAGTTCGCTTTGATCAGAGCACTTAAGACCCTTGTTAGCTGTCAATAGTACTATCTGTTCGTTGATGGATATCCACGACTTCTGGTATTTCATTTAAGCCTCTTGATATAAAAAGAGCTGGAGTTGCGCATCGTTGAGAGGCTTTCCAGCTTTAGAGACATAAAATTATAAGATACGATGACCTGCGTCAAGGAAGCTGCCAGATGACCTTGGAGCGGCTGATTGCCTGGCCTAAAACCTGATGCGCGGGACGGCGCCCCACGCTATTCAGCGCGCTTGATAGGATGACGAACCACAGTCTTAAGTTTCTCCGGTGCACATTTGCGTGGATCGGAGAGATAGATTTCGTGATGTAAACGGGAGTCTGAGAAGTCGGGGACATAGCCCTGCTCGGTCATGTATTCATGCATAGCGTTTACAGTCGCCGGTTCGTTGTCGTAGGGCCCGGTGTGCATGCATTGAACGCAGAGACCCTCGTCAACTTTAAGCAGCTCAACGGCGGAAAAGTCCAGTTTCTTCTTGGTCGTGGCTTCCGCGACTGCCCAGTCAAAGTCATCTTGGGTGACGAAATCGGGCAGGCGGATGCACGAGGTAAAGTTGAAATCGTCCTTGCGTACATAGTCGATGTCGCCGCTCGGGGAGTCTTGCCACCAGAAACCCTCGAGCGGCGGTACCACAAAGTCGAAATAGCCCTCGATACTCCTTGAGCCTTTCTTCGACATCTTGACGGTATAGGCGATGCCGTAAAGCAACGGCAGGGCGTTTTGATACTCGCCACCTTCGGTATTTGGGTCACCCTTTCCGCGAACGGCTACGTAGTTCATAGGCGGGACAGTTACGATACTCGGCTTGCTTGCAGGTCTGTAGAGCTCCTTGCATTCCTTCTTAAAGTCGAACGCCATGTTGGCCGCCTTTCTGCGTATTGGCCTGCTTAGATAGCTGAATCATATCATAGAAACGAACAGCTGTTCGAATGAGTTGGCTGACAGATTGAGATGCGTGCGTTGTGTTTGGCGGTCGGCCTGACCCCGTCGATGATTTCTCTGCCTCCCCGGCGCCTCATCTATAGCTGCCGTTTCCCCATATAAAACCTGCCAAAATAAACCTGTCCCTTTTTGGTCGGTGCGAAATGGGTAATACTAAAGAGTTATCCGACCAGATGGGAATTAATCGATGGCCTATATCGAATTCAAAGACGTCATCAAAGCATACGGCGAGGGCGACGCCCGTATTCACGCGCTCGACGGTGCGAGTTTTACGGTCGAGCGCGGTGAGCTCGCCATCATTCTGGGCGCTTCGGGTGCCGGCAAGACCACGGCGCTCAACATTCTGGGCGGCATGGATACGGCGACCTCCGGCACCGTGACGGTGGACGGGCGCGACGTGAGCTCTGCTAACGAGGCACAGCTCGTGGAATACCGCCGCGCCGATGTCGGCTTTGTCTTCCAGTTCTACAATCTGGTCCCCAACCTGACGGCGCTCGAAAACGTCGAGCTCGCGGCGCAAATTTGCCCCGATTCGCTCGATGCCGAACAGACGCTTCGCCAGGTTGGCCTGGGCGAGCGCCTGGGCAACTTTCCGGCACAGCTTTCGGGCGGCGAGCAGCAGCGCGTGTCCATCGCCCGCGCACTGGCAAAGAACCCCAAGCTGCTTCTGTGCGACGAGCCCACGGGCGCGCTCGACTACAAAACCGGCAAGCAGATATTGAAGCTGCTGCAGGATACCTGCCGCAAGCAGGGCATTACGGTCATCATCATCACGCACAACTCCGCGCTCGCGCCCATGGCCGATCGCCTGATCCGCTTTAAGAGTGGTCGTGTGGAGAGCGAGACGGTCCAGCAAAATCCCGTGCCTATCGAGACGATCGAGTGGTAGCGCCCATGGACCAGGACCGCCAAAACAGCCAAAACCACGATACGGAGCACGTGAGTCGGGACCGGGAGTTCGCGACCTACCGTACCGCCCAAAGCTCAAACGATATGGTGCCGACGGTATTTCGCCGTGGCATCTACCGCACAATCCGCGGCAGTCTTAAGCGCTTCTTGTCCATCGTGGTCATCACCGCGCTCGGCGTGAGTGTGATGTGCGGCCTTAAGGCGGGCTGCGAGGATTTGTGCGATTCGGTCGACGCCTATTTTGACCAGCAGAATGTCTATGACATTAACGTGCAGTCGACCTGTGGCCTTACGCGCGACGATCTCGCGGCTATCCAAGAGATCGACGGGGTCGAGACGGCCGAGGGTATCTACACCGAGACCGCCTACACCGCCGTGGGCACAACGCGCGAGCGCGTGGTCGTGCAAAGTCTCTCCAAGGAGAACATCGATCAGCCAGTGCTCGTGAACGGCGATTTGCCCGAGAGCGCCGATGAGGTGGCGGTAACTTCGAAGTTCCTGAAGGCTTCGGGCAAAAAGCTCGGCGATACCGTGAGTTTTGCCGCCAATGACGCGAGCTCGTCCAACCAAAGTGCCAAGGATCAGTTTGCCGCGGGCGATTACACCATTACGGCCGAGGTCCTCGACCCCACTGATGTGAGCTCCGACTCGACAGTCAACGCCTTCCGTGCCGCTTCGGCTGCGGACTATAAGTTCTATGTGAGCGAGGATGCCGCGACATCATCGTCCTACTCCGCGGTCCACGTGATCGTCGAGGGAGCCAAGAGCCTCAACTCCTACTCGGATGCCTACACGGCAAAGATCAATGAGGTCAAGGGCAATATCGAGAAGATCCGCGAGGAGCGTGAAAAGGCGCGCGTCCAGGAGCTGACGGTTGACACGCCGGCAAGCTTGGATGCGGCTGAGCGCCAGGCCGCCATGCTCTTTGGGATTGAGCAGGATAGCATCAACCGCATGGCCGAGGGCAGCGAGGAGCGCGTCCAAGCTCAGGCCGAGTTGGACCAGCGCCGCGCCGCCGCCGATCAGCAATTCGCCGATGCCCGCGCCGAGCTTTCCAATCTGGGTGAATGCACTTGGTACATTCAGGACCGCGGTAACATCGCAAGCTACTCGAGCGTCGAGAGCGACAGTTCTTCGATCGAGGCCATCGCCACGGTGTTCCCGTTTATCTTCTTTATCGTCGCCGTGCTCATCAGCCTCACCACCGCCACGCGCATGGTCGAGGAGGAGCGCACGCTTATTGGCCTGTACAAGGCGCTTGGCTATTCACGCGAGCGCATCCTGTCCAAATACGTGGACTATGCGCTGTGGGCATGTCTGATCGGCGGCGTGCTCGGCAACATCATCGGCTTTGTGGGCCTGCCACTGTTCTTGTTTACGGTGTTCGACGACATGTACTCGCTGCCCCAGATGCTGCTTTCGTACGATATCGTGTCTTCGCTCGTGTCGGTGGCGCTGTTTGCCGTGGGCGTGGTGGGCGCTACGATTATCGCCTGCCGCCACGAGATGGCCGAGACCCCAGCCTCGCTCATGCGTCCCAAGGCCCCGCGCGCCGGCTCGCGCATTCTGCTCGAGCATATCGGCTTTATCTGGCGCCGCATGGGCTTCTTAAACAAGGTCGCTGCACGCAACCTATTCCGCTACAAAAAGCGCGCCTTTATGACCATCTTCGGTATCGCGGGCTGTACGGCGCTTGTGATCTGCGGTATGGGCATCCGCGATACGTCGGTGGCGCTTTCGCCCAAGCAGTACGGGCATATCACGCGCTACGACCTGCTGGCGGTCGCCAATCCCGACGATTTTTCACAGACGTGCGCGGCATTGGATGGGCGCAGCGCGTCCAATGATTCCAACGTGACCGTGACTTCGACGCTGCCGATTATGACCGACAACGTCACCTTTACATTTGGCGGCAAGAGCGAGACTGTGCAGCTGATCGTGGTGCCCGATGACCGCACGAGTGACTTGGGCGATTACGTGCGTCTGGAGGATGAGTCCAAAGAACCGCTGCCTTTGCGTGACGGAGACGTGTATCTGAGCAAAAGTTCACAGCTGGTGCTGGGGATTCAGCCGGGCGATACGGCTCACGTCCAGGATTCGTCGCTCAATGTTGCCAAGGTCAAAGTCAGCGACATTTCGCTTAACTATCTGGGCAACACGCTTTACATGACGCAGGGCACCTATGAGCGCACGTTCGGCCGAAGCGCGCGTCTTAACGGCATCTTTGCACTGCTCAAGGGTTCGTCGGCCGACCAGATTGCGTTTAGCAAGAATCTTAAGAGTGACGGTTGGCTTACGATTTCGAGTACGGCCGAGCATTGGGAAAACTATGAGGCGAACTTTACGATTATCAATTCGGTCGTGGTGCTCGTGACCTTTATGGCGGCGTGCCTGTCGTTTGTGGTGGTGTTTACGCTGTCCAACACGAATATCTCCGAGCGCGAGCGCGAGCTGGCGACCATTAAGGTGTTGGGCTTCCGTCGCGGTGAGGTGCACCATTACGTCAACAAGGAGACGTTGATCCTCACGGCGATCGGCGCTGCGCTGGGCGTTCCACTGGGTGGTGCGTTGGCCGAGAGCTTTACGTACATCCTGCAGATGCCGTCGCTGTACTTTGACGTCGAGGTCGAGCCGCTAAGCTACGTGCTCGCCGTGGTGCTTTCCTTTGGCTTTACGTTTATCGTCAACCTCGCTACCAATCGTACCCTCAACAAGATTGACATGGTCGGTGCCCTCAAGAGCGCCGAGTAATCCGCCAAAAAGGGACAGGTTTATTTTGGCTGGTTTTATCTGGGCAAACGCCGGACAACCATTAGGTGGTCCGGCGTTTGCCCCGTTTTGCTGGGGATATTTGTCGCTCAGTGCCCTTACTGGCCAATCCAGTGCTGCGCATAGCTCTTAATGTCCTCGGTAAAACCGTCAAGGTCGTCAAGGGTAATCACGCTGTCGATAAGCAAATTGGCTATCTCGCGGTGCATTGTGCTGCGGCGAATGTCGTTTGCAATTACGCCTGAGGACAGCTTGTTTCTATTGAGGCTCTCTTCTAGTGCCCAAAATCTACTGGACGCTTCGCTGTCGCCATTCAGTATCTCAACGTACTGGCCGATGAGCTTTTCCATATAACGTTCTTGCCATTGAGGAAGCATTTTCTTAAACAGCTTCCAGTCGCTTTCGGCTACGTCGCGCATATGTCCTCCGCTCGTCAAACGGGCTTTTCATTTGCCTTTCATTCTATTTGGTTTTCGCTCGCAAGCGTGGATGAGAGGCTCTCTTTAGCCTTCGAGATAGGGCTTGAATGGGTCGTATGCCACAAAATGGGCCTATCTACTATGTTTAATTGGATACCCTCAACCATGCCGGGAAAACAAAAAACAAAACCGCAGGTAGAAGGCCTGTCGATTTTCGAAAAAGGCGGTCATGGTTGGCCCCTTCGAGTTAAACGTAGTAGATGGGCCCTTTTCGTGGCGGACCATCAAACGAACGCCGACGCTTGTGCTGTAGCCGCTCCGATCATTCGTAAGTTGCGGTGGAATAGTTCCTAAACTCGACTACTCAAGGCTAAAACCGGAACTATATCACCGCAACTTAGGAGGGATGGGCGGGGGAGTACTAGTTGGGTGTTGCTGGCGGGTTAGGGCGGTTTAGGCCTGTTTGCGATGCTTCCATTGTTTACGGCACCAACGCATGAGTGCTTTTACGACCGGGATGGTGATGAGGATTACCCAGGCGGGATGGGGTTGCCCCAGGCAGAGTCACATGTAGAGGAACCATGCCTCGGCACTGACTGAATAGACGACATCGATCAGCTTAGATAAGTGGCGTTGGTCGATAAAGTCGCCAAGCGCGTAATAGACGGGAATCAAAAAGACGAGGAAGAGTCCCGTAGCCCATGTGCCGGAGACAATGCCGAGCACCAGATAGGCGAGGGCGACAAGCGCGGGGAAGGGGAATTTGTTCCATGTACGTCCGACCTTGGTGTGGAAATGCTTGCCATGATGGTCGAGCTTGTCGTGTGCTTCCTTCCAGCTGGAAAACGTCTCGCCGTCGATGGTGACGGTGCCGTCGTCATTGGTATGCACGCTATGCCCATCGTCCTCAAGCGTATCGATATGCAATCCGCCCGGCCCCACATGGACCTCTTCACCCTTGCGCTTGTTAGCCACATGGATACCACTCCAGCCAACATGAACCTCTTTGCCCTTGTTGGGATCAATAACGTGGATGCCGCGCGCGAGGGAAATATCGACAAGTGGTTTGTCGCCGCAATCGGCGTTCTCGGCAGAATCCTCGGCCTCGCCAGCCACATCCGCTGTCTCGGTGCCGGCGCTACCGTCCTCCAGGTCGTCGGCATTGTTGGCCGCCTCCCCATACAACAGCTCATCCAGCGACACGCCATACAGCGCGGCGAGCGCAATAAGGTTATCGGTATCGGGCGAGCATTCGCTGCGCTCCCATTTACTGACAGCCTGACGACTCACACCCAGCTGGGCGGCAAGCGCCTCCTGAGAAAGCCCGGCAGCCTTGCGGCGATCAACGAGCCGCTGCGCCATCGCAAGATCCATGACAGTTCCTTTCATGTGGTGACCGTAATCGAATGAGCCGAGTATGCCGAGAACAACCGGTAGCGACCACCATTTCCAGTTAGAATCTGCCCCAACCCTACCGCAACTACCGGTAGCAACCCCTAACGACCAGCCATTTCAGGACAAATGTCAGTGCAGGTAGCAGCCAAGAGCCTGCAACATCCCAAAATCTCAGCCCACGCACTTGCAGCAAGAAGACGAATAGCCACGGCCTCCTTAGTTACCGCAGGAGGCCCCAGGGCTTACCTCCCAAATCTTTCCGCAGGACGGAAGGCCCCCGGGGCGCGAAGCGCACGGCGGGGT
>CABQXN010000044.1:0-13223 GCA_902468085.1 uncultured Collinsella sp.
GCCGCGCGGCAAGGAGATATATTGCCAGACCGGAGGGGCCCCGGGGGCGGGAATCGCGCACTCCATATTTTGTTCACAAATAAATAGATCCCTCAGTCGCGTCACTGAGGTTAAAACTGAAGCATTGGCTTCTGATATTGGCGATGACCAGCTGTTTTATGAGTATTGAGACATCGGTCATCTCTGGAGCGCTACTTTACTCCAAAGGCATCAGCTATTTGTTTCCTATCGGTAAAAGGCGGGTTTTGTTCGCCAAGCGTTCTTATATATAGATAGATACGGGTTCGAACCCGTGCACCGGCAACAAAATAGACGGCCAACCGAAGTTGACCGTCTCAACAATCTTTGGGTGGGCCGTCAGGGGTTCAGCCTGCTCCGCAGGCGGCCGCTGCGGCGCTTTCGAGCCTTGCGCGCTGCGCTGGCAAACGCTCACGCGTTTACTCAGCTCCGCGCCCCGACGGGTTCGAACCCGTGCACCGGCAACAAAAAAGACGGCCAACCGAAGTTGACCGTCTCAACAATCTTTGGGTGGGCCGTCAGGGGTTCGAACCCTGGACCTTGGGATTAAAAGTCCCCTGCTCTGCCAGCTGAGCTAACGGCCCGCGGGTGGCATTGTACCACGGTCTGGGACTATTCCCAACTCCATTGGCCGTTCTGGAAAATCACAACTTCACGTCCATCAGGCGTAATGCCCGTAATATCGATGTCGTCCGTGCCGATCATAAAATCGACGTGCGTGCTCGAGACGTTAACACCATGCTCCAGGAGCTCCTCCTTGGACATGTCGTACCCACCCTCGATGCATTCGGGGAAACCGACACCTAGCGCGAGATGGCAGCTAGCGTTCTCGTCATAGAGCGTATCGTAGAACAGAACACCACTTTCGCGGATCGGCGTGTTCTTGGAGATGAGCGCGACCTCTCCCAGGTGAGCAGCGCCCTCGTCAGTATCGATGATACTTGCGAGCGTTGCCTTGCCCACGCGGGCGTCGTAGTCCACCACGCGGCCGCCCTCGAACTTAATCCAAAAATCGTCGACTTTATTGCCGTGGTGGATGAGCGGCATGGCCGAGTACACGATACCGTCGGCGCGCATGCGATCGGGCGAAGTGAAGACTTCCTCGGTGGGAATGTTGGGGAAGAAGGGGTGCCCATCGGGCGTCTTGCCCTTGCCGCCGGCCCACTCGTGACCCTTCGTCATGCCAATCGTCAGATCGGTTCCATTTGCCGCGGTGTAATGCAGGCAGTCGAAACGATTGTCGTTCAGGAAACGCAGGTTCTTTTCGAATGCGGCGTCATGGAGCTCCCAGTCGCTCTCTGGGTCCTGGGCATCGGCGCGAGCGGTGTGCAGAATCGCATTCCACAGCTTATAGATTGCAACCTCATCGGCGTCTCCCGGGAACACCTCGCGCGCCCAAGCCACGACCGGAGCGCCGGCGATGCACCACGGATTGATGTTGTAATCCAGTCCACGGCGGAAAACTTTGCACTGCGTGTTCTTTGCCTTAGAAGCTGCAGCGGGCTTAGCGGGATCGATGCCCTTAAGGGCGGCGGGGTCCGCACCCTCGATAAAGATAAAGCAGGCACCGTCCTGGGCCAGGGAATCCAGCTGCAGGCGCTTCCACTCGGGCGTCTGCTCAAAATAGCTTTTCTCGACATGCTCGTACGTGAGCCTCGTCACGGCATCATCGGCCCAGATGACCGTCACGTGGCCGGCGCCGGCAGCATAGGCCTCCGCGACCACCACGCGCGCAAACGGCGCGCACTCAACCGGAGACTGAACGACGACTTCCTGGCCGGGCTTAACGTTTACGCCCTTGCGGACAACCAGGCGCGCATAGTTTTTAATCTTGGGCTCCAGGGACTTCATACCCTCCAGGGCCTCTTCGACCGTCAGGGCAGCTCGAATCATGTGCCACTCCATCTATCTATAGAACAGTAAAAAGGCGCGCCGCAAAAACGACGCGCCTTATATCTTAGCGATAAGTATGTATACAAACGCTACTTCTTCTTGGAGTCCTTCTTGTCCTCCTCGGCAGCCGCGCGCTCAATAAGAGCGTTGAGCTTGTTCTCGGACATGCCCTCGGCCTGCGCGCGGTACATGTTGCGCAAGGGACGAATACGAGCGAAGTCATAGATAAAGTCGCCCAAAATGATGACATAGGACAAAACAATGCCGACCATCTGGACAGGGCTGGACACCATGCCAGCGGGAGCGAAGTACAGCGAGGCCCAAATTGCCACGACGAGCACCATGCCAATGGCGAGCACAATCCACCAGATGCGACGGCGCTTGGTGTAGTCCTCGTCCTGCTTGAGGAGGATATTCGACACCGTATAGATGCGGTCCTCCTTGGCACGCTGCTTAGCCTTGCGGGCGCGCTTCTCCTCTTTAGAGAGGCCCTCGAGGTTCTCGCCCTTCTCGAGCTCTTTGCGGCGTGCCTTAGACGAAGCCGGCACGACGCGAACGGAGCTCGCTGCTTGGCGGGCGGGCTTAGCAGATGCGGCAGACTTGCGCGCAACCCCGGTAACTTCGTGGGATTGCGTGCGCTTGTTCGTGGCGCTACGGGTACTCACTTATGCGTTCTCCTTCATGCTTGTGAACTGGGAGCCCGTGATGATCTGGAAGGCCTCGCGATAGCGCTCGGACGTGCCATCGATGACCTCGGCGGGCAGGTGCGGGGTCTCCCCCGTCATATCCCAGTTGGCCTTGAGCCAATTGCGGACGAATTGCTTGTCGTAGCTAGGCTGGATCTTGCCCTCCTCGTAGCTGGCAGCAGGCCAGAAACGGCTGGAGTCGGGCGTGAGGCACTCGTCGATCAGCGTGACCTTGCCATCGATGACACCAAACTCGAACTTGGTGTCGGCAATGATGATGCCACGGGTCGCGGCGTACTCGGCAGCGGCCTTGTAGATCTTGAGGGAAAGGTCACGAATCTGCGTGGCGATGTCCTCGCCCACGATCTCGCAGCAACGCTCGAACGAGATGTTCTCGTCGTGGTCACCGATCTCGGCCTTCGTGGACGGCGTGAACAACGGCTCGGGAAGCTTGGAAGCCTCGGTCAGGCCCTCAGGCAGCTGGATGCCGCAGACGGTGCCGTTCTCGTCGTAGGTCTTCTTGCCCGAACCGGTCAGATAGCCGCGGACGATACACTCGATAGGAATCGTCTGGGCCTTCTTAACCAGCATGGCGCGGCCAGCGAGGTAGTCACGATACTCAGCAAACTCCTCGGGGAAATCCGCCGGGTCGATGGAAACGAGATGGTTGGGGACGATGTCGGCAAACTTATCGAACCAGAATGCCGAGATGCGATTGAGCACCTCTCCCTTAAACGGAATCTCGTCGGGAAGAATGAAGTCGAACGCAGAAATGCGGTCGGTGGCGACCATCAGCAGGTTTTCACCGGCATCGTAAATATCACGAACCTTGCCACGGGAATCCGGACGACGCTCCATCGTTGTCACGTGAGTCACTCCTTACCTAAATACGACAGAAATGCGGGTTCTTTCCCGCATGTTTTCGCAAACTCGGAGCGGCAGGGACGCGGCCCCTCCTTCACCGAATAGCGAAAAGCTAGTGCTCCATTGTAGTAGATGCCGCGTCCGCCGTGTGCTCGCGGGGCAGATGAATTGTAAAAGTCGTACCCTTTCCAAGCTCCGACTCCACGGATATGTAGCCATGGTGACGCTCGACGATCTGCTTGGTCACGGCGAGGCCGACGCCCAGGCCGCCAGCTTCGCGGGCGCGGCTGGCATCGGCGCGCCAAAACCGCCCGAAGATGCGCGACAGATCGTCCTTGGCAATACCGATGCCGGTATCAGAAACGGCAATGCTGACGTGCTTGCGGTCACTGAGCACCGACACCACGACCCAACCGCCCTCGGGGGTGTAGCGCATGGCGTTGCTCATGAGGTTGATAACACATTGCGTGATCATGTCGGGATCGGCCTCGACGACATCGTCGTGCCCTTGGGTTTCATCTGCAAAGCGAAGACGAAGGTCACGGTCGGCAAACAGACGCTCCTGGCCGTTCACAATCGATCGCACGAACGGAACCATGTCCACCGGTTCTAGATTGAGCGGAGCCGTGCTGTTTTCCATACGCGATAGGTCGAGCATCTGCTGCACCAGACGAGCCAGGCGACGCGTCTCGGAAGCAACGGTCTCCAAATGCTCATCGTCGGTGGGATACACGCCATCCTGCATGGCCTCGACCGTTGCGAGCATGGCCATAAGCGGCGTGCGAAGCTCGTGTGCAACGTCTGAGGTCAGGCGCTTCTCGTGTTTCATATCCTTCTCGAGAGAAGTGGCCATCTCATCGAAGGTCTCACCCAGCTGATCGATCTCGTCATCACCGCGCAGCCCCGTGCGAGCCGACAGGTCGCCGTCACGGATTTGCTTTGCGGTACTGGTGATGCGATGAATCGGTTTGGTGAGCATGCGCGACACGAGCGATCCGATAACGACCGAAATGCAGATTGCAACAACCGCGGCGAGGGCCATGGCGTTAAAGGTCTTCTCCCTAAACGCAGAGTCCGCCTTGGTGAGCAGAGCGTCGGAGCCGATGGCCCACAGCTTTACCTGTCCGACATGCTCGCCGGAAGACGTTACAATCTCGACGTTAGCAACGCTATCGGAGTCGGTTGGAGCAGACGAGACCGGGCTATGCGATGCCCTCTTGCCGCTCGTGTCGTCGGTCGTAGCCTGGTTTTCGCGTACATCGGCGGTGGCGCTTGCCGAGGGCCAGGAATCGTCATAAACGATCACGCCCTTTTTATTGACGACCTGCATACCCAGATCGTCGGAAACCAAACTCGACGTTGCGACCGTGCGCAGTTCTCCCGCGGTCCAAGAGCCGTTTTCCTCATATGAGGTTGCCAACTTCTCGGCAGCGGAATTTGCGATTTCGACGATATTGGAGCGTGTGTAATCCGAAAAGACCGTGCCCCACACAACAGAGACAACGCCCACCAGCACCAATACTGTCATGAGCGATGTCAGAGCAAAAGCAAGTGCCATGCGCGAGGGATAGCTCATCGTTGGCCGTGAATCGGAACGAGGCGTGTTCCAACTAGCCTTGGAACCCGCCTCGCTCTCCTGCTTGTGCTTTTGTCCGATTTCAAAGCGCGCAGGTGTCATATGTGATTTCCCTATTTCTCGTCCGACTTATCGGTCTTGGCCGGAGCCTCGAAGCGATAGCCGACACCATGGACGGTGTAGAGCCACTTGGGCTTCTTGGGATCATCGCCCAGCTTGGCGCGAAGATTCTTCACGTGGCTATCGATGGTGCGCTCATAGCCCTCAAAGTCATACCCGAGCACTTTCTCGACCAGCTCCATGCGGTTATACACACGGCCGGGATGGCGGGCAAGCGTGGTGAGCAGCTTGAACTCGGAAGCCGTCAGATCGACTTCCTTGCCCTCGACCAAGATCTTGTGGCCCGAGATATCGATGACCAGATCGCCGAAGTCGAGTACCTCGACGGCGGGCTCGTCGGCCTGATGGGCACGGCGGAACAGAGCACGAACGCGGGCGACGAGCTCGCGCGGCGAGAACGGCTTAATCAGATAGTCATCGGCGCCGAGCTCAAGACCGATAATACGGTCCTCGATCTCGCCCTTAGCCGTCAGCATGATGATGGGGACATCCGAGGTATCGCGAATGGTGCGGCAAACGCGCTCGCCGGGAATCTTGGGGAGCATAAGGTCGAGCACGACCAGGTCGAACTGATGCTTCTCGAACTCCTCGATCGCGGACTGACCGTCGCCGACGCCCACAACCCAGTAGCCTTCGCGCTCGAGATAGGCAGCGACGGCGTCACGGATTGCCTTCTCATCCTCGACCAGCAGAATCTTTTTTGCATCTGAAGCCATAACACGGCCCCCCTGTCTCAATTAGCTAAGAACAAGCCCATTTTAACGCACCTGAGCCCGCCAGATGCCGCTATGACGCGGCAGCTCGGCGGGCGGTACTCACAATTACAACGCGTTTATTCCCCTGTTGGCGCCTTTTTAACCCCTCTAAGCTTAAAGAGAGAATAGGCGTGCAGTGACTGTCTCTGGTATACCCTGGCTGTTGCGCACCGTGGCGTACGTAAGGAATGAGTCCGATTTTCCCGCCGTAGCTGGATAATCGCCATACTCCAAAGCGCGGTCGGGCGACAGCAGCGAGCCATAGGTCTTGGCAGAGGTGTCGATCAGGAAATGCGACGCCTGTACCTTAACAAGGTATTTATTCTTCTTGCCAGCCGCACATGCGAGCGGTTCGCGTGACAGGAAGAGGTACGGCCCTCCCTCATTACCGATATACGTGCCCATATTGCCCAGGCTGCCCACGCCACTATAGGCCGCCTCGATAGAAAACACGAAGGTATCGCCCATATATACGGCCTCGAAAGGCGAAACTGACGAAGGGAGGACCAACTGGGCACGCTTGGTGTTGTTGCCGTCGGTCAGATCGATTGCCGTTATGCCGTAGTAGACGCCCTCGTCGTTGCGGACACGCGGCGAGATGGTCAAAATGCCGTCGCTCGCGCGCGGGGCCGATGCAAAGCGGCCCGTCGATTTCCAAATTACCTCGGCCTTGGATTCATCAAGCGAGCGACGATAGCAAAACGAATCACTACTCGTTTTATTGCCGCCTGCCGAAGGCATTTTATACCAGATGACCGATGACCCGAACGCCGTAAACAAGGGCGGATCATAGTCCTTGCCACCTCGATCGAGCTCAACCACGTCGCCAGAGAGCGAAGCGCCCGACAGATTTTGAGCGTAGAGCTTCCACGATGAATTGGCAAAGTTCATCTCAACCCACGCGAATACGCCGTCGCCGGCACGGACATCGTAGAATGCATATCCCGTGCCCTCGATAGGATCCTCGATTAATGTGGTAAGCGAGCCATCACCCAGGTTGAGCACACCGAGTGTGTTGGCGTGCAGCGCCGATGCGGGCGCCATCATCGCCGCGGCGTAATCGCCGTCGCAGTAGTACAGCAGCGTACCCAGAGGCAGCGTCCACGACGCCGCCGGCTCAAGATCGATGTCGACTGCCTCGTACTCATCCGTAATCGAGATGATCTTGGAATCGTCCTTGATAACCTGCGGCTCGCCGGCGGCATCATCGCTGGTGCCCGTTTTTTTCGAGCATCCGGCAAGTACCGTGGCAGCGCCCGCGGCAGCCCCACCGAGTACGAAGCCGCGACGCGATATTCCGTTCTTGATGTGATCGGCGATACCCATTAGGCGATCTCGGCGCGAGCGGCCTCGATAGCGCGTGTAAGCTGGTCGGCGCAGGAGGTCTTTTTCATACCGCAGGTATTACCGGCGAGAACCTCGATTACGCGATCGGCAGGAGCGCCCTCGACCAGCTTGGAGATAGCCTTGAGATTGCCGTCGCAGCCGCCGGTAAATTCAACGCCCATCACCTTGTTGCCGTCATCGGAAAGGTCAAGGTGAATATTGCGAGCACACACGCCCTGAGGCTTGTAATCAAACGAAATCATGCGATCCCCTCTCAGAATGTTATTCGAGACGACTATTATCCCCGTCTTTCCCTAAATGCAACGAGGCGCTTTGCCGGCAACACACATTACCAGCAAAGCGCCCTAAAAAGCTAACGTTATGCCCGAACCTACTCGAAGCTCAGCTGCTCCAGACGATCAAAGACCGTGTCGATACGGGTGAGGAAGTCCCACGGATCAAAGATCTCGTCGAGCTTCTCCTGGCTGACGGTGCAGCGCGGGTCGGCCTCGAGACGCTCCTTAAAGGTGGGGCCGGAGACACAATCCTGTACCTCGTGCCAGGTTGCCATAGCGTTCTCCTGCACAATGGCGTACGCGTCCTCGCGGGTGATGCCCGTGTCGACGAGGGCGAGCAGTACCTTGGAAGAGAAGATGAGGCCGCGGGTCTTATTGAGGTTGGCCATCATGCGGGCGGGATACAGCTGCAGGCCGTCGATAACGCGGATGAGGCACTGGAACATGTGGTCGAGGGCGATGAAGCTATCGGCCTGGGCGACGCGCTCGGCAGAGGAGTGCGAAATGTCACGCTCGTGCCACAGGGCGACGTTATCGAAGGCAACCTGGGCGTTGGACTTCACGACGCGCGACAGACCGCAGACTTTCTCCATGGTGATGGGATTGCGCTTGTGCGGCATGGCTGAGCTGCCCTTTTGGCCCTTACGGAACGGCTCCTCGGCCTCGAGCGTATCAGTCTTCTGCAGATTGCGGACCTCGGTAGCGATGCGCTCGCAGGTGGCTGCGGTGGTGGCGAGAACGCCGGCGAGATAGGCGTGATGGTCGCGGCTGATAACCTGCGTGGACAGCGGGTCGTGAACCAGGCCCAGGTGCTCGCAGACATACTCCTCGACGAACGGCTCGATGGAGCTGTACGTGCCGACAGCGCCCGAGATAGCACCGAAGGCAACATTCTTGCGGGCGTCCTCAAGACGATCCAGATCGCGCTTGAGCTCCCAGGCCCAAGAGCCAAACTTCATGCCGAAGGTCATCGGCTCGGCGTGGATGCCATGAGTGCGGCCGGCACAGAGCGTGTTGCGCTCCTCAAAGGCGCGACGCTTGCAAATCTCGCCGAGCTTCTTGACGTCCTCGATGATCAGGTCGCAGGCCTGGGTGAGCTGGTAGCACAGGGCCGTGTCGCCCAGATCCGAGCTGGTCATGCCATAGTGAACCCAGCGGCTGGGCTTGGGGTCGCCCTCGGGAACATCGGCATCGATGTATTCCTTCATGTTGGTCAGAAAGGCAATGACGTCGTGGCGCGTGACTTCCTCGATCTCATCGACCTTCGCCTTCTCAAAGTTGGCATGGTCGCGGATCCACTGGGCCTCGTCTTTGGAAATACCGATCTTGCCGAGCTCCGCCTGGGCCTCGCAGGCCAGAACCTCGATCTCCTGCCAAATGGCGTACTTGTTCTCGAGGGAGAAGATGTGTCCCATCTCCGGGCGGGTATAGCGATCGATCATAGCGGCTCCTTTTGGGTTATTGGCACGTTGGTCGTAACCCAACCATTGTACCGTGCGCAGGTGCAAGTATGGGCAGCAGGCATTAACCTAACATTTTGGAATTGGAGCGAGCAACGGGACGTCTGCGTTATTTGCTTCGCAAATCCGCACCGGCTGCGGTCGATCCCCTCGGATTCACGGTGACGATGGGGAAGACTTTGTTGAATTGGCCGTCCCGAGGTCTTCTGTGCTCCATGGAGCGGACAACGGGACGTCCGCGTATTTGCTTCGCAAATCCGCACCGGCTTCAGGCGCCTGTCGGCGCCTTCGCCTGCTCGCTACAAACGCTTCGCGTTTGCTTAACGCTCGCACCCTGGCGGGTTCGAGTCCCGGCGCTTAGTAGTAAAAAGCACGGCAACGTAACGCTGTCGTGCTTGTGCTTTTTACTGGAGCGGGCAACGGGACTCGAACCCGCGAGTGTCAGCTTGGGAAGCTGATGCCTTACCACTTGGCGATGCCCGCATATGTGGGGGATAGTATAACGCGGTTGTCTTGTTCGATACAAGGGTGTCGATGCTTGTTTTAGCTGTGGAGAATCGTTTGAAAACCGCGCCAATTGTGGAGATGAGGACCTTTGTCTTTCTTTTCTTACCATCTTCTACCTGCACTTTTATCTGATTGTTGTATTTGAGCTCGATTTGTCAGAAATCGGGCAAGCTTTTGGTCAGGCTCCGGTACTTACCCGCATGAACCTCGGGGGTAGCCTCATCCTACGCGTCGCAACCTCCCCATGCGGCGCACGAGGGATAAGGAGCAGCCATGTCCAACGCACCCATGCACTCTGTCCACAGCGCAATCGCAACAGGTCCGCTGCTCCTGCTCCTCTTCCTGCTTTTCGGCTGCCTGGCACCGGGAGCCGCATTTGCCGTCGATGGCTACGACCAGCTCGGCTTCCGCACTATTAGCGATGATTGTGGGCCCTTCTTCATCGGCAAGTATGAAGCTCAAGACACCTCAATTGCCTACTGCATGAACCAGGAGCGCCCCGGCCCCACCAAACCGGGCGGCCCATGGCTCAACTTTGATCAAGGCTGGGTGTGGCTCGACGACGAGTTCGCGGCAATCGTTTGTCACGGATATCCCACCACCACGTCGTTTGGCGGTTACCATCTTTCACCCGATCGCGCCCGCGCCGCCACCCAGCTTGCCGTATGGATGCTCAACGGCACTACCCATGTCGACGGCACCTACTCCTACACGACCGCTCAGGGTAAAACCAAGAGCGGACACTTTACCGCCGACAATGAAGTCGTGGCGGCTGCGCGGTGGCTCCACGACAGCGCAAAATCAGGAAGCATCAAAGCCGCTCCGCACCGCGCGCGACGCTATCTAGGGGCCGTATCGGGCGGCAGCAAACGTCAAGACATGCTCTATGTACTGCCGGCGGTCTCTGTTTCCTTCCAAAAGCAGTCTGCTAACACCGTTATTACCAGCGGAAACAATACCTATCAGTTTACCGGGGCAACATTCGATATTTTTGAGAGCGCCAGCGGCGCGCGTGTCGGCACCATCAAGATGGACAGCAACGGTCGAGCGCAAGCAACACTTCTGCCCAACACGGCATACTACCTAGTTGAAACGAAGGCGCCGGCCGGCTATGTCCCCCGCCACGATCGTATTGCCTTTACCACGGGGAATGACGGCGGGCGGGCCGCCATTGATGAACAGCCCGGCACCATCAATCTGCGTATCGTAAAACTCGATGCCGCGACGAATGCCGGCCCCCAGGTGGGATCTTCACTCGCAGGAGCAGAGTTCACGTGTGTGTCGCAATCAACCCCTGGATGGGCACAAATCCTCACGACCGACGAAAGCGGTCGGGCCACCCTCGCCGATGTCCCCTTAGGAACCTTTACCATCTACGAATCAAAAGCCCCCGAGGGCTACCTGCCATCCAACGACAGCTGGACCTATACCGTTGGAGCCGACCAACTCGGCGATTCAGGCGTGGTCGAGATCGAATCTCGCGTTTCCGATATCCCCATTGCGTTTAACCTTGAGATTTCCAAATTCAAGGATTACGGCAATAGCGACCAATCCGGCCTGGAGCAGCCGGCGGGTGGTGTTGTCTTTGAGGTTGTCAGCAACAGCTCTCAGCAGGTTGTTGGCACACTGACCACAAACATCTATGGCTTTGCCTCCACCAAAGATCAGCCCGAAGCATGGTTCGGCACAGGCAAGCGACCCGCCGGTGTCCACGGAGCCGTCCCATACGACCGTGCCGGCTACACGGTTCGCGAGGTTCCGGAAACCGTCCCCGAGGGTTTTAAACGTGCAGGGGAATGGACCGTCGGGGCCAATCAGATTTCCGACGGCGCCGAGCTTCAATATATCGTAGACAACCACGCTCTGTCGACGCATCTCCAGATTGTAAAACGCGATGCCCAAACAGGCGCTTCTGTTCCCCTAGCCGGATTCACCTTCCAACTCCTCGACAGCAATCACGAACCTGTCTCACAAACTTGCTGGTATCCAGCACATAACGTAATGGACACCTTTACGA
Organism: uncultured Collinsella sp.; assembly: GCA_902468085.1. GTDB lineage: Bacteria > Actinomycetota > Coriobacteriia > Coriobacteriales > Coriobacteriaceae > Collinsella. The sequence continues at coordinate 11,519 of CABQXN010000044.1, forward strand.
CTGACGCGACCGGGACCGTCACACTGCCCGAATCGCTCGTGCCGGGCACCTATTATGTACGCGAAACCTCGGCCAAAGAGCCCTATCTTGTCGGCGAAGAGATCGAGGTAAACATACCCACCGACATGAACCTAACGCCCGTTGCAATCGCCTCGTATTATGACCACGCCGCGACCGGAAACATCAGAATCGTTAAAACCGATGCCATAGACGGGAGCAGCCTCGCGGGCGCCGTCTTTGAGATCCGTGCCTCGGGTGATATCGTGCGCCCCGACGGTAGCATTGCCGCGCTCGACGGTGAGACTGTCGCGACCGTCACGACGGATGAAACTGGAGAAGCACGCGCGGACAACCTCCCACTGGGATCTGACACCGCACGCTACGAGGTTGTCGAGACTCAAGCGCCGGCAGGCTTCTTGCTCGATCAGACAACCCATATTGTCGACCTTACTTATGCCGACCAGAAAACACCCGTTGTAGAAGCACGGCTTAACGTATCCGACGATTACACCAAGGTTGATATCTCCAAGGTCGATGCAAGCGGTGAGCAGGAAGTGGAAGGCGCACAGCTCACCTTATATGGTCCCGATAAAACCGAAATAGACTCCTGGACCTCATCCGACAAGCCACACCGCGTCGAACATCTTGCACCCGGCACCTACTCGTTGCGCGAAATGATGTCTCCGCGGACCTATGACCTTGCCGAGGAGATAACGTTTGAAATAAAGGATACGGGAGAAGTCCAATCCGTCGCGATGAAGGATGCGCCCATCGAAATCAAGGGGCAGGTCGACAAGCGTCAGGAACTTGTCCAACCTATCGAAAAGGGCCTGTTGGCTAACGGCGATGGTAAAAACCGTGCCGCGATGCAAACCAATACGGATGGGCTTTTCTCCTATACCATCGACGCTCGAAACAATTCAACTACCTGGGTTGATGAGTTCACACTTACCGATGATCTTGAGTGTGCCGAGGACGATACAGCGAGATTCGTCTCAATCGAAACCCCCGTCGCCATCGGCGACCTCAATGGTCTGTGCAACGTGTGGTATCGCACGACGCCGTTGGACTCGACAGACGTCGATGAGCCGGCAAACGCGACACTTGACGATGGGCACGAAAATCCTTGGCTTGAGTCCGACGAAGTAAGGGAAAGTCTGGGTGAGGATTGCCGCCTCGTCGATTACGACGGTTGGCACCTCTGGAAGGCGGATATCTCGACCACGGAATCCACCACACTCGAGGCGAAAGAACTCGACCTTGCATCCAATACCGTCGTAACGGGCATTCGAATTGAATACGGTGCGGTAGCCGCCGACTTTACGACTCGAAGCGATGCGGATTCTTGGAACCGCGATGATCTCAAAGATGAGCACGACGATCTTGACGATGCCAAAGCAATCCTTGGCACAGACGCTCGGGGCGCAATCGTGCACATGCAGGCGACGTCGGCTTATACGCCCCAAACCGCACTCACCAACAGCGCACACGTCGATCTTTGCCGCAACGGCGGCGGCGATAAACTTGAGTCACATGACGATGACCGTGTCATTCAACGCTGTACCCTACCGCAGGACCTACCGGCAACAGGATCAGCTCCCATCGCCGCTTGCATCACCGCGCTCCTGACCTCGGGTGCCGCAGCCCTATGGTTCGCTCGCCTTAGGTCGATCCCAAAGAAGCGCTAGCGCGATGAAAAAGCGGG
>CABQXN010000045.1:0-12878 GCA_902468085.1 uncultured Collinsella sp.
TCCAGCCCCCGCTCTTTTGTAGGGATAAGGATACGCTTTGATGCAGACTCTTTTGGAGGTCCTGGGTTCGTTACGCGAGCTCGGCTCCGAGGGCCTTGCAAGCGGTCTCGCCCTCATCGTCGGGCGCATCGTAGCAAATGACGGAATCGACGACATTGACGCCCGCCTCGTCGGCATCGGCCTTCCAGTTGTCCATCCACTCGCCCTCGGCCCACGAATAGGAGCCAAAGAGGACGACCTTCTTGTCGTCGAGAGTCTCCTTGACCTCATCCCACATCGGCTGGAACTCATCGTACTCGAGTTCCTCGGAGCCCATGGCTGGGCAGCCGAAGGCAATGGCGTCATAGCTGGCGGTCTTGTCTGCGGAGAAGTCGGCGCAGGAAATGACCTCTGTCTCGGCGCCGGCACCGGTTGCGCCCTCGGCAACGAAGTTTGCCATGGCCTCGGTGTTGCCTGTACCGCTCCAGTAGACGACGGCGATCTTGCTCATATGTTTTCCTTTCGGTTGTGCGGCGTGCGGCCGCGTTTTGTATGCTCTATCGGGTTGCCTGGACAAGTTGCGCCAAGCTGCAGCCCTGCTGATAGATAAAGGTGAGGTGTTGGGTGCAGGCACGGTACGCATCAAACGTCGCAAGCGCCTGCTCGGCATTCGTATAGACCTTCCAGGCTCCAAAGATCTTGTAGTTCTCGCCACGTTGGGCGATGAACTCGTGCACGTCGTCGTAGGGATATCCCAGGAAGTAGCCAATTTCGTGTGGAAACTCGCAGGTGCAGCCGTTGTCGTAGCGCGCTTGATGGTCCAATGCGCATCGGGTTTGGCCGCATGCGCATTCCGCGGCGTTATTGCTTGCGAGCGTGATGCGCGATGCCAGGTGCACAAGACATGCCGAGAGGTTGCCGGTGTCGTAGCCCTCCTTGGCGAGTGCCGTTTTGGCGCGCGGGTCAGCAAGGTGAGTGGCGAGGCTATTGGGCCGATATGCGTATACGAGCGCCCCGCAGGGGCGCCAGACCAAAACGCTCAGATGGATGCCGAGCGAGTTAAGCTCGCGGTTGCACTGGGCGATAACGTTGAGCAGGCGTGCTCGGCGTTCTGCGATTGACGCGGTCGCGTCCGAACCATCCTGATGGGCGTAGACGCCGGGATAGGTAAAGAGCGATGCCGGCTTGATGCCCGCAAGCGTGGGAGAGCAGTTGCGAACGACCGCCGCCTGAAACGTTGGAATGTCTATAGTTCGAGTCATGACGCCATTGCCGTCCTTTCCTGTTAGCCTAGGAAAACTTATACACGAAAGTAAGCCTAGGTCAACTAAAAAGTTTGAAGAGGGAAACTAATTGACTGAACTGACATGAGTTTGGAGTAAGATGGGACACCCCACGGGGGTATCTCTGAAATGGACCGTAAGGAAGGGGAGCGTATGAGCGACTTGCTCAACCCAGCAAATATCATCGTGCTGGGCGTGATTGCCATTGGTATGTTCTTTGGGCTGCGCCGTATTGCGGCGTCGACGCATGGGAAGAGTTGCTGCAGTGATGGCGCAAGCGGAAAGAAAGCCAAGAGGGTTGTGGTGGCAGACACCGACGAGTCCCACTACCCCTATCGTGAGGAGTTGCTTATCGGCGGCATGAGCTGCGACGGCTGCGCTCGGAATGTGACGAATGCCCTCAATGCGCTGGACGGCGTGTGGGCAACGGTAACGTACGCTGACCACACAGCACGCGTACGCTCGAAGCTCCCGGTTGATCGCGACACACTCGAGACGGCGGTGAGGGGCGCGGGCTATTACGTTATGAAAATGTAGGCGTTGCCCTCTCCGGTGGATACCGGCCTCCTGCTCATTGTGACTATCGGCATCCAAAAATTTGCGTAAAAAATAACCCTTAGATGCGGCAAAAGTGGAGTTTGGTGACGGTTTGCGCGGAATTCGCTACCAATCGAGCATCTATTAACACGTCCAAAAAATTACAGGTGTATATTTATATGCTGATTATTGCTGTGCTCAGATTGCAATTAACCGTGGGCAGAAATGAAGAATGCTAAAGCTGGGCTTTAGGACAGGGGAGGTTATAGCCTTATGAGACGAGTGGGAGCACTTGGCTTGGTGGCAGCGCTTGCCGCTATCTTGGTATCGCCGCTGCCGGCGCATGCCGAAGACGCTTCGGGTGCCGTTACCTACAATGCGGGAAATGGGTATTCCTTTGAAAAGCTCTCGCATCCTACGGTAGGAACGTCGCAGCCGGATGGCATCGTCGACTACCAGGGTGGCGGTGCCGTTGCCGTTCCGGGCGCCGATGGTAATACGGCCAACAACGAAGGCGATCGCGGCCAGAGCTACACTTGGGCGGCTGCGAGCTATGGTGACTGGCTTTATGTGGGCACCTGCTATGCGGCGATGGGCAACACGCTGACGCTCATGAACGGCACGCTGGGCGATTCCTTTGATGCCGAGACCATGCGCCTGACGCTGGAGGCCATGTTTAACGGCACCTTCTTCTATGGACAGCAGAAGGAGGACGGCACGGCCGACAAGGACAGCGGCGGCATCTTGGTCAAGATCAATACCAAGACCGGTGAGACCAAGCTGCTGCTCTCTGAATCGCTCAACGGCGTCGCTCCTTTGTTCCGCAATGCCGTGAGCTATAAGGGTAAGCTCTATTTCTGCGGCAGCGTCAGGACCAATGGCGGCAAAGGCGGCCTGCCTGCTGTATACGAGATCGATCCTAAGACGGATGAGTACAAAGTTGTCTATCAGGGCCTTTCGAGTATGCAGGATTACGGTGCTGCCTACAAGCAGGGCATTTCTACCGGTATCCGCGGCATGTGCGTCCATGATGGCCAGCTCGTCATCAGTAATGTGGGTAAAGACGCGAACGGTAATTTTGTGTCGACAATCCTGACGTCGTCTGACCCCTCGAAGGGCCAGGACAGCTTCACCGAGATTGCCAACTCGGAGACGCTGTTTGGCTATCCGGCGATTCGCTATAAGGACAGCATCTACGGCGGCGCCATTTGGGATATGGTCTCGTACAATGGCCATCTCTATGCGACCATCTGCACCGGTACGCCCGAGAACGCTCCCGATGATAATTCCATGCAGTCGTTTGCCATGGTCCGTGGCGACAAGAATGCCGACGGCAGCTATTCGTGGACTCCCATTGTCGGCGATCAGAAGACGGACGGTGCAAAGTACTGCTTTGGCATCGATCCTGCCCGTACCCGTTCTGGCGCTGCCAATCTCATCGTCTACAACGACTACCTCTATATCGGTGAATACAACGACGAGGAGATTGCCCTCGAGCGCATCCTGTTCAACAAATCCAACACCGAAGAGGGCGGCAAGAGCAGCATGGGTGGCGTTGACTGCTCGTTTGTGAATGCCAATCTTGAGCAGTCGGTTAACATCTATCGCATGGACAAGGACGAGAACATGGAGCTCGTCGTTGGCGATCGCACCGACATGTTCCCCGAGGGCGGTATTTCCGGCCTGACTTCGGGCTTTGGCCGAAACGAGAACCAGTACATTTGGCGCATGCAGAAGTTCGACGGCAAGCTGTATATCGGTACCTTTGATACCGCGAGCCTGCTTGAGCCGATCGGCCAGTTCTCCAATGGCGACATTATCGATATGACGCCCGAGGAGTGGGACTCTCAGGTTCAGCGCCTTAGGGACCTGCTCGATCACCTGCTCGACAAGAAATCGCCTGACGACCCCATCGTTCCCGTGAACACGCTTGCGGACGATGATTCAAACGAGGCCGTCGAGGTCGATGATTCGAACGAAGCTGCCGAGGTCGATGATTCAAACGAGACCGTCGATGTCGATGACGAGAAGACCGAGGTTGCTAAGGGCTTTGGCGATCTGAGCGATGCGCTGGAGGATGCCGCGGGCGGTCTTTGCGATCAGGCCGCGACGATGTCCCAGGACTTTGAGGACGATGCCGCTTATGTCCAGAAGATCGATGGCGAGATCGCGTACTTCAAGTCCTTTGCCGACCAGTATCAGGACATGCTCGATAGCTATGAGAGCCTTAAGCAGCAGTACGAGGATGCCTATGGCACCGAGCTGCCGAGCGATATTCAGGATGCGCTCGATAAGCTGCTGAGCGAGGAGAACCTCAAGAAGTTGCAGAGTGTCCTTACGTGCATGTGTTACCTGCGCGATGCCGAGCGCGGCTTTGATATGTATGTGACCGAGGACGGCGTGAACTTTACGACGCTGACGACTAATGGCTTTAACGATCCGTATAACCATGGTCTGCGCACCTTTGCGGTGACCAACCAGGGTCTGTGCCTTGGTACCGCCAACCCGTTCTATGGTTGCCAGGTCTGGATCCAGCGCAAGGAGAATTCGGAGAATCCGGTTGATCCCGGTACTCCGGATCCGACGGAGCCCACCGATCCTTCGCAGCCGGGTGGCGGCGATCAGCCTGGCGGCAGCCAGACGGGTGGCAACGACCAGTCGAGCAGCACCACGACCACCGCCACGACGACCGCTAAGAAGACTCCGAAGGACGGCTCGCTGCCTCGCGCTGGCGACTCGACCCTCACGCTGGTCTTGGGATTGCTGGTTGCAGCTGCCGCAGTGCTTGGCATTGCTCTCGTCTTGCGCAAGCGTTCTCGTCGCTAGACTCGACCACGCAGCTCGATGCCTTGGATATCGTCGAAGTTGATGGCGATATCCCTGAGTTTGAGCAGCTTGAATGCGGGTAATACTTCGTCGAGAATGCCCGTGCGGCTACGATAGCCGTACATATCGTAATAGGTGACGCGCACCAGGTCGCCGCGTTTGAGGCCCTCGAGCTTTTTCGAAAGTTCGAGGGCTTTTTCTTCTGTGAGTTCGCATTTTGGCTCGGCGGTGATCTCTTGTTTACGCACGAGCTCGTAGTATCCCGTGAGGGCGGCAAAGGGCATAAACTGCGCGGCACGGCCGGCACGGACGGTGCCGTTGGCGGTGAGCTTTGGGTCGGCGGAGCGACGTCTTCCCTCGGGGTCCGCTAGGCGTTCAAAAGGTGTCGGTGGCCGCATCGGCTGTTGTTGGGACTTAGGCACGATGTCCTCCAACTTGTTCGTTGCGTTCGCGCGCGGTGGCGCCGGCGGTAAAGCTTAATCCCTTGACGAGCGCGTTCTTGCCGTACTTGCCTTTCACGGCCAGGACGGCGCGCGCCAGGTCGCGCTCGCGCTCATCGGCCTCGATATCGCTGAACAGATCGATGGTGGCAAATTCCTCGGGCATGAGGTTGCCAAATCCCAGGTTGATGCGCTTGACCGGTCGTTTGGGATCGACAGTCTGCGCCCAGAGCTCATCGAAATAGCCCATGATCTTCTTAAACGAATTGGTACGCTCGGGCAGCTTTCGCGAGGCGTTAGAGTGCGCAAAGAGTGCGGCATAGCCACCGCGCGGTTTGCCGCCATGCTCTCCCACAAAGATGCCATCGATTGCCTGCGCTTCGCGCACCAGGCGACGCCGTTCGTCATCGCGCTGGACGGGCTTGGGCGCACGGGGCGCGAGCTCGGGGCCGGCGGTTGCGGTGGGTTCGATACTCGATGTGCTCGAGCGCAGGTGCCCGCATCCGTCCACATACTGCGCTGTACCGCTGGCGTCGAGGCGGCGTATGTCGGCGCGTTCGCTCGCGTAGCCCACAAAGAGCGAGATGCTGTCGCAGACCACGTGCTTATCGACCAAGTCTAAAACGGCGTTGTCGACCATCTCGCGCAAGACGGTATAGGCCTGTTCGTAGGCATAGCCCTTCGAGAGCACCTGTCCTGTGGTGGTCGAAGTTGCCTGCGGGCGATAGGCTTGGATATCGGCGATGGTTGTCGGCTCGCGTCCGAAGGCGTGATCGATAAGATATTCGGCATTGACGCCGAGCTCGTCGTAGAGCAGGTTTTCGTCAAGGGCGGCGACGCCCATCAGGTCGTAGACGCCATACTTTTCGAGTCGGCCTGCCACGCCGGGGCCGATGCCCCAGATGTCGGTGATGGGGCGATGGGGCCAGATCTCCTTGCGAAAGGTCTCGTCGTCGAGTATGCCGATGCGGCTGGGTACGTGCTTGGCGGTAATGTCGAGCGCTACCTTGGCCTGGAATAGGTTGGGGCCGATGCCGACCGTCGCCGTGATGCCGGTGCGCGCGAGGACCTCGTCGCGCAGCGTGCAGGCGAACCCTTCCGCATCGGTGTGATAGAGGTCCAGATAGGGCGTCACGTCGATAAAGCACTCATCGATGGAGTAGACGTGCACGTCCTGGGGGCTGACGTATTCCAGATAGATACCGTAGATTTTCGCCGACACCTCCATGTAATGCTGCATGCGCGGTACGGCCGTGATGTAGTCGATGCCATCGGGAATTTCGAACAGACGGCAGCGATTGTGTATCCCGAGGTCCTTCATGGCCTGTGTGATGGCGAGGCAGATGGTCGTGCGTCCGCGTGATTCGTCGGCAACGACCAGGTTGGTGGTGAGTGGATCGAGCCCGCGGTCCACGCACTCGACGCTGGCATAAAACGTCTTGAGGTCGATGCAGATGTAGGTGTGCTGCTCGTGCGCCACGCGTCCTCCCATCAAACACATGTTCTTATCGAATACCTGTTCGATAATACCCGCTCGACCAGACACCGTCAAAACCTGTCCCTTTTTGGCGGGTATGGTCGTGCGGCTGCATCGGGTTTTTAACGCAGCCCTAAAGAGCGCGAAACAGCTCGGAAAAGCTCGCTTCGTAGCATGAGCCTAACGATCGATACCGCCTATACGCACGGAAGGGTTGTGGAAAAGATGGTCAATTATGGGTTTGGTATGCCGACGCGCCTTGTTGCGGATGGAGACGTGGCTCGCTGGTGCGGACGATTGGTCGCTCACTACGGTGGCACCAAGGCGCTGGTCGTGTTGGGCGGTGACAAACATACGCACGATGAGCTCGTCTCGGCGGCGCTCGGCTCGCTTGATCGAGCTCTGCTCGAACGCGTGCTTTTTCGCTGCGGCTTGGTCGGGGGCGACGGGGGAGACGATTTGGTCGATGAGGCCGTAGCCCTGGCGACCGACGAAGGCGTGGACTTTGTCCTGGCGATTGGCGATGCCGATACTGCCGGCTTTGCGCGCGAGCTCGCGCGTCGCATGGCGGCGCTCGATGCCGGCGAAGACGGCTTTGTGCCTTATGGATGCATTGTCTCGGAGGGCAAGGTGCCTGCTGTCGTGGGCACCGGCGAGGTTCCCGTTTTTGCCATTATCGCGCCCGAACTGCTGGAGGGCATCGGGTCTCCTTTGCGTGAGTTGCTCGGTAGCGTCTGCGCTGCGGCCTAATATCTGCCAGGAAGGGACAGGTTAATTTTGGTAGGTAAAGCGTTTGACCTGCCAAAATTAACCTGTCCCTTTTTGGTCGGTCGCCGTTTAGGGGCGGATTGGCAACGCTCGCTGATTACGGTCTTGACCTGCGCTAGAATAGGGTCATCTGATTATCCGGGCGCATGGAGGTATGCGCCCGTATGTTGAGGAGGACTTTATGGCAACTGTTGCCGCACCTATCGACGCTACGTCGACCGCCGCTTGGAAGGCGCTCGAGGCCCATCAGGAGAAGCTCGAGGCCGAGGGTATCGACCTTAAGGCATGGTTCGCTGCCGATGCGGAGCGCGTGAACAAGCTGAGCTTTGACGCCGGTGACCTGCACTTCGACCTGTCCAAGAACCTGGTGACCGATGAGACCGTCAAGCTGCTGTGCGATCTTGCCCGCGAGGTGAAGCTCGAGGAGCGCCGCGACGCCATGTTCTCCGGCGAGCACATCAACACCACCGAGGACCGCGCCGTCCTGCATACCGCGCTTCGTCGCCCGGCAAGCGAGAAGGGCCAGCTCATTGTCGACGGCCAGGACGTCGTCGCCGACGTGCACGAGGTCCTCGACCGCATGTATGCCTTCGCCGAGCGCGTGCGCTCCGGTGAGTGGAAGGGCGTTACCGGCAAGAAGATCGAGCACCTGGTGTCCATCGGCATCGGCGGCTCCGATCTGGGCCCGGTCATGGCTTACGAGGCTCTGCGTCCCTATGCTGACGCCGGTATCGACTGCCGCTACATCTCCAACATCGACCCCAACGACCAGGCCGAGAAGCTTAAGGGTTTGGACCCCGAGACCACGCTCGTGATCATCGTCTCCAAGACCTTCACCACGCTCGAGACCCTCACCAACGCTCGCGAGGTCAAGACCTGGATGCTCGAGCAGCTCAAGGCTCAGGGCGCCATCGACGGCTCCGATGAGCAGAACGCCGAGGCCGTGGCAAAGCACTTCGTCGCCGTTTCCACCGCACTCGAGAAGGTCGAGGCCTTCGGTATCGACCCCGCCAACGCCTTCGGTTTCTGGAACTGGGTTGGCGGCCGCTATTCCGTTGACTCCGCCGTGGGCCTGTCGCTGATCGTCGTGCTCGGCCCCGAGCGCTTCCAGCAGTTCCTCGAAGGCTTCCACGCCATCGACGAGTACTTCTGCAACACCCCGCTCGAGAACAACGCCGTCGCGCTGATGGGCCTGCTCAATGTCTGGTACGTCAACTTCTTCGGTTCCAAGAGCCACGCCGTGCTTCCGTACTGCCAGTATCTGCACCGCTTCCCGGCCTACCTGCAGCAGCTCACCATGGAGTCCAACGGCAAGCACGTCCGCTGGGACGGCAGCGCTGTGACCTCCGATACCGGTGAGATCTTCTGGGGCGAGCCCGGCACCAACGGCCAGCATGCCTTCTATCAGCTGCTGCACCAGGGCACTGTGGTGGTCCCGGCCGACTTTATCGCTTTCGCCAACACTGCCAACCCTGCGACCGACAGCGGCCAGGATGTCCACGAGCTGTTCCTGGGCAACTTCCTGGCCCAGACCAAGGCGCTCGCCTTTGGTAAGACGGCCGACGAGGTTCGTGCCGAGGGCACGCCCGAGCAGATCGTCCCGGCCCGCTGCTTTGAGGGTAACCGTCCGACGACCTCGATCTTTGGCGACACGCTGACCCCGTTCGCACTCGGCGAGCTCATCGCACTGTACGAGCACATCACGTTTGTCGAGGGCACGGTCTGGGGCATCGACTCCTACGACCAGTGGGGCGTTGAGCTGGGCAAGCAGCTTGCCAAGCAGATCACCCCTGCCTTCCACGACGATGCCGCCAAGGCCGAGCAGGACGCTTCGACCCAGGCGCTCATCGAGTTCTATCGCGCGCATCGCAAGTAGTCGCTGCTGTTAACGCATCGCGCCTTATAGTCAGGGGCCCGTATCCTATCGGATGCGGGCCCCTTTGCTTTGCCGTGGTCCCGGGGCGCACGGCCTTTGTGGAGCATCGCCGGGGCGTCGCGCGCTGCGAGAACCCTGCGCCTAGATCTCGGCCTCCGCATGGCCTCGCTGCGCCTCGGGCAGCTCCCCGTAGAGCGGATGGTCTTCGAGCCTAAAGCGCTCGACCTGTTCGGGAGTGCGACCGCGTACAAAGAGCCACGAGCGATCGATCGGCGTCGCCATGAGCGTGCTGGGCAGCGCGTCGGCGCGGTCGGAAAACACCCGGGCACTCTCGGGATCCTGGAACGCCAGCACCAGATGCGTGTCACAGTTGCCCATGATGGAGCGTGCGCGTGCCTCGCCATAGAGCGCATCGAGCTGGTTGGTCGACTGCAGCAGCAGCGTTGCCCAGATGTTGCGGCTTCGGATAATCGAGAGCACGTTGTCCATCTGGGGGATCTGCAGATTTGCGAAGTCATCGAGCATAAAGCGCACGGGCACGGGCAGGCTGCCGTCGGGCTGCCTATCGGCCTCACGAATGAGGCCCATAAACGCCTGCGAAATAAAGAGGCCGGTCAGCGGATCGAGATTGCGGTCAATATCGCTCACGGTTACAAACAGGGCGCAGGGGGTGTGTCCCATGGAAGCGAAGTCCACCTGATGGCACTCACGATAGAGCTGTGCCGCACCGTCGAATCCCAGACACATGACCTTTTCGGCAAGGATGCCGACGATGCTCGCGTGCATGCGCTCGGCATTTTGCGTAATGGCGTAGCGCCGCCATAGCGAGAGGGCATAGCTTTGGGGGTCGGTCGTGATCAGGTCGTCAAACAATCGACCCGTGGCACCGTCCTGCAGGTGCTCGATCAGCTTGATGACCGAGCTGATCGTCTGCTCGTCGGCGGGTAGCTGTTCGGTGACGTAGGCGATAAGACACGACAGCAGGTTTGCCGCCGCATGATCCCAAAAAGGCTGGTTGTTGTCCTCGATGGGGCAGATGGCCTTTGCCACCGAGAGGATGTCCTGCTGGTTGGGCCTGCCGTCCGCCTTGCGGCGAATGTGCCTCAGGGGGTTGTAGCCGCAGCGCTCGATGCCGGGCGCAAGGGCCGGGACGGTGTTGAGGTCGGCGAAGTTGAGACATTGCACGCGGTAGCCGTGGGCTGCCAGCACGGGTCCCACTTCGCGACAGAGCGTGCCTTTGGTGTCGAGCACGATGTAGCTTGCGTTCATTTGCAGCAGGTTGGGCTTGAGGACGTTTCGGGTCTTGCCGGCTCCCGAGGGGCCGATCACAAGTGCGTTGTTGTTGAGTCCCGTTTGGCGGGTGTCGCAGGAAAGCGTTCGATCCTTGGCGAGGATGGTGGACGATGCGGACTCAGATGCGGCGAGGCGGCTGGTGAGGTTAGACATGGGCGACCTCCTTGGTGGTCGAGAGGATTTCGTGGGCAAAGCCGAGCTCGACGGCGCGCTCGGCCGAAAGGTAGGTGTCTTTTGCAGTGAGGGACTGGATGCGCTTGGGCGTGAGGCCGCTGCGGTCCGAGAGGATTTGCGTGAGGGTCTTGCGGGTCTGCATAAGACGCCGGCTGGTTTCCTGCAGCGCAAGTGCCGAGCCGCCTGCCCCCTGGGGGATCAGCGGGTCGTGAATCATGAGCTCTGCATGGGGCGCCATACGGCGATTGTCGCCGCCCATAAAGATCACGGCGCCCATGGACGCGGCGAATTCCAGGCAGACGGTGCGGATGGGGCACGATGCGAGGCGCATGGCGTCATAGATCGCAAGACCCGATCGCACGCTTCCGCCAGCGCTGGCGACAAATATGGTGATGGGGCGGCTGGGGTCGGTGGCATCTAGCAGGCGGATCTGCTGGCATAGGTCGTGGGCCATCGGGGTTTCGATGTTTCCCATGACGGAGAGCTCGCGACGGGTGAGCATCTCATCGTAAATGCTGGTGAGCGTGATACCTCGGGCGGATTCACGCATGGTGAGGGGGCTGATGATGGGGGAATGATTGGTGTCCATGAGGACTCCTTTCTGTTGGTTGTGTTGTGGAATAGGATTGTTGCCCGCGGAGGGGCTGGCGGGCTACAGGGTTCGTCCAAGCCTGAGATCGAGCTCGGTTGTGGGACAGGCTGCCTGTTCGTGCGGCTCGCAAGCGCCGAGGGCTCCAAAGCGATGGAGCGTTGCGGCGGGCGTGGTGTAGGCGAGCCGCAGCTGATGCTCGACAGGGGCACATCCGTCATTTTTGTAATGAGCCGCGTAGTACTGCGCGATGCTGGCGTTCATCTCGTTGCCATTGCGATGGCGCTCAAACTGGCGTCTGCAGGTCTCGATGATCTTTGCTACCGACTTGGGTGCCGTCGCGGGAACAAGGGCGAGATAGCCCTCAAATAGCTCGTTGATGCTCAGGAGGCACAGCAGGTCGATCAGCGTCCTTATGGCCGCTCCCTCGGCGGAAAAGTGCGCGGTCATGCGGTTATATCGGTTGCGGTCGACGATGGCCGCATGGGGTCTTGGAGTTTTCTGCCCCGTGGTCCCGGGCTTTTGCCGCGCCTGTGTATTGAGCTCGACGTTGCAGCGCTTGAGGCCGTCCAACGGAAGGAACAGTGCGGTGCGCAGGGTGTTCCGCTTGCTTTCGAGTTCATGACGCTCGTCGGGTTCCCATTCGAGCTTGAGTTTCGTGTCGAGCGCCGTAAGCATATGGGCTAGGCAGCCTACGGTAAGGACGCACGAATCGTTGTCGCGTTTTGGGGCATAGGGGTCTGTCAGCTTGCGAATGTCGGGGTCGCCCATGATCTTTGTGCAGCGCTTCGGCAGTTGAGGGTGGTCGGCCAAGATCGTCGCGAGCGGTAGCGACGCGTAGTTCTTGATGGTCGCGGCGGCAAAGGCGGCGTCATATTCGTTTGCATATGCTCGCTCAATTCGGGCATCCAGAATGCTTTTCTTACCGCCGTCTTCAGCGCGGTGGTTTGTCATAGCTTCTCCAATCGGTTGATGTTCGTGCTGTTTGTTGATGTGTTGGTTGTCGTGAGTGATGTGCTTGCCGTGGGTGATGTGCTGACGTTGGGGTGCTATGCGGTTTTCAATGAGCCCGTGAGGCAGTTGCTGCAGGGGTGGGATGGAACGGCCCATGCAAGGCGGAAGGCATCGTGCTCAAAATCGAGACAGCAATGCCCTGGGTGCCTCACATGTGGCAGTTACCTCATTAAGTTGTCATTGCGTTTGGGGTTGTACTTTGCCGATCTTCCTTCTCTTACACGCTAAAACTCAAACTTCATATGCTCGATCTACTTAAAACCGCAACGGCGGTCTTTTTTCAACTTATATGTCGGAACGCGTCTTTGCAAGTACTTTTTTGCCTTTGTTTCAAATGGGGTGGTTTTGCAACCGTCACGCGCCACGCTATGCAAGCGTGTCCCGGCTCGGATAAGATGGTGCGATCGAGTTCTACCGCGCTCACCGCAGTAGTCTTTGTTGCTGAGATAGGTCATGGCCGAAAGGGGCCCGTATCCCAACAGATACGGGCCCCTTGCTATTTAAATGGGCATGAGGGTGTATTGAGGGGGGGGGATGTCTTGCTGTCGGCATCCGCCTGCGGTGCCATTCGCTCATATGACCCAATCCGCTGTCAAGAGCCACAATGGCCCCGCCGACCGCT
>CABQXN010000046.1:0-11448 GCA_902468085.1 uncultured Collinsella sp.
GCAGCAAACTCAACCCGCGCCAGCCGGCCCCGGAGACCCTCCCGGAGGGACCGAAAAACTTTTTCAAAAAAGTTGTTGCGCGGCGGACAGACTTCTGTGTATACTAATCCCCGCAGCGCACGCGAGCGGAAACAAACGCGAACGACTGCCTGGGGAGTTAGCTCAGTTTGGTTAGAGCGCCGGCCTGTCACGTCGGAGGTCGCGGGTTCGAGCCCCGTACTTCCCGCCAACGCAATTAAAGCCACGTCTTCGGACGTGGCTTTTTGCGTTTAATAGACCCTCGATCTTATATGCCTCTTTATCCAAATCACCGCATTTGCAACGAGCGAGCCGGCCTCTACTGATATATGTGTTCAAACAGGGGGTTTGTTGCGCAACATCTGTTCAATGAAGCAGGGGGTTCGGTTATGCTAAATTGCACTTTAGGCCGTACCTGATTCAGCTAGTCTTCAAGTGCGGCATTCAGTGAACACCCATTTTATAATTTGGTTGTTCAGGCGGTCATTTGGCGTCTCGACACAAGCTCGGCCCCGGAGCTCGTTCGAGCTGCTCGTATTCCTTGAAAGGGGAAACATGGACATATCGAGGAAGACTGATTATGCCCTTCGCATGCTTGCGATGCTTGCCGAGGAGCCGGAGCGGTTGCTTTCTGTTCGCACTGCTGCCGAAGAGGTCAATGTTCCGTATTCGTTTGCCCGTTCGATTCAGCACGGCTTGGTTCAGGCCGGCATTGTGGAGAGCCTGCGTGGTGTTCATGGCGGCATGCGCCTTAAGGTGAGCCCCGACGATGTCACGATCCGTCAGGTCGTAGAGGCCGTTCAGGGCCCCATGGTTATGAACGATTGCACCGCGCCCGATGGCGACTGTGCGCGCATGGGCACGTGCTGCTATCATCCCCTGTGGGCCGGAGCCCAGGCGCTGATGCGCGACTATCTCGATTCCGTTTCGCTCGGCGATATCGTCGCCCATCGCCAGTTTCCGGCTGTCGATCCCAAGTTCGCCGACCGCGATGCGTTTCCCGAGTACGCCGCTTGCGCGTATGCTTGCCGGGAGGAATAGCGCCGCATAAGGAGCATTGTCATGATTCAGGACCCCTTTCGTTCGATGATTCGTTCGGAAGGGGTCCTGCGTTATCGCGACCTTCCGTGGCGCCGCACGCGCGACCCGTATATCATCTGGCTTTCCGAGGTCATGCTGCAGCAGACGCAGGTGCCGCGCGTGGAGACGCGCATGCCGGCGTGGCTCGATCGCTTTCCGACTGTCCGGGCGCTTGCTCAGGCCGCCCCTTCCGATGTCTTGGATGCGTGGCAGGGGATGGGCTACAATCGCCGCGCCCTGGCGCTTCACAGGGCTGCACAGTGCGTTGTGGAGGACTGGGATGGGGAGTTTCCGCGTGAGACGCACGATCTGGTCGCGTTGCCCGGCATTGGCCCGGCGACGGCGCAGGGCATCCGTTCGTTTGCATTCGATCTTCCGGGCGTGTATCTGGAGACCAACGTGCGCACGGTCTTTTTGCATCATTTCTTTCCCGATGTGCCGGCCGTTCCCGATCGCGAGCTGGTGCCGCTGATTCAAGCTGCCTGTCCGGCGGCCCCCGGTGCGGCGGCGGATGAGATTGCGCCCTTTGCCGCGCCTCAAGACGATGCCGACACGCCGCGCGCGTGGTATTACGCGTTGCTGGATTACGGCGCGTATCTTAAAAAGACGCTGCCCAATCCGTCCAGGCGGTCGGCGAGCTATAGTCGTCAGTCCAAGTTTGAGGGCTCGCGTCGCCAAAAGCGCGCCCACATTGTGCGCATGCTGCTGGCGGCGCGCGATGGGCAGCCGGCAGGTATTACGCTCGATGAAGCCGTTGCTGGCGTTAACGAGATGGAGGCGGCAGCCGGCCGGAAACCGGTCGAGCGCGAGCTGGTTGCAAGTATTCTTGCCGATCTGGAGCGCGAGGGCTTTTGCCGCTCCGAGGGCGATCGTTGGCTGAGTGTATAGCTCGCTCGAATCTGAAGAACAGGATTATAAGGTTTAAATTCTCGGCATGAGGGCATCCTAAAGACAAGGCCGCTCAAAGTCTATGGGCGGCATGTGTTGAAGGGAAGTACACCTATGGATTTTGAGAACTCTCAGACCAAGAAGAACCTCGAGACCGCTTTTGCCGGTGAGTCCCAGGCGCACACCAAGTATCGCTACTATGCATCCAAGGCCAAAAAGGACGGCTACGTTCAGATTTCGAATATCTTTGCCGAGACGGCGGGCAACGAGTCCGAGCATGCCAAGCTGTGGTTTAAGTATCTGCACGACGGTGCCGTTCCGGGCACTCTGGACAACCTGCGCGACGCCGCCGCGGGCGAGAACTACGAGTGGACCACGATGTATGACGAGTTTGCCAAGACCGCCGAGGAGGAGGGCTTTGCCGAGATCGCCGAGAAGTTCCGTGGCGTCGGTGCCGTGGAGAAGGCTCACGAGGAGCGCTACAACAAGCTCGTCGAGCGCATTGAATCGGGCGAGGTGTTTGAGCGCGAGGGCGTAAAGGTGTGGAAGTGCCTGAACTGCGGGCACCTGCATGTTGGTGCCGAGGCGCCCGAGGTTTGCCCGGTGTGCAACCACCCGAAGGCGTACTTTGAGGAGCAGGTGGTGAACTACTAGCGCCGATACGAACGCGGACTGCGGAGCGCAGGGCGGGGAAATACCTTTCCCTCTCGCTCACGGCTCCGCAGGGTCGCGCGAGGCAAAGGTATTTCCCCGCCCTGCGCTCCGGCTCCCGGTCGTCGCGTGCTCGTTACTGAAAAGCTGATTAGAAGTTTGTGTGCCGCCCCTATCGGGGCGGCACGTTTTGTTTGGGGTCCCGGTCTTCACAATTTCCGTCAAGATTTTGGTCAGCTTTTGGTTAGTTGGCGGGCTGGCGGAAGGGCAAAAGATCATTCGATAAAAAAGCTCAAAGAAAGTGCTGGTAGGGGAGTTTTTGAGGTTTTCGACAGCTTTTGGGCAAAAGAAACTTTGCAGCTATTGCTACGGATTGCGTTGTCGCGGTCATGGTGGTGCGGGATGCTGGTTGTAAGCGTCGAGTGCTCCGATTTTGGAGGCCAACATGGATCTGTTTCTTGAGACCCCGCGGCAACAAGCCGAGCGCATGTTGCGCCAGCAGCAACGGCTTATGGAGATGCAAATGCAAGGGGCGGCCGTCCAGCCTCCTGTGCAAAACGCCGCGCCCGCGGTATCGTCTGCGGATGAGGTGGACCCAGGAGCCTATTCCGTACAGCAAGATTCATATGCGCAGGAGCTTGCGTTCGACAAGCGTCGTGCGCGTCGCCGTCGCTGGGCCCAGCGCCTGCGTACGCTGGCGATGATCGTGCTGATTCCGTTGGGGCTCGCGGCAATCTTCTTGGCCTCATATGCCCTCACGTGCATTCTCAACGGCGCCTCGCCCAGTGAGGTACTTGAACACTTGGCAGCTCTCGGCCAGCGCCTGGGCGATGTCATAACAACCATCCGCGCCGGCTGGGAGAGTTAGCGTTTTGATGCCTGTGGCCCAAAATCCATTTGCCCGATTGCCGCGTGACGCCCGGTGCGTGTGGCGGGGTAAGATTGATCGCGGTTTTGATTGATAGTCGATGAGGTTTGTTGGGCGGAGTCTATGTCTGCTATTGATATCGTGCTTGTTGTGATCGCCTTGGTGGCGGTGGGGGTTGCTGTGGCTTGTGCCCTGCAGCTTAAGGGCCTTCGCGCCGAGCTGCGGGAGCGCGGCGATAGCGGGGCAGAGATGCTGGCTGCGCTCGAGCAGGCCAACAACGCGCTCGACACCCTCAACGTCGCGTTGGCAGAAACCCGCCGTACGGCAAATGCCATCGCGCAGCAGCAGACAACCGATGCCGCCGTGGAGCAGCAGCGCTACCTGACCATCGCGCGTGAGTTCTCGCAGGCCGGCGACCGCATGGATGACCTGCGTCGCGAGACGGCCCAACAGCTCGGCGCCAACCGCGAGGGCATCGAGCACCGCCTGGACAAGGTGCGCGAGACGGTCGATGCCCAGCTGGGCGCCATCCGCAAGGACAACAACGTGCAGCTCGATCAGATGCGCGCGACGGTGGACGAGAAACTCTCCCGTACGCTCAACGACCGCCTGTCGGCATCGTTTAAGCAGGTGAGCGACCAGCTCGAGGCCGTGTATAAGGGCCTGGGCGATATGCAATCTATCGCCACCGGCGTGGGCGACCTTAAGCGCGTGCTGGGCAACGTCAAGGCGCGTGGCATTTTGGGCGAGGTACAGCTGGGTACAATCCTGGCGGACATCCTTACGCCCGACCAGTATCTGGAAAACGTCGCCACCAAGCCTGGCGCCTCGGAGCGCGTTGAGTTTGCCGTCAAGCTGCCGGTAGACGAGGGCGATTCCGTGCTGCTGCCGATTGACTCCAAATTCCCGGGCGACGCGTACGAGCATTTGCTCGACGCCCAGGAGTCGGGTGACGCTGAGGCCGTCGCCGCAGCGCGCAAGACGCTCGATATGATGGTAAAGCGTGAGGCAAAGGACATCTGCGAAAAGTATCTGAGCGTGCCCGCGACCACCAACTTTGGCATTATGTTCGTTCCGTTTGAGGGCCTGTATGCCGAGGTCGTCAGCCGCCCCGGGCTTATCGAGACCCTGGGCCGCGACTATCACGTCAACGTTGCCGGCCCCAGCACCATGGCGGCCATCCTCAACAGCCTGCAGATGAGCTACCAGACGTTTAGGCTGCAAAAGCGCACCGACGACGTGCTGCGTGTGCTCTCTGCCGTCAAGGCCGAGCTGCCGCGCTATCAGGCGGCGCTGCGTCGTGCCCAGCAGCAGATCGAGACCGCGGGTAAAACGGTCGAGGGCATCATCACCACGCGCACCAACGTTATGGAGCGCAAGCTCAAGGATATCGACGCGCTGGAAGACGCGCGGGAGGCCGACGAGATTTTGGGCTTGGAGTCCGCAGGCTTGCTCGCAGACCAAAAAGACGAGGACTAGCTGCATCTGACGGCGGGGCGCCTGCGCAAGCACGGCGCGGGCGCTTTTCGCATCGTGCTTGTCTGAAGTGCGCTTTAGTGTGCAACAATGGCGTTTCTCCCTATCAGACACGAAAGGAAGCCCATGTCTCAGAGAAGCACCAGTCCGCTCAAACGCTCCACCGTGCGCCGCACGCTGCAGCGTTTTTGGGACGTCACGCGCACGCAGCCGTTGATCGTCTTTCTCTCGGTGTTCTCGTCGGCGGGCTACATCTTTTTGCTCACGTTTGCCAACACCTACGTGATGGCCCTTATCGTCGACCGCGTCCAGGCCGGCCCCGTGGCGGGCGACCAGGTGTTTGAGGTCTTTGGCCCCTATATTCTGGCGCTCGTGCTCGTTAACCTAGCGGGCCAAATCCTGTCCAAGCTGCAGGACTACACCGTCTACAAGCTCGAGATTGCGGGCAACTATCACTTGGCGCGCCTGTGCTTTGACACGCTCTCCAATCAATCCATGACATTCCACACCAGCCGTTTTGGCGGATCGCTTGTGAGCCAGACGAGTCGTTTTATGAGTGGCTACACGGGCTTGGTCGACGTGACGGTGTATTCGCTCATTCCCACCATCACCTCGGTTGTCTGCACGGCGGCGGCGCTCGCTCCGGTGGTGCCGACGTTTACCGTGATCCTGGTGGGCATCATGGTCGTCTACATTGCGTTTGTCTGGCTTATGTACAAGCGCATCATGCCGCTTTCGGCCGCGACGTCCGCCGCTCAGAACAAACTGTCGGGCGTGCTGTCCGACGCGGTCACGAACATCCTGGCCGTCAAGACCTGTGGGCGCGAGGACTTTGAGCGCGACCTGTTCGATACCGCCGACCGCGCCGCGCGCGATGCTGAAACGGTTTCGATGCACGCCATGATGCAGCGCAACTTTACGACCTCGGGCCTTATCGTCATCACCATGGCCGTGGTGAGTGTGTTCGTCGCGGGTGGCAACGCGTGGTTTGGCATCTCGGCCGGCGCGCTTGTCATGATCTTTACCTATACGTACAACCTCACCATGCGTCTGAACTACGTGAGCTCCATGATTCAACGCATCAACCGTGCGCTGGGCGATGCGGCCGAGATGACGCGCGTGCTGGACGAGCCGCGTCTGGTGGCAGACGACGAGAATGCCCCCGAGCTTAAAGTGACCGAAGGTGCGATTGATTTTGAGCACTTGAGCTTTGCATACCGTGACGCCGCAGCGGGCGAGAGCGTGTTCGACGACCTGACGCTCCATGTGGCAGCGGGCCAGCGCGTGGGCCTGGTGGGCAAATCGGGCTCGGGCAAGACGACGCTCACCAAGTTGTTGCTGCGCCTGGACGACGTACAGGGCGGCCGCGTGCTCGTGGACGGCCAGGACGTCTCGCGCTGTACGCAGCAGAGTCTGCGCCGCCAGGTTGCCTACGTGCCGCAGGAGGCGTTGCTGTTCCATCGCTCCATTCGCGAGAATATCGCCTACGGCCGCCCCGACGCAACCGACGAGCAGATCCGCGAGGCCGCGCGCCTGGCAAATGCCCTGGAGTTTATCGACCGCCTGCCCCGTGGCTTTGACACCATGGTGGGCGAGCGCGGCGTCAAGCTTTCGGGCGGCCAACGTCAGCGCGTGGCCATCGCCCGCGCTATCCTGACCGACGCGCCGATCCTGGTGCTCGACGAGGCGACGTCTGCCCTCGACAGCGAGTCCGAGGCGCTGGTGCAGGGGGCGCTCGAGAACCTGATGCGCGGTCGCACCTCCATTGTGGTGGCGCATCGCCTGTCCACCGTGGCGGCGCTCGATCGCATCGTGGTGCTGGCGGACGGCGAGATTGTCGAGGACGGTACGCATGCGCAGCTTGTCGAGGCGGGCGGCGAGTATGCGAGCCTGTGGGGCCGCCAGACCGGCGCATTTTTGGAGGCTTAAGGCCCCCGTACGTGGGACAATCGTTTCCGTGAAGTTATGTTTCTGCCGAGCCGAGGAGTCGTTATGCCACGCGAGACCAATGCCGCCAAACGCGAGCGCGCCGTTGAGGTGTGCGAGCGCCTCAACCGTCGCTATGGCCCGGTCGAGTGCTTTTTGGACCACGAGAATCCCTTTAGGCTGCTCATCGCGGTGCTGCTCTCGGCGCAGACGACCGACGCGCAGGTCAACAAGGTGACGCCGAAGCTGTTTGCCCAGTGGCCCACGCCCGAGGCCATGGCGGGGGCGAGCGTGGCCGATGTGGCCGACACCATTAAGTCACTCGGCTTTTATAAGAGCAAGGCCAAGCACGCCGTGGAGGCCGCGCAGATGATCGTTGCCGATTACGGCGGCGAGGTACCGGCCGACATGAAGGAGCTCGTCAAGCTGCCGGGTGTTGGCCGCAAGACGGCGAACATCGTGCTCAACGTGGGGTTTGGCATTGTCGAGGGCATCGCGGTCGATACGCACGTCAACCGCATCGCGCACCGCCTGATGCTGAGCCCCAAGACGCATGCCAAGGAGCCGCTCAAGACCGAGCAAGATCTGCTCAAGATTTTGCCGCACGAGTATTGGGAATCGGTCAACCACCAGTGGATTACCTTTGGCCGCGAGATCTGCGACGCCCGCAAACCTAAGTGCGACGAGTGTCCGCTGGCAGACCTTTGCCCCAGCGTGCGCGTAGCGGGGTAGGGCGGAACGCATCTTCGTCTGGCGTTTTTTGCGTGGCTGGGTTTGCCCTTGAGCCGGAGTCCCCTTCATGCGCTACCATGACAGGCAATGAAATCCGCCGCATACCCGCCGAGCTTGCCCCGGCGGGCTTTTGGCGTTGCAATGCCGGAGGAACAGCATGCTCATTCACCGTATAGCCGCTCAGCTCTACACTGCCGAGGCCTTGCAGACCGTCGAGGCCGGACTCGATGCCGGCGAGGACGTGACGCTGGCTGTGTCGCAGTCGGGCCGCACGCTTATGGCGGCCGCCCAGTTTGCGCGCCGTCCGCGCCCGACGGTCTATATCGTGAGTGGCGAGGATGCGGCTGATCGCGCCGCGCGTAGCCTTGCCGCCTACGTGGGCCTAGCGCACGTGTGCCGTTTTCCCGAGCGCAAGGACTATCCGTGGCGCGAACAGGCACCCGACGACGCCGTGGTGGCGCAGCGCTGCGAGGCTCTGGGGCGCATCGTGCGCGGGGACAACTGCATCATGGTCGCCTCGGCCCGTGCGTTGCTGCGCTGTGTGCCGCCGGTCGAGAGCCGCTACTGGGAGTCCACCACTTTTGCGGTGGGCGAGGAGATTCCTTTTGACGAGGTGCCGCATCGCCTGGTGGGCATGGGCTACACCAATGCCGGCGCCGCCGACGCGCCCGGCTTGTTCCGCGTGCACGGCGACACCGTCGAGGTGTTCCCCGCACAGGAAAAGGCACCCGTGCGCATCGAGTTTTTTGGCGACGAGATCGACCGCATCCGCCGCATGGTGAGCTCCACGGGGCAGACCATCGGCAACGAGGACAGTATCGAGATCTTCCCGTGCCGCGAGTTGGCGCTTACCGACGAGGCCGTCCACAACATGCATGTGGCGCTCTATCGCGCCAGCCAGGACGATAGCAAGCTGGCAGCGCTGCTCGAGATGGTGGATGCGCGTATCGTCACGCCCGAGCTCGACCGCTTTTTGCCGGTGATGTACGGCCAGACCGTAAGCCCGCTGGCGCACGTGAGCGGCAAGGCGCTCGTGGTTCTATCCGAGCCACGCTCGCTGTTCGACGACTGCCTGCGTGCCTACGAGGATATCGAGGCCCGTGCCGGCGAGGCGGGGATTGACCGTCTGGACGGTCTGTACGTGCGCGCTCAACAGCTCGATTTTGGGGCCCAGCAGCGCCTGAACTACGTAAGCCTCATTCGTGCCGGCGGCGCGGTTACGGCAGAGCTCAAGATTGAGCAGCCGGCCATTGCGGGCTCGGACAATCGCTTTATGACGCGCATTCAGGAAGTCGTGGGCAAGCGCTACGCCTGCGTGTTTGCCATCCCCGACCGCGGTGCGCGCGAGTCGATGGAGCTCACCTTTGGCGACGAAGGCATTACGTTTGAGGAGTCGCTGACCGCGGCGCCCGAAAACGCCGGCGCTATCGGCGACCGCGTGCGCGTGGCAGCGGCGGATTCCGCCGACCGTGCCGCACGCCAGGAGGCCCATGCTTCCATTCGCGAGCGTAAGGCCGACGCGCTCAACGCCCGCTCACTCGAGGCAGGCGCCGCGCAGGCTGCCGCCGGTGCCGCCGTGCCCACCATCTCGCGCGGACGCGTGACCTTTGTCGATGCCGCCCTGCCGCAGGGCGTGGTGGTGCCCGACGCCAACCTGGCCGTGTTCTCGATCGCCGACCTCAACGCCCGCATGGACGCCAACCGCGCGCGCAGCCGCCGCAAGGTGGACATTACGCAGATCACGTTCCCGTTTAAGCCGGGCGACTACGTGGTGCACGCCACTCACGGCATCGCACTCTTTAGCGAGATCGCGCGCCAGGAAGTGGGCGGCAAGGAGCGCGACTACTTTTTGCTGGAATATGCCGACGGCGACAAACTCTACGTGCCGCTCGAGCAGGTCGACCGCATCACGCGCTATGTTGGCCCCGACGGTGACAAGCCGCGCCTGACCAGGCTCAATACCGCCGACTGGACGCGTGCCACCAATAAGGCGCGCAAGAACGCCAAAAAGCTGGCGTTTGACCTGGTCGATCTGTATACGCGCCGCTCGTCGATTACCGGTATCGCCTGCCCGCCCGACACGCCCGAACAGATCGAGATGGAGGAGAGCTTTCCTTACGACGAGACACGCGACCAGCTGGAGGCCATCGCCGACATTAAGGCCGACATGGAGGCGCCCAAACCCATGGACCGCCTGCTGTGCGGCGACGTGGGCTTTGGCAAGACCGAGGTTGCCCTGCGCGCGGCGTTTAAGTGCGTGGACTCCGGCCGCCAGGTCATGGTGCTCTGCCCCACGACCATTCTTGCCCAGCAGCACTACGAGACGTTCTTTGAGCGTTTTGCCCCGTTTGGCCTCGAGGTCGAGGTGCTTAGCCGCTTCCGTACTCCGGCGCAGCAAAAGCGCGCGCTCAAGGCGTTCGCCGAGGGCACGATCGACGTGCTCATCGGCACGCACCGCCTGCTTTCGGCCGATGTGAACCCCAAGAACCTGGGCCTGGTGATTATCGACGAGGAACAGCGCTTTGGCGTGCAGCACAAGGAGCAGCTCAAGAACCTGCGTGAGCAGATTGACGTGCTCACGCTTTCGGCAACGCCGATTCCGCGAACCATGCAGATGGCCACGAGCGGCGTGCGCGATATGAGCTTGATCACCACGCCGCCGACCGGGCGTCGTCCCGTGATCGTGCACGTGGGGGAGTACGACCCTGACGTGGTAAGTGCGGCGATTCGCCTGGAGGTGGGCCGCGGCGGTCAGGTGTACTACGTGTCCAACCGCGTCAAGACCATCGACGACGCCGTGGCGCGCGTGCACGAGGCCGCGCCCGAGGCGCGCGTGGGCGTGGCGCACGGCAAGATGAGCCCGCGCGAGGTCGAGGACGTGATGATCGAGTTCGCGACCAAAAAGATCGACGTGCTCATCGCCACGACCATCGTGGAGAGCGGCATCGACAACGCGACCGCCAACACGCTCATCATCGAGGATTCGCAGCGCCTAGGCCTGGCGCAGCTCTATCAGCTCAAGGGCCGTGTGGGTCGCTCTGCCACGCAGGCCTACGCGTACTTTATGTTCCCGGGCGAGCTGCCACTCACCGAGGAGGCGACGGCGCGCCTGACCGCACTTTCCGAGTTCCAGGACCTGGGCAGCGGCATGCGCATCGCCATGCGCGACCTGGAGATTCGCGGCGCCGGCTCGCTTATGGGCGCCGAGCAGCACGGCAACCTGTCGAGCGTGGGCTTTGACCTGTTTACGCAGATGCTGGGCCAGGCGGTGGCCGAGGCGCGCGGCGATGACGACGCCGGCGTGGAGGCGGCGAGCGTGGGCATTAACCTGCCGGCCGATTACTTCTTGTCCGAGGAGTACCTGCCGGCGGTGGATCAGCGCGTGCTCGTGTACCGTAAGCTTGCAGCGGCCGAGGACCTGGAGAGCATCGATGAGGTGCAGGAAGAGACCGAGGCCGCGCATGGCGAGCTGCCGTTGGCGGGACTCAACCTGTTCAATCGCGCACGAATCCGCATTCGCGGCGAGCGCCTGGGGCTCGAGAGCGTCACGCTCAGCGGCGGTCGCATCACGTTTTTGGGCGTCGACGTGCCCAAGAAGGTGGCCTTTGAGCTTAAGACCCGCTATGGCGCGGTGAACTTCCCCAAGAGCCGCAAGCTGTCGGTGCCCTACAAGGCGGGCGCCGGCGCGGGCAGCGGCCTGGGTCGTGGCCTCGACGCCAACGACGGCACCGGTCCGGTGGCCGCGGCGCTCATGCTGCTGCAACAGTTGGGTGCTAGTGATGATGACTAACAAGTAGGGGGCGCGGCGG
>CABQXN010000047.1:0-11353 GCA_902468085.1 uncultured Collinsella sp.
CGCGAAGCGCACGGCGGGGTCCTGACATGTCCGAGGACGATTTGGGAGGTAAGCCCTGGGGCCTCCGATGAGAGCAGTTCCAGCCGAGGCTATTCGTCGCCGAAGCTGATGCCCAACGCCTTGGCCTCGCGCACCAGGTCGCTCTGGGGATCGACATACTTGAGCTTGCCGGCGACCTCCTCGAGCGGCATGTGGCACATCTTGCCGTCGCGCAGGGCGATCATGTAGCCAAACTCGCCGCGTAGGCAGCCAAGTGCCGCCTCGACGCCGCACTGGGTCGCAAAGATGCGGTCCTGAGCGTCGGGTTGGCCGCCGCGTTGCGTGTGGCCGGGGATGGCGACGCGGGTCTCGCGACCAGTCTTGGCTTCGATCTCCTTGGCGATGTCGTAGACAATCGAGGGGCTCGTACGCTCGGCGAGCTTCTTCTTGTACTCCTTCTTGGACAGCGCCGCGTCCTCCTTGGAGATAGCGCCCTCGGCGACGGTTACAATCGTAAAGCGGCTGCCGGTCTCCATGCGATGCTCGATGGTCTTGATGACGTTATCCATGTCGTAGGGGATCTCGGGGATCAGGATGACGTCCGCACCGCCTGCGACGCCGGCGTACAGCGGGATCCAGCCAACCTTGTGGCCCATGATCTCGATGACAAACACGCGGCCGTGGCTCGACGCAGTGGTGTGGATGTCGTCGATGCACTTGGTGGCGACGTCGATGGCGCTTGTAAAGCCAAACGTCAGCTCGGTGCCCCAGGTGTCGTTATCGATGGTCTTGGGCAGGGCGATAACGTTGAGGCCCTCTTCGCGCAGGCGGTTGGCGGTCTTGGTGGAGCCGTTACCGCCCAGCATAAACAGGCAGTCGAGCTGCAGCTTATGATAGGTGTGGACCATTGCGGGTACCTTCTCGATGCCATCGGCCTCGGGAATATCCAGACGCTTGAACGGCGTGCGGCTCGTGCCCAGGATGGTGCCGCCGCGGGTGAGGATGCCGCTAAAATCGGCGGGCGACATGACGCGGAACCTGCTGTAGATAAGGCCCTGGTAGCCGTCCTCAAAACCATAGATCTCGATAGGTTCTTCGCTATTGGTCATAAGCGTTTTGACGATGCCGCGCATGGTGGCGTTGAGCGCCTGACAGTCGCCGCCACTGGTAAGAAGACCGATCCTGAGCATGATGAATCCTTCCGGGCAAGTTATAACATGCGCATAAGTTTACCCCCGCACACTGTTGATACGGGGGTAAAACGTGTTAGCTCAAGCGTATAGAAATGTAAGCAACGTCAGGCGAGCGTAAGGTCGACGGGCCTGGGTCCTTACAGTGCGAAGGCGTCGACGTCGCCCCAGTGGCGGCGCAGCGTAATGGCGGCGGCGGGTTCGGTATTGTCAAAGACGACCGACCATTGCGTATTGCTGGTGATGTCTTCCGGATTGGGCTCTTGCGCTGCGGCACGCAGGGCTTCCCAGACAATCGTTTCGTCCTGGGCACCGACATGGGTATCAAGGACATCGGCGATTGCAACGGCGCGCTCTTTACCATGGCCCAGCTCGCCATTCTTTTGGTTGGGCAGCACTTCGTCGCCATAGCAGGCGTAGAAGTTCGTAACCTGGCGTACAGGAGTCGCTTTGAAAGCGCGGTCCGGATCGCGCGGGTCCCACTCTACTACGCGCGCGTCACCGGCGGCGTCGTTGATAAAGAAGTGGTAATCGCGTCCTGCCATGGCGTGCATGTCGTAGGCGGAAAGCAGGTCGACTGCCTCTTGCGTGGTAGCCGCGCGGTCGAGCACCAGACGGATGGCGAGCGAAGTGTTGATGACGGGCCGTTGCGTGTCCTGGTCACAGGGCTGGGAATCCAGGGTGAGTACGGCAATGGACACGCCGCATTCGTTAACACCGTCGAGCTGGGCAAACGGGCCCATCAACGCCGCGGCGCGTCCGGTGACGGAGTCAAGCGGAGTGTTGGCGCCCAGGTTATTGAGGGCGGCAAAGCCGATGGAGGCATAGCCGCCGCGTGGGTGATTGCGCACCAGCAGCGCCGAGGTGTCGTCTTTAAAGTCGTAATTGCGACCGGTGCGCACGCGGCCTTCGGCATCTACGGCGACAAAAGCGCTGCAGGCAAACTGGGGCGCCTGGACATGTACCGGCACACCGGGCAGCACCTGCGCCACCACGGCATCGATGTAGGCCTGGTCGTCGCGCACGCCAGCGGCGATGATGCGATCAAGATCGTAGTCGTAGGCGATGTCGATTGCGTACAGGTCATAGCCATCCGCGTAGCCGGTCAAGCGTCTGAGCGACGCGGCGGACTTGATTTGCTTGCGGTAAACGATGCCGGCGGCAGCGGCAAAGCCGACGGCGACTCCCGCGCCACCGCAGGCGATGGCAATGTTACGTGGCTTCATGACGGTTCCTCTCGTCCTGTTAGCGCAATTGTCGCAAAAGGGGCGCGGGCATGATGGCTCAACTTGGTGAGCGGTGCGGAATTAAGCACGGAATGAAGAGTGCGGCGCTGGCGTGGCGGGGTATGCTGGAGGGGACCATCAACCCAGCGAAAGGGGAGAGCATGACGGATCAGGAAACGCCCGAGCGCGCGCACGTGACGGCCGACGATATCGAGGCCGCCAACGACCTTATCGACTTTATCGAGGCATGCCCCAGCATGTTTCATACGGCGGCGACCATTATGGCCGAGCTCGACGAGGCGGGCTTTACCTACCTGCCCGAGAATGCGGCGTGGGACATCGAGCCGGGCGGGCGTTATTACACGCAGCGCAACACCTCGAGCGTTGTTGCCTTTAAGGTGGGCGAGGACCTGGCCGCGACGTGGGGCGAGGACGGCGTTGCCGGCGACTACCATTTTCAGCTGACGGCGTCGCACAGCGACTCGCCGACGTTTAAGGTTAAGGCCGTGCCCGAGCTCGACGGCGCGGGCGAGACGCTGCGCCTGAACACCGAGGCCTACGGCGGCATGATCGACTACACCTGGTTCGACCGTCCGCTGGCACTCGCGGGCCGCGTGCTGGTACGCGAGGGCGACCGTATCGAGAGTCGTTTGCTCGCTACCGAGCGCGAAGTCGCCATCATCCCGAGCCTTGCCATCCACATGAACCGTGGCGTTAACGAGAGCTTTGCTCCCAACCGAGCTGTTGACCTGTGTCCGCTCATCAGCGCCGGTGACCTTAAGCAGGGCGACTTTGACGCCCTGATCGCCGACGAGCTGGATGTTGAGCCCGAGCAAATTTTGGGCCGCGATCTGTTTCTGGTCAACCGCCAGGATGCGCGCATTTGGGGCTGGGCCGACGAGTTTATCTCGACGCCCAAGCTCGACGACCTGGCCTGCGCCTACACCTCGCTGCAGGCATTTTTGGGTGCCGAGAATGCGCACGACGTTTCGGTCTTTTGCTGCTTTGATAACGAGGAGGTTGGCTCCGAGACCAAGCAGGGCGCCATGTCGACGTTCTTGGCCGATGCACTGCGCCGCATTAACGGCTCGCTGGGCTTTGACGACGAATCGTACCACCGTGCGCTTGCTGCCTCGATGCTCGTGAGCTGCGACAATGCACATGCCGTGCACCCCAACCACGCCGAGAAGTGCGATGCCCGCAACCAGGTGGTGCTCAACGGTGGCATCGTCATCAAGGAGGCAGCCAACCAGCACTATTGCACCGATGCCTTTAGCCGCGCGGTGTTCCAAGCCATTTGCGATGACGCCGACGTGCCCACGCAGGCCTTCGCCAACAAGAGCGATATGGCTGGCGGTTCTACGCTGGGCAATCTGTCGAACATGCAGGCGAGCATGCATGCCGTGGACGTGGGCCTGCCGCAGCTTGCCATGCACTCGAGCTACGAGACCGGCGGCGTGCGCGACGTGATGTACGCCATCCGCGCCCTCACCGCCTTCTACGAGCGAAACCTAACCATCAACGACGCCGAAAGCGTGGAGCTCTAAACCTGCCAAAAAGGGACAGGTTTATTTTGGCAGGTTTTATCTGGGCAAATGCAAAGGATGAAACCGACCTAGATCGGTGGTACGTGGCCGCTGAGGTGCAGTGCACCTCGGCGGCTTTTTGTGCACAGAGTGCGGCTAATGCTAATAAATGCTATACGTGCTTTACGTATCTACCATAGAGTCTTATGATGATTTTAAAGTATTAAGGAGGGGTCATGACCACAACAGCCGCTCAGATCAACGTACGTCTCGATGCCGATCTTAAAAGGAGTGGGGACGCCGCTCTTTCCAGGGCCGGTATGACGCCGAGCCAGGCGGTGCGAGCGCTCTGGCGGCTTGCAGCGTCGCTGGCCGATCGCCCCGGTGCGCTCGAGGATATCCTGCTGCCTAGTCGTGCCCGGGCGGAACAGCGCGAGCGCGAAAAGGCCGCCAAACGTAAGCTCGAGCTCATGGATCAGGGGTCGAAGCTGTTCGCTGCCGCTTGCCGTGAGTCGGGAATCGATATGGTCAAGGCTCAGCCCTCGGGCGATGAAGAACTCAAACGGAACGCCTACGCGGATCGCTACGGCGAGGAGATGAGCTGGCTCTGTGAGTGAGAATCCAAAGCGCATCTTGGTTGACACCAACGTGTGGCTCGATTACTTCATTCCCCAGCGACGCGGTCGTTCGGCGGCGATTGAGTTTCTACGTGATGCATGCGCGGCTCAAGTTGATTTGCTGTATGCGGCGACATCGTCCAAAGACCTGTTCTATTTGATTTCGAGCGAACATAAGGCGTGGTATCGGCGCGAGCATGGCTCGCTATCCCAAGATGACGCCGTGGCGGCGACATCACTTGCATGGGATTGCCTCGACGTGTTGTCGCAACTTGCCACGCCGGTACCCTGCGACCTGAGTGACATATGGATGGCGAGCAAGCAGCGTAAGCTCCATAGCGATTACGAAGACGATTTAATCATTGCGGCAGCAATGCGCGCAAAGGCAGACCTTCTGGTCACCAACGATGCCAAACTCTGTTCACACGCACCCGTCGCAGCAATGAGTGTAGTAGACGCAAGAAACTACCTGACGTCCTTCTAGTGTTCGATCCAACAACGTAAAGTTTCGCCTGCCTGCAGGTGACGCAGATTCTCCGCGGCAATGTCGACCACATTGTTGAGCGTAGCCTCCAAGTGGAACCAACCGGAGACGTGCGGCGTAATGAGCATGTTAGGCGCATCCCACAGTGGGCTTGTCTCAGGCAGCGGCTCGGGGTCGGTGACGTCGACCGCGGCGCCGGCGAGATGACCCGACTCCAGGGCGGCAACCAAGTCGTCGGCGACCACAAGGTCGCCGCGGCCGCCGTTGGCAAAGAAGGCGCCCGGTTTCATCGCAGCGAAGAACTCGGCGTTCGCCAAGCCGCGGGTCTCGGGCGTGCTGGGCATAAAGGATGCGACGATGTCAGCCTCGGCCAGACGCTCGGGCAGGGCGTCCATGCTGTCCATGTCCTCAAACACAATGGGGTAGACGAGCGGATGGCGCTTGATGCCGCGGACGTGCGCACCCATGTTGCGGCAGAGCGTGGCGAAGTGGCCACCGATATCGCCCGCGCCCAGCACCAGCACATTGGCGTTTTTGAGCGAGGTGACCGGCCCCAAATCCTCCCAGCGATGCTCGCGCTGCAGGTCCTGGTAGCCGGGCAGGCGCTTCATCATAGACAGCACCATGGCAAACATGTGCTCGCTCACGGCCTGGCCGTAGGCGCCGATTGAGCAAGACAGCTTGGCTTCAGCCGGCACGGTGCCGGCGGCGAGATAGTCGTCATAGCCGGCGGTCTGCAGTTGCAGCAGCTGGAGGCGCTCGCATGCGGTCAGCAGGGAAGGGTCTATGTTGCCCAGGATCACGTCGGCATTGGCGACCTGTTCACGCGTGATGGTGTCGGAGCTCGTGTAGATAAAGTCCTCGCCCGGAGCGCTCGACTCAAGAATTGCGCGATGGCGGTCGTTGACGGGCAGCAAAACCAGGATGTTCACAAGCAGTCCTTTCCGCTCGACCTGCCAAAAAGGGACAGGTTTATTTTGGCAGGTTGTATCAGGCAAAACGTTATAAAAACGCCGGGCTACGCGATGGTTAACATATCCATCGCGTAGCCCGGCGCATCCACAGCTACCAGCTCAGCAGCTCGTAACCATCCTCGGTCACCACGAGCTGTACCTCGCACTGGGCCGAATCGCTGCCGTCCTTGGTGCGCACGCACCAGCCGTCACCCTTGCTGATCTTGATGTCGGGCGCTCCGGCGTTGACCATGGGCTCGATGGTAAAGACCATGCCCGGAGCCATGATGGTGTCCACATCGGGCGCCTCGGTGGTAAAGCCCACAAACGGGTCCTCGTGGAACTCCTTACCGATACCGTGTCCGCCGTACTCGCGCACCACGCTAAAGCCGGCGTCCTCGACCGTCTTTTGCACGGCCTCGGCCATCACGGACAGCGGTAGCCATGGCTTGACGGCCGCCAGACCCGCCTCCACGCTGGCGCGGGTGACGTCGACCAGGCGCTGGCGCTCGGCCGAGACCTCGCCGATGCAGAACATACGGCTCGAATCACTAAAGTAACCGTCCAGGATCGTGGAGCAGTCCACGTTGATGATGTCGCCCTCGTGCAGCACATCCGCATCGCAGGGGATACCGTGGCAGACGACGTCGTTGATCGAGGTGCACACGCTCTTGGGATAGCCCTCGTAGTTAAGATCGGCCGGCGTGCCGCCGTGCTCGACGGTGTAGTCGTAGATCATCTGGTCGATCTGGTTGGTGGTCATGCCCGCGGCGATGTGTTCGCCTACGTAATCGAGCACACCCACGTTGATGGCGGCCGAGCGCTTGATGCCCTCGATATCGGCGGGCGTCTTGTAGAGCGTGCGGGGCAGAACCTCCCAGCCCTCTTCCCACAAGCGCTCGAGGCGCTCATCAAAGGCGCTATGGCATTTCTTATATTTTTTGCCGCTGCCGCACCAGCAGACGTCGTTGCGGCCGGGCACGGGTCCATTGTCAAACATGGCTAACTTCCTTTCATTCGCAGCTAGTATAGCCCACTCACAGGGCAGCTGCGCGCTAGTAGCTCACCTGGCAGGGAATGCCGAGGGCGCGCACGCGCGCGGCGATGGCGTCGAGGGCCTCGGGCGTTGCTTTGGCAAGGCCGGCGACCGGCGTCTCGCGAGCCACCGTGTAGATGGTCGCTTCTTGTGGGCGAATGCGCTCAAGTGCCGCGAGCCAGGGGGCAACGTACTCCTCGCCGGTGTTGTCGATGGGCTTGCCCAGATACTCACCGGTCAAAAAGATCGTCTGGATAATAACGTGACCGTCAAAGCTTGCGAACGTCTCAATCTGGTGCTCGACGTCGTAGGGGCCAACAGGCTGGTCGAGCAGCTGGATAAATGCCGGATCGACCGTATCGAGCTTGAGGATGTTGTCGTCGACCATCATGAGCGCATCGTGCACCTCGGGGCGGTCGGCGCGCGTACCGTTGGAGAGCACGGCGATTTTGGAGTTTGGGGCCAGCTGATCGCGCAGCGCGACGGCGCCGGCAATCGCCTGGGGAAACTCCGGTGCGGCGGTGGGCTCGCCGTTTCCTGCGAAGGTGATCACATCGGGGAGCTCGCCCTCGGCTGCCATCTCGCGCAGCTTTGCCTCGAGCGCGTCGAGTACCACGGCAGCTGTGTTGTACGGCTCATGGCAGGGGCGCTCGGCGTTGAGGCCGTTTTCGCAGTAAATGCAGTCGAACGTGCAGATTTTGCCGCTGGCCGGCATCATGTTGACGCCGAGCGAGAGACCAAGGCGACGGCTGCGAACGGGCCCAAAGATGGGGCTGGCATTCAAAAACGTAGACATAGGCATATGCTCCTCAAGACAATTGTGCCTAAGCATAGCATCGGCTCCAAAGCAAGGTGCGGGCTCTTGCTTTACAAGTTTCGTTTTTTCACGTCGCCCATTATGCCGCGCCATGAAAAGCCTCGGGTCGGGTAAAGTTAATCTGTTAACAAGGTGTAAGGCAATGTGGGTCCATCCAACCGCGCTGACGTGCAACTGGATGAGCATTGATGATGGGGGCACAACATGAATTTTACGGTCGAGAATGCGGGCACCACGATTGCCTGTCGCGAATATGCCGGCCCAGATGTGTCGCCTGATGCTCCTGCCTTGGTGTGCGTGCACGGCGCTTGTGTCGACGGCACATTTTTCGACGATATCGCTTGTGAGCTCAGCCGCAACTACCGCGTAATTGCCTACGACCGCCGCGGCTGCGGTGGCAGCAGCGATGCGGCAGACGGCAGCTATGATCTTGCCGCTCAGGCCGCCGACCTGCAAGCCGTGATCGAACACGTTGGCGCTCCGACAAATGTGCTTGCGCATAGCGCCGGTACGTTGGTGGCGCTGGAGCTTCTTCGCGCCGAACCCCATCTCGTCGCCCGTGCGATTCTGCATGAGCCGGCTGTGTCGGCCGAAGGCGTCGGCATGGGCGCAGCTCCGGTTTTGCTCGATATGATTGCGGCTGGAAAGGTTTCAAGGGCGCTCCGGCTTTTCTTGGGAGCCCTCGGCGACTTGGACCCCGAAGCTCCCGGGACGACCGAAGCGGAAGCCAAACATGCCCTGCGCAATGGTCGTTGCTTTATGGCTAATGAATACGGAACAAATATGACATATGCTCCCGACTGGGAGCGCGTCCGCGCGTCAAAGGCGGTGTCGGCCGTGTTTTTGGGCGAGCTTTCGGTCGATACACCCCGCGAGGCTGGCACGCGAGCGGCTGCCGAATATCTCGATTGCCCCCTTGTGACGATCCCGGGCGCGCATAACGGTCTGCGCGATCGCCCCGTTACGGCGGCAAACGCCGTTCGCGATGTCTTGGAGCGTTAGCACGCTCGATGACCTGCGGGGAGAGGGGCTGTTAGCGTTTCGTCATTGTTAACGAATGCGCCCATAACCGCGCGCCCGCGGCTCCATTACCGCCGTTTGCCAGGTCATAAAAATGTAACGATAATCGCGCGTTTGCCTTCAGCTGTTAGATGCTACCCTTGTACCAATTGATATGCACCGTTGCCGTGCGTAACGATAGGAAGGGCCCCATATGCTCAATAATCACGAGGTCAATCTAACCGACGAGGAGGCTGCCGCCGAGGTCGCCCGCGTCGCGAAGACCTACCCCGTGGTGCGTTTGTTGTCGGCCGATCAGATTAAGAGCGAGCCTAACTGCTTGCTCGCCGGCGATCGCTGCCCTTGTCTGCGTCAGTCGAGTCTTGAGGCCTTGGCAGGTTCCGATGATGTATCGGAGCAGCTGCTCAATGATGGTACCGAGTACCGCGCTCGCCTGCGCCCTCTGAAGGTCGAGGGCGAGCCTCACGTCCTGCTGATGGTGCGTCCGATCGATGAGCAAGAGGCTGCAGAAGAGGACCTCGTCTACACCGACGTGCTGACGAGTGTGCGCAATCGCCGATATTACGAGGAAAAGCTCCGTAGCGCCCGCATGAATGCCGGCGTTGCGGTGATCGACCTTGATGATTTTAGGGTCTTCAACGATACGTGTGGCCGTCATGCCGGCGACCTTGCGCTCGGTGCTGTGGCGACAGCCATACGCAGCGGAATTCGTTCGACTGACGAGCTTGTACGCTATGGCTGCGACAAGTTTGTGGTCGTCATGCCCAATATTCCCTCCGATGACTTCACCCGTCGCCTGCATCAGGTGTCCGATGCCGTTCATGCCACGATTGTTCCGGGCCATGAGTACGTGAGCTTGACGGCATGTGTTGGCGGTGTTCGCATTCATGGCGAGACGGTCGATGAAGGAGTTGGCCGCGCTGTCCAGTTATTGAGCCGCGCTAAGGCAAAAGCCGGTACGGTCGTGACCGATGCCGATTCCATCGAAGCCTTCCAAAGCGAAAAGCCTTTGGTGCTTATTGTCGATGACTCCGAGATGAACCGAGCCATTCTCAACGAGATGCTCAAGGACGAGTATTGCATCCTCGAGGCCGACAACGGTCGTACGGCGCTCGACATGGTCGACCGCTATGGCGATGAGTTGTCGCTCGTGCTGCTGGATATTGTCATGCCGGGCATAAGCGGCTTTGAGGTGCTGGCCGATCTGTCGCGCCGATCGGGTATCGACAATCTGCCTTTCATCATGATTTCGAGCGAAGATTCCGATGATATGGTTCTGCGCGCGTACGAGCTGGGCGCCTCGGACTATATCAACCGCCCGTTTGACTCCCGTGTCGTGCGCCGGCGTGTAAGCAACACCATCCGCCTATACGCCAAACAGCGCCGCCTGACGAGTTTGCTGTCCCAGCAGTACAACGAGCGCGTCAAGAACAGTTGCATGCTCATCGACATCATGGCCGGCGTTATGGAGCTTCGCAATGGCGAGAGCGGCAGGCACGTTACGAACATCGAGAAGCTGACCGAGCTGCTGCTTGGCTGTCTGGTCCAGCGTAGCGGCACGATCTCCCTCGACAATGAGGAACGCTCTACGATTGCCCTGGCTTCGGCGCTGCACGATATCGGCAAGATGTCGATTGACGATGCAATTCTCAACAAACCCGGGCGCCTTACGCCCGAGGAGTTCGAGATTATGAAGACGCATACCACGATGGGCGCCGACATGTTGCTTGAGCTGGGCCGCCATCACGTCGGCAATGCGCTTATGGAATATGCGTACCAGATTGCGCGTTGGCATCACGAGCGCTGGGACGGCAAGGGCTATCCCGATGGCCTTAAGGGCAACCAGATTCCCATCGCCGCACAGGTGGTTTCGGTGGCCGACGTGTACGATGCGCTGACGAGTGTGCGTGTGTACAAGGATGCTATCCCGCACAAGGAGGCTATCCAGATGATCTTGGACGGTAAGTGCGGTGAGTTTAACCCGCTGTTGCTCGACTGCCTGCTCGAGGTGCAAGACCGTATTGCCGAGACGTTGGCACGCCCCGCCGACGTTGTCGCGTTTCCCACGATTTAGTTTGACCAAAGGAGTTTTAATCCATGATTTCCATGCGTGAGGCGTATGAGAAGATCGGCGCTAATTATGATGACGCGTGCGCTCGGCTGATGGGCGAGGAAATGCTTGCCCGCTTTGCCCTCAAGTTTTTGGATGACGAGAGCATGGACAAGCTGGAGGCCGCCATGGCGGCAGGAGACGCCGAAGGTGCGTTTATGGCAGCGCACACGCTCAAGGGCGTGAGCCAGAACCTGGGATTCGATAATCTGTACGAGCCGGCGGTCGTGGTGACCGAGGCGCTGCGCGGCGCCGATGCCGTTGACGACGCTCGCGAGGGAATGCATGCGCTGCAGCAGCAATATGCGGCTACGATGTCGGCTCTGCGCGAGGCGGGCGAGTAAGAGGTTGTGAGCCTTGGGCTGTGTGCCTGCCGCGTATGGGCAAAAGGGCGC
>CABQXN010000048.1:0-10566 GCA_902468085.1 uncultured Collinsella sp.
AGCGCTCACGGGCGGCTTTTTGGAAGTGCGGCGAAAAATCGAATCCCGCCGACCACAAACCGTTTTTTGGCAACAAAACCCCAGACGTTGCTTTTTGCCTAAAAATACTCGTCGAGGAAGTTGTCGACCGTGTTCCAGTAGAGTTCGGGGTCGACCTGCGCGCTCTTGGCGTGGGTGGCGCCATGGATGGTGAGCTTTTGCTTGACCTTGCTGGCGCACGCGTCGTAGTTTTGGTCGAGCATATCGTACGGCACAAAAGTGTCCTGGTCGCCGTGGATAAACAGCATGGGAACCGTCGCGTGTTTGAGTTGTTCCACGCTGCTCGCCTTATGAAAGTCGTAGCCCGCGCGCACGTTGCACACCAAGTTTGCTACATCGAGCAAGGGAAAGCTGGGCAGGCCGAACACGTCCTTGAGCTGCAGAGAAAACTCGTCCCAAACACTCGTATAACCGCAGTCCTCGATAATGCATTTCACGTTTGCGGGCAGAGGTTCCCCCGCGACGTTCATGGCGGTCGCCGCGCCCATGGATTCGCCAAAGACCAGGATGCGCGCCTTGGGGTCAGCCTGAACGATTCGCTCGATCCATGCGACGATGTCGAGGCGCTCGGGCCAGCCCATGCCGATATAGTCGCCGCCGGAGCGCTCGTGGGCGCGGGCGGCGGGTGCGAGTACGTTCATGCCACGGTCGTGGAAGCGTTTGGCGTATCGGGCCATACCGATGGGCTCGTTGGTATATCCATGCAGGCAGACGGCGTAGTCGTGCGTGCTCTCCGACGCAGCAAAATACCAGGCGGCAAGCTCGGTCCCGTCGTCCGCGGTGAGGTTGCTGCTCTTGCGGTTCTCTTTAAACCATGCCCGCGCCTCGGTATCCTCGGCATCCGGCTGCTCACCTTCTTTGTCGTTCTTGCTATCCTGCATCATCTTCATGGTGTATGGCGCGCGGGGATTCAGCGCGAAGTCAAACAGAAAGTTGCCGGCAAATCCGAGCAGCGCAACGACAACCACCAGTGCAACGATGCCGGCTATCTTGAGCTTTCGATGGGAACGTGCGTTTTGAGCCATGCGGTATTCTCCTATAAGATGTTAATACATCAACATTTAATGCAAGCGCATTATGGACGTTCGCCGTTGATGCGTCAACAGGCAAAGAATGGGTAAACGAAAGGTCACGTATGGTGCAAATTTCGCACGTACCTAGACGCTTTGATATAGTGTTGAGAACTCTTTACGTTGGAGGATGTAACCGGCATGTCCGATTCGAGCGACAGTTCTAAGCCGCGACCCAAGACCGCGGCCGTTCCACACTACACGGTGGGCGAGGAGATCATGAACTCCGTCACCCATGGTGTCGGCTGCCTGCTGGGCATCGCGGGCCTGGTGCTCCTGATCGTATTCGCTGCCCTGCGCGGCGGAGGCCCGGCCCACATGGCCGCGGCGATTGTCTATGGCGTCAGCATTATCCTCGAATACCTGGCCTCCACGCTTTACCACGCGATTCAGCCCGCTCGCGCCAAGCGCGTGTTTCGCATCATCGACCACAGCTGCATCTACCTGCTCATAGCCGGCAGCTATACGCCGTTTTGCCTCATCACGCTCGCAAACGACGGCGGTCCTGCGCTGTTCTTTGCCGTATGGGCCATCGCCATTATCGGCATCGCCCTCGAGTGCTTTATGCGCGAGCGTCAGCCGCACTGGGTAAGTGGCCTGGTCTACCTGCTGATGGGCTGGCTCGTTGTCTTTAAGCTGTCTGAGCTCGTGTCGCTGCTCAACCCCGTGGCACTTGCCCTGCTTGCCGTCGGCGGCGTGTGCTACACCGCGGGCGTGCCGTTCTATATCGCCAAAAACGTGCGCTATCTGCACAGCGTGTTTCACCTGTGGGTGCTCGCCGGCAGCATCTTCCAGTTCATGGCGGTGATCCTCTTCGTAATCTAGCGACCATGCCTGCGCGCCCGCGTCCTCGCTTGGGCGCCGGTGCAATTGCCGTATCCGTCATCAACGTTTTAATCCGACGTCCCGAATCTTGGAGGTTCGAGAAACTCCCGATGGACATAACCATCTCCCTTATCACCACCCTCGTTTTGACCCTCATCAACGGCTACTTCTCTATGTCCGAGATGGCGCTCACCACGGCCAAGCGCGCCGTGCTGGAGCACGAGGCCGAGGAAGGCGACAAGCGCGCCGAGCGTGCCATTAAGCTGGCTGCCGACTCCGACCAGCTGCTCGCCACCATCCAGGTCGCCATCACGCTCGTGGGCTTCGCCTCGTCCGCCGTCGCCTCGACGAGTCTGTCCGACCCGCTCGCCACGTGGCTCATGAGCTTTGGCATCGCGCCGCTCTCCGCCATCGCGCGCGGCCTGGCGCCGGTCATCATCACCGTCGCGGTCGCCTTCGTGTCCATCGTGATCGGCGAGCTTGTGCCCAAGCGCATCGGCCTGGCCAACGCCGAAGGCGTGTCCAAGCAGGTCGTGGGGCCGTTGTCGTTTTTCCAAAAGATCGCTCGTCCGCTCGTGTGGCTGACCGGCGCTTGCTCCGATGGCCTGGCCCGCATCCTGCGCATCAAGAGTGCCGACGACCGTCAGAACGTCTCGGAAGAAGAGATCAAGTACATGGTCTCGGAGCAGGACGACCTGCTCGACGAGGAAAAGCGCATGATCCACGAGATCTTCGACCTGGGCGACACCGTTGCCCGCGAGGTCATGGTGCCGCGCGTGGACACCACCATGTGCGAGGACGACGAGACGGTCGCCGACGTGCTGTCCACCATGCGCCAGACCGGCTTTAGCCGCATCCCCGTCTATCACGAGGATCCCGACAACGTCGCCGGCATTGCGCACATCAAGGACCTGATTCAGCCCGCGCTCGACGGCAAGGGCGACCAGCCCATCGCCGGCTTTTTGCGCGACGCCACCTTTGTGCCCGACACCAAGGACATCCTGCCGCTGCTGTCCGAGATGCAGACCTCGCACGACCAGATCGTGGTGGTCGTGGACGAGTACGGCGGCACGGCCGGCATTATCACTATCGAGGACATCGTCGAGGAGATCGTCGGCGAGATCGAGGACGAGTTCGACCCCGACAACAAGTATCTCACGCGCCTTTCGCGCCGCGAGTGGCTCGTTGATGGGCGTTTTTCGTGCGATGACGCGATTGAGCTTGGTTGGCCGCTTGAGGAAAGCGATGATTATGAGACCATCGCCGGCTGGATTTTGGAGCTTTGCGACTCGGTGCCCGACATCGGAGAGGTGTTTGAGGTTGCGGGGTACAAGTTTAAAGTGCAGTCGATGCGTGGCCAGCGCATCTCGCTCATTCGCGTGATCGCTCCGGCCGAAACCGATAAGAAGGATTCCGAGTCTTCGGTAGACGAGCCGACGACGTCGGGTGCGGGTTCCGCGAATCCGCACGACGGCGACGAGTAGGACAAGGAAGAGTAGGGGAGAGTTATGGCAGGCCTGTTCAACATCCTTAAGGTCACCGTCAGCGAGGACAAGATCTGCGCGCACGTGCTGGTGAACCCCGGCATGCCGCTCATGACCTCGGAG
The DNA here is from genome assembly GCA_902468085.1 of uncultured Collinsella sp. Taxonomy (GTDB): domain Bacteria; phylum Actinomycetota; class Coriobacteriia; order Coriobacteriales; family Coriobacteriaceae; genus Collinsella. Next base: position 3,542 of record CABQXN010000048.1, read on the forward strand.
GATATCGAGGCTACGGCGCGCGTGTATTACCTGGTGCCGGCGATTGCCAAGCACCTGTGCCTGGGTGATTCCGGCCGCGAGTTCCAGGACTGCATGGGCCAGACCGAGCTTTGCCATCTGCTTGAGCATGTGACGGTCGAGCTCATGAACGAGACCGGTCTTGCCGGTAGCATCTCGTGCGGCCGCACGCGCGTAAGCGAGCACGACGAGCGCGTTTTTGAGGTTGAGCTTTCGTGTCCCGACGACGCGCTGGCCATCGGTGCGCTGTCTTCGGCCACCTTTATGATGGACTGGGCGTACCTGCACGCCGACCAGCCTGCCCCCGACGTGGAGGGCACGGTCGCGGGCCTGCGCAACCTGGTGCTGGGCATGCGCGCCGAGGCCGAGGGCAAAGATCCTCACGAGGCCGTCGCCGCTGCGAACGGCGAAGATGCTGCCGAGGACGAGGGCGCTGACGAGGGCGATGTGCCGGTCGACGCCGAGCCCGTTGCCGATGCGACCGCCGAGCCCGTTCCCACCGAGCCCCAGGGCGTCCCCAACTTTGACGACGAGCCCCAGGTGGCGATTGATACCGAGGGTGCGGTTGCCGAGAACCACGAGGCCTCCGCTGCCGTCTTTGGCGGTGCGGCGACGGTTCCGGCAGGACCTGCGCATGAGGGCGGCCTGCCGCTCGTGGACGGCGCCGGCGAGGACCCGGGTGCCACGGTGGCCATGCCGGCTATGCCCCAGGAGTAGGCCTACGCGTTTATCACCATCACGTACCTGCGCCTTTGCCGTACGCAGATGAGCGGAGCGGCAAGTGATGCGCTGCGGGTATAATGGACAGCATTCAAACGGTGGGCACCGACGTGCCCGCAGGAGAGGAATGATCATGGGTAAGACTTTCAGCTTTGTCTCCGGCGCACTTTTTGGTGCCGCTGCCGGCGCTATTGTCGGCGTTGCTCTGGCCCCGCGCTCGGGCGCCGAGACCCGCGCCATGGCTGCCGATATCGCCAACGACGCCTGGGACAATATGCGCGACACCTACGAGCACAGCGCCGAGGAGGCCCGTGCTGCGGTGAATGACTTTGGCCCGATGGTCGACGCCAAGACCGACGACCTACGCGCCAAGGTCGACCTGGCTCGCGAGCGCATGGACCAGCTGCGCGAGCAGCTCAACGACGCCATTTCGGGCGGCAACGTGACGCCTGCCGCCGACGTCGTGGTCGAGAACGCCGTCGAGGCTGATACCGAGGCTGCGGAGCCCTCGACCGAGGCATAATGCGCGCCGGGGATTTTGTCGGCGCCAAGATCTATCGCAAGCCTACCGAGGACAAGCGCACCAAAAAGGACGGCACGCCGCGCAGCCCTAAAAAGCTCGGAAAGATTCACTTTCCGGTCTTTACCCCGGGCGGTACGCGCGTGGTCGGCTTTATGGTCCGCCAGTCCGATATCGCGGGCATGATCGAGCGTCCCGACCGATTCGTAGCGCTCGACGCCATTGGTGTCTACGAGGGCGCCATTGCGGTCGATGACGTCAAGGACACGTACGATGCCGCCGCCGCCAAGCGCCTCGACATCAACCTGGACGATTGCATCATCTGGGTCGGTATGGACGTGCGCACGGAATCGGGCGACGTCGTGGGCTATTGCTCGGATGTTGAGTTCAAGCCACGCTCGGGCATCGTGCAGGCATTCTATGTGACCGCCGGTGCTGCTTCGAGTGTTTTGGTCGGTGACACGCAGGTGCCGCCGACGATGCTGCGCGGCTACGAGAACGGCGCGATGGTCGTCTCGGACGAGGTCAAGTCGCTCGGGTATTCGGGCGGTGCGGCTGCCAAGGCCGCCGAGGCCAGCGTCGTGGTGGGCGACAAGGTCAAAAAGGGCGCCAAGGTGCTCGACGACAAGGGATCGGTTGCCGTGGACAAGGGCAGTCGCGCACTGGGCAAGCAGCTCGGCAAGACGCGCGGCATGTTCAAGGCCTTTAAGGACGAATACCAAAAGGCGAGCGGAGGCTCGTCAAAAGCTACAAAATAGCGACGTACCAAATGATGGGAGGCAAGCCGGAGACCTGTTGCTCCGGCTTGCTGTGTTTATGGGGGAGGGCACATGCGCCAAAACGGATCCAACTTAAACGGGCGTTCGGGTGCGCGTCCGACGGCGCGCCGCGACCTGGGGCAGCTGCCCAGCGGTCAGCGCAAGCGTCACCGTAAGCCCGGCGCGATGTATCTCAACCATAGCCGCGGCTTTAGCGACCGCAGCGCTCGCATCGGCAACAGCCGCACACCCCGTCGTTCGTCTCGCCTGCCCTACGCGCTTATCGCCGTGGGTTGCGCGCTCGTGCTGTTTATCGCTGCCGTCGTGGGCTACGTCAACCGCAGCGTAGACGTGGAGCTCAACGGCCAGAAGACCGCGGTGCGCGTGGGCTCTACGCTGCAGAATCTCATCGACGAACAGGATTTGACTGGCACCTACGACGCAGGCGACCTGCTGGCCGTTGATGACAGCGTGCTCAAGCGCCATGGGGGCGAAAAGCTGTCGGTGAAGGTCGACGGCAAGCGCGTGAAGCAGGGCAAATGGGATAGCCGCGAACTCGAGGGCGGCGAGAAGGTGACGGTCAAGGATGGCCGTAACACCTACGAGAAGCACGAGGTTCAGGCTACGGTTATCGAGCCCAAGTTCAAGGTCGAGGGCACGGGCGCTATCGAGTATGTGCAGACGTGGGGTGCCCAGGGCCGCTCCGAGGTGTGGGTTGGTGAGCAATCGGGCAAGACGCAGGACCGCGGCGAGGTCGTGCCCGCCACCGATTGCGTTGTTGCGTGCGCCAGCGTGGCGCCCAAGGGCAACAAAAAGTACGTGGCGCTGACGTTTGACGAGGGTCCGAGCGGCGCCACCAAACAGATCTTGCAGGTGCTCAAGGAAAAGGGCGTCACCGCGACGTTCTTCCTTTCGGGCGATGCGGCCGAGGCCTCGCCTGCCACGGCCAAGGCGATTGTTGATGCCGGGTGCGAGATCGGATCCAACAGCTACAGCGACGATTCGCTCAAGGGTCAGGACCGTGAGGCGGTACGCGAACAGATCACGAAAGGCACCGATGCGATTAAGTCGGCGACCGGCGTGAAGACGATGCTACTGCGTGCTCCCTACGCTGCCTTTGACGAGCAAAACTGGATTGATGCGATGGACCTGGTCTCCGCCGTGGTCTCGTGGAATATTGACTCGGGCGACTGGCTGCTCAACGGTGCCGACGAGCAAGTCTCGACGGTGCTCGATTCGGTGACGCCGGGCAATATCGTGCTGCTCACCGATAGAGACGAATGCGCCGAGCAGACACTCGAGGCGCTGCCGCAGATTATCGACGGCCTCATTGCCGACGGCTACAAGATCGTGACGCTCAGCGACCTGGTCAAGACGGACACGTCGCTGAGCAAAAAGCTCACCTCGCTGACGAAGGTCACCATGCCCAAGGACGCCGTGTTCCCCCAACTTGCCGAGGACAACGACACCACAGAGTAGTCATTGGGTAGTCGTTTAAGAACGTCCCCAATGGCTATGTCACGGATGCGTCAGCGTTTGGTATGCCTGCAATGTGCAGCGCATAAATTCGATGCCGCAGGGCGATGCTGATGCTATAGTTACTGCGGTTAATGAGGGTCAAGAGAAAGGTTACAGGTGAAATCCAAACCTCGACCATACAGTCGATGACCCCATGCAGGTGCTTTTTGCGCATGCACGGGGTGTAAGCGTCGAGCGGCGTGCCGCCCGCGCATGCGTATACATATCCAGAAGCCCCCGGACGCCGCACATGCGGCCGCGTCCGGAGGAATAATGATGGGGAGCACCATTGAATTATCTGAGTGAGATGCTCAAATTGCCGGTCTTGGACGTCGACGGCGAAAAGCTCGGCGTGGTGAACGATTTTGGCATTGCTACCGGCGAAGTTTTTCCGCACGTGACGTCGCTCGCGTTCCGCGGACCCGGCAAGACGCCGTTTATGATCAGCTGGCGCAAATGGGTCGACCGTATCGACGAGACGGGTGTACACCTTAAGACGTCGGCCACCGAAATCCGTTTTTCGTACCTGCAGCCGACCGAACTCTTGCTTGCCCGCGACGTGCTCAACAAGCAGATCGTCGACACGCAGGGCATGAAGGTCGTGCGCGTAAACGACATCAAGTTTTCCATGTCGGGCGAAAATCAGCTGCGCCTGCTGGGCGCCGAAGTGGGCGCCCGCGGTCTGCTACGCGCGATCAGCCCCGCACTCGAGCATATCGTCGAGGGCTTTATGAAGCACCTGGGCAAGCCGCTCAGTGAGGACATCATCGCTTGGTCCTACATGGACCTGCTCGACCGCTCGACCAAGAACATTCAACTCTCGGTGTCGCACAAGACGCTCGGCGAGCTGCACCCTGCCGACATCGCCGACATTATCGAGCAGCTCGACCCGCGCCTGCGTGCGCAGGTGTTTGCGCAGCTCGATACTGCCCAGGCCGCCGAGGCCATCTCGGAGTTCGATGACGACGAGCTTATGACCGAGATGCTCGAGGGCCTGTCCGACACGGACGCATCGTCGATGCTGGCTATGATGGACCCGGACGATGCGGCCGACCTGATCGACGAGCTCGATTACGAGAAGGCCGAGAAGCTCCTGCGCCTGATGGGCGTCAAGGAGGAGAAGGCGATTCGTAACCTGCTGGGGTATGAGGACAACACCGCCGGCCGCATCATGACCTCGGAGTTTGTCTCGCTGCCCGCCACGGCGACGGTCGGCGATGCCATCGAGGCGATTCGCAAACTCGATGAGGACTTCGAGAGTGTCTATTACGTCTATACCGAGGATCCGAGCGGCATGCTCACCGGCGTGCTCTCGCTGCGCACGTTGATCGTGGCCGACCGCGATGCCACGCTGGGCCAGCTCGCCTATCGCGACCTGGTCTACGTGTCGCCCGACGAGGACCAGGAAGACGTGACGGACGAGATGACCAAGTACGACCTGGTTGCCATCCCTGTCTGCGACGAGAACCGTCATATCCTGGGCATCGTGACCTTCGACGACGCCATGGACGTTATCGCCGAGGAGCATCAAGAGGACCTGCAGATCGCCGGTGTCGGCTCGGGCGATAGCGCGTCGGACGACTCGACGAACGTGCTCAGCTGGTTCGTGCATCGCCAGTACTGGGTTGTCGTGTGGGGCATTGCCTCGTGCATCATGGCAACGGTGCTGGGGACGGCGCTCGGCTCCGCGCATCTGGTGGTGTTCCCCATGTGCGCCATGCCGCTCGTGCTGCTTGCTGCCTCGCGCATGGTGTCGTTCGTCAAGAACTACTTCTTGGAGTATGACGGTCACGACGACGAGCCCAAGCCATATCTGGGGTTCTTCTTCCAGAGCACGGGCATGGGCCTGATTCTGTCACTCGTGACCTATCTGTGCGCCCAGCTGGTGCGCACCGCCGCGTTTCCCGATGCGCCCATGTTTGAGGAGCAGCTCTTTACCGGCTGCTTTAATATCGCTGCCATCATTTGCCTGGTTGGCAACATGAGCGCCGTGATTTACCTGATGGTGCTGTTCTGGCGTGACGAGCATGACCTCAACACGTCGGGCACCGCCATGAACGTTATTGCCGTCATGATCTCGTGCATAGCGTACTGCGCCGCTGCGGTGCTGCTCACCATGTCGGTCATGGGTTAGGTGGTCGCGTGCAAAATACCAAGCAAAAGTCGGGCACCAAGCAAAAGTTGACCATCGCGGCCATCTTTGGCGCTATGGGTCCCGGTCTGCTGGCGGCGCTTTCGGGCAATGACGCCGGCGGCATTGCAACGTATTCCAGCGCGGGCGCCAGCTATGGCTACAAGATGCTCTGGATGCTTCCCGTCATGACTGTGCTGCTCATCGTGACGCAGGAGACCGCGGCGCGCTGCGGCTGCGTCACGGGCAAGGGCCTGGCATCGCTCATCCGCGAGCGCTTTGGCGTGCGCAAGAGTGTACTTGCTATGGCGGCGCTGTTGATCGCCAACACGGCTGTGACCATTTCGGAGTTTGCGGGTATCGCCAGCGGCCTTGCTCTCTTTGGCGTGCCGGCGAGCATCTCGGTGCCTTTGGTGGCGCTGCTGGTGTGGATGCTTACCATGTCGGGTAGTTTCCAGCGCATCGAGAAGATTCTGCTGCTGGTAAGCTGCGTCTTCGTGACCTATATTGTCGCCGCGTTTATGGCTGGCCCCAACTGGGGTGAGGTCGCGGTCGACCTGGTCGTGCCTAACATTCAAAATGACCCCAGCTACGTGTCGCTCGTGGTCGCAACGATCGGTACCACCATCGCGCCGTGGATGATTTTCTTGGCGCAGAACAACGTGGTCGATAAGAACGCGGGCGAGGACGACATCGTGCTGCAGCGTATTGATACCGTGAGCGGCTCGATCGCTGCTGATATCATTGCGGGCTTCATTATCATCACGACCGGTACGGTGCTGTTCCCGGCGGGTATTCAGATTAGCGATGCCGCCGATGCTGCCCGCGCGCTGGAGCCTATTGCGGGTCAGTGGTCCACGGTACTGTTTGCCTCGGGCCTGGTCGCGGCGAGCTTCTTGGCCGCCTGCGTGCTGCCGGGCGTTACGTCGAGCGCTATCTGCGAGGCATTTGGCTGGGAGCGCGGTGCCGACCGCAGCTGGGACGAGGCCCCGGTTTACCGCGGCATCATTACGGCCATCATCGGTATCTCTGCCGTGCTGGTGCTTATGCCCGGCGTCGATCTGTTCCAGATTATGATGACCTCACAGGTCATCAATGGCGTGCTACTGCCCGTGGTTCTGGTGTTCCAGGTGGTTATCGCCGCCGACCGTCACATCATGGGTGCCAACCGCAATGGCCGCGTGTGGAACGTGCTCACTTGGGCGACTATCGCCGTGATTACGGTGCTGACAGTCGTCATGTTTGTGCTGCAAGCGATGGGCTACAGCGCTTAACGCCCACTTTTGCTTCCGAACAGGCCGCAGCGAGGTAGCGCGCAGAGATGTGGTGTAAGAGGCGGGGCATACCCCGCCTCTTCCCT
>CABQXN010000049.1:0-10551 GCA_902468085.1 uncultured Collinsella sp.
GAGCAGGACTGTAGAGCAGCAAATTAAACTCCGCGCCGGGCGCCACTCAGCCGGGAGACAACGTGCTCGAAACCTTAAATAGCCTCCTCTCCAAACGGGCACGTTGAATGCACGGTACAATTGCTTCGAACTTTTCTTTTATTTAATAGTGGGGTTAATTCATGGCAGAATCTCGTGCGGAGCGTAAGGCTCGTCGTGCTTTGATCGAGGCGGCTGAGGGGTCAGAGGAGAAAAAATCTTCTCAGAAATCCAAGTCGTCTCAGGACGCGAAGGGTAAGTCGGCCAAGGGCAAGGCTAAGGCCAAGCGTCCCGGCTCTCGTCGGAACGAAGATAAGGCATCTCAGACTCGCTCCAAGCGCTTGCATAAAGATCTGGCTTCGTCTGCGCGTAAGGCTGTGGACCCCAAGTCTCCTTGTTCCATCATGAAAGCTTGCGGTGGGTGTACGGCGCTCAATCGTCCTTATAAGAAGCAGCTCGCCGCCAAGCAGGCTGCTATGGAGGAGCTTTTTGCTTCGCTTTGTGAGCGTGAGGGCATTGCTGTAGATCCTATTCGTGGCATGGGTGTCACCCTGGGCGACCCGGGCAAATATCCTGCGCCGCGCGGTTTTCGCCATAAGGCCGCCACTCCCTTTGCTCCCGGTAAGGAGGGCGCTGTCCGTTGCGGTTTCTTTGAGCGCGGCACGCACAAGATCGTTGCCGTACCCGAATGCCCCGTCGAGGCACCGGGCGCCCGACAAATTCTTAACGGCATCGCGCGTGAAGCTGAGCGCCTGCACATTCCCGCCTTTAACGAGGACAAGCATCTGGGCTTGCTCCGCTATGCCGTCGTCCGCTGCGGTTGGCGTACCGACCAGGTCATGGTCACGCTCGTGACCGCTCAGCGCGACTTGCCGCATGCGCAGGAGTTCTTTGAGGCTGTCGCCGCACTCGATCCGCGCATCGTCACCGTCGCCCAAAACATCAACGGACGTCCCGGCAACGCCATCCTCGGCGAGGAAACCCGCATCGTGTATGGCGCCGAATGCATGCGCGACCAGCTGCTCGGCTGCGAATTCGACATCTCCCCCACCGCGTTTTATCAGACCAACCCGCAACAGACCGAGCTGCTCTATCAGCTCGCTATCGACGGCATGGATTTGCACCAGGGCGATGTGCTCATGGATGCCTACTGTGGCAGCGGTACCATAGGTCTTTGCGCAGCTAAAGATGCCCAGAACAAGGGTATCGGCATTATGCTGCTCGGCGTGGAGCGCAACCCGGCGGGCATTGCCGACGCACGTCGCAATGCCGAGCTCAACGGCCTCACCCGCAGCGCTTGGTTTATGGCCGACGACGCCACCGATTACATCCTGGATGCCGTCGATAACAACGAGCGGGTCGATGTCCTTTCCATCGATCCGCCGCGCGCCGGCTCTACCCCCGAGTTCCTCGAAGCTGCCTGCGCGCTTAAGCCGCACCGCATCACCTATATCAGCTGCAACCCCGTAACTCAAGAGCGCGACCTGCATCAGCTCCTCGACGAAGGCTATCGCCTGCTCAAGATCACGCCCGTAGACATGTTCCCTCACACCGACCACACCGAAACCGTAGCGGTCCTCGAACGCCGCTAACCAACCTCAGTAGATTTTTGGCACAAGAAAGGGGGCGACCCGCCTGGGCCGCCCCCTTCGCTTGGTTTATAAACTCCGCTACATCCCATTGCGCAGATCGCACACGCCGGCTGCCGCCATCTCGCGCAGCAGCGTCTCGCGGTCGCGCGTCACGATCAAATCCAGCGGGAAGTGAATCTCGTCGAGCATCTTGCGCGCGTGATCGAGCTTGCCAATGGCCATGCCAATGTGGGCATCGGTTGACACGCCAATGCCCACGCCCAGCTCGGCGCAGCGCTCGGCGATCTTGCGGCATACGGCCCAATGCTCAGTGTCAACACCGTGTTCAAGACTATGGTTGTTGATCTCGATAATCTTGTGCTTGGCCTTAGCTGCCAACAGCACCTCGTCGATATCGAACGGCACGCCCGAACGCCCCGTGTGACCCAGCATGAACACCTTGGGGTGCTCCAGGGCATTGATATACATCTCGGTCGTCTGGGCCAGCGTCGCGCCTTCAGCAATCTGCGGATTATGCACGCTCGCAACCAAATAATCCAAATTTCGCGTAACCAAATCGAACAACGAATGCTGACGGCTGTACGAATCGCCGGCAATATCGAGCGTGACAGGAGTGTCCTCGCCAAACAGGCTTCCGTCCAGCGAAACGATATCGGCCTCGGCACCACGCAGCACCAGCACGCCGCTCCAAATGCGCGGCCAGATATCCTGGTTGATAAAGAACTGGTAACTGCGCAGGTCATTGGGGCAAGCCGTAACCATAGAGCTCAAATGGTCGGCAGATCCGAGCACCTGCAGACCACGCTCTGCCGCCCAGTACACATTCTCCTCAATGGTCGAATATGCATGCGCAGAGAACATCGTATGGGTATGAATGTCACAAGAAAGCAGGTAGGGCATCAGGTCTCCTTATCTGGCACGGCCGTCGCTTATATTCATTGTACGCATAGCCTTCGATAGTCGTAAAACCACTCCATCCCAAAGACACAACGTCCATGACAACGGGGTCCGGCTTAACACCAAACCCCGTTTCACGTAAAACATTGTAGGCAGAGCGCTTTACTTTTAACGATACTCGTCCGCCAACTGTTTCCAAGCGGGTAGCGAATTGACAATCGTTTCGTAGCTCACGCAATAGCCCAGGCGGAACCAACCCGGCATACCAAAGCTGTCCGAGGGAACCGCAAGCAACTCATACTTCTTTGCGCGCTCGCAAAACGCATTCGCATCGGGCTCGAGTGCCTTCACCCACAGGTAGAAAGCACCGTCCGGCTCAACATAGGTATAGCCGTAGTCCGTCAAAGCATCGGTGAGCGCCGTGCGGTTGCGGGCATAGGCCCCGACATCACTCGGCTCATCGATGCAATCGATGATCACGCGCTGGAAGAGTGCCGGTGCGCATACAAAACCCAGCGTACGGGCAGCGCCCGCAACAGCCGGCATCAGACGGGCAGCCTGCGGATTGGTGTTGGGAACCAAGATCCACCCCACGCGCTCACCCGGCAGCGACAGCGACTTGGAATACGAGTAGCACACGATGGTGTGCTCGTAGATCGAGGGCACCCAAGGCACCTCGGCACCGTACACGATCTCGCGGTACGGCTCATCCGAGATGAGCATAATCGGATTCTCGGGATCGCGCTGAGCGTTGGCCTCGCGCAGAACATTGGCCAGTCGCGTCAGCGTGTTGCGTGTATATACGGCACCAGTCGGATTGTTGGGCGAGTCGATGATGACGGCAGTCGTCTTATCGGTAATCGCCTTGAGCACGTTGTCCACGCTCAGCTGGAACGTATCTTCATCGGCGAGCGCCTCAACACACGTACAGCCGGCCTTCTCAATCCAAACGCGATACTCCGGAAAGTACGGGGCGATAACAATAACCTCGTCGCCCGGGTTCGTAACGGCGTTGAGCGTGCAGGTGAGCGAAGCCGCGGCACCCACCGTCATAAAGACGTCCTTACCCTCATAGTTCGTTCCAAAGCGGCGGTTGAGCGATTCGGCGACGGCTGCTCGACATTGCGGCAGGCCCGGAGCGGGGGTGTAGCCGTGCAACTGGTCACTCGGCAGCTCCAGGGCCTTCTTAATGGACTCCGCCACAGCAGCGGGTGCCGGAACGCTCGGATTGCCCAGCGAAAAATCAAATACGTTTTCCGCACCGATCTGCGCCTTGCGCTCAAGGCCATAGCTAAAAATCTCACGGATGATGGAGCTTTCCGCACCGCGAGCATACATAGTTTCGTTGATCATCTGTTCCCCTTTCGCATAGGCGCTATTGTACGCTTTAGCCGAGCAAAGTGCCGCAGCAATGTTGATTGGGGACAGACTTAAATGCGTGAAAACGCTCATTTTAGTCTGTCCCCAATCAACAGACGGCCCCATATCGCTCAAAAGAAAAAGCCTCCGCAGGTTTCCCCGCGGAGGCTTTCGCCACAAAGACTATTTGTCGGTGTCGGCACCGGCATTGACGGCACGGTCATCGGCGGCATCATCGGATGCGACTTCGGCATCCTCCTGCATGGCCGCCTGCGCAAATGCGGCGGCATCGGCCGCAAGCTCCTCCTCGCTCATGCGAGGCGCACGCTTCTTGGTCGGCATGCCGGCAGCCTTGGCGTTGCGCTCCTCCTTGGCCGCCAGGATATCGTCCTCGCGCTCAAGGTAGGCGTCCCACTCGTTATCGAGCAGGGCGTTCACGGCGTCGCCCTCGACGGTCTCGCGCTCGAGCAGCACCTTCGCCATCAGATCGAGCTGATCGCGACGGGCATCCAGGATCTCGGCCGCACGACGATGGGCCTCGCGCATGATGCGCTGAACCTCGATATCAATGCGACGCGCCGTCTCCTCGGAGTAATCCTGATGATCGGCATAATCGCGGCCCAGGAACACCTGATGCTGCGCCTCGCCAAAGACCTGCGTGCCCAGCTCCTCGCTCATGCCCAGACGTGTGACCATCTCGCGCGCCATCTTGGTCGCGCGCTCCAGATCGTTGCTCGCGCCCGACGTGATGTCGTCGCACATGAGCTCCTCGGCAACGCGACCGCCCAAGAACACGGCGAGCTCGTCGAGCATCTCGTTCTTGGTCTTGAGGAAGTGGTCCTCCTGCGGAAGCTGCAGCGTGTAGCCCAGGGCCTGACCGCGGCTGACGATCGAGATCTTGTGGACCGGATCGGAGTGCTCCAGGATATGGCCCACCAAAGCGTGACCGCTCTCGTGGTAGGCAATCGTGGTGCGCTCGGCCTCGGTCATCACGCGACCCTTGCGCTGCGGTCCGGCAATCACGCGCTCCATCGATTCCTCGACCTCGTCCATCGAGATCACGGAACGATGGCGGCGGGCAGCCAACAGTGCAGACTCATTGAGCAAGTTCGCCAGGTCGGCGCCGGTAAAGCCAACGGTCATCTGGGCGAGCTTCTCAAACTTCACGTCCTCGTCCATCGGCTTGTTCTCGGCATGCACGCGCAAGATCTGCTCGCGGCCCTTCACGTCCGGACGGTCGACCGTAACCTGACGGTCAAAACGGCCGGGACGCAGCAGCGCCGGATCCAGAATGTCAGGGCGGTTGGTCGCAGCGATCAGGATGACCGACTCGCTCTCCTCAAAACCGTCCATCTCGACCAGCAGCTGGTTGAGCGTCTGCTCGCGCTCGTCGTGACCGCCGCCCAAGCCGGCTCCGCGCTGACGTCCCACGGCGTCGATCTCATCGATGAAGATGATCGACGGGGCCTGAGACTTGGCCTCCTTAAAGAGGTCGCGCACGCGGCTGGCGCCGACGCCCACGAACATCTCCACAAAGTCAGAGCCCGAAATGCTAAAGAACGGCACGCCCGCCTCGCCGGCAACGGCCTTGGCCAGCAGCGTTTTACCGGTGCCCGGAGGGCCAACCAGCAACACGCCACGCGGGATCTTGGCGCCCAGCTTGCGATAGCGATCCGGATCGCTCAAAAAGTCACGGATCTCCTCGAGCTCCTCGACTGCCTCGTCCACGCCGGCAACGTCTTCAAACTTGACCTTGGGGCGCGTGGCCTCGTTGGTCTTGGCGTTGGTCTTGCCAAACTGCATGTTCCTGTTGTTGGCGCCCATCATCTGGCGCATAAAGTAGAACATGATGGCGATAAGGGCGATCGTCGGAAGCACACTCATCGCCAAGTCGCCCCAAAAATCGGGATCGTTGGTGTTGACGATGTACTTAGTGTCGGGGTGCTCCGCCATGAGCTCAGCAAGCGAATCGGAGCCGACATAGGTCGAGGAGAAGCTCTTGAGCTCGCTCGTATCGCCCTTGTCCTTCTTCGTCTTCCAGTAATGACCCGTCACGCTTCCGTCTTGAACCGTATAGGTCAGATCTTCGACGCGATCCTGCTTGATGGCGCTCACCATCTCGCTCGTCGCGAGCTTTACGGTATTGCTGGAATTGGCAAAGCCGGAGCCCATGTTAAAGAAGGCGTAGCCCAGAAGTGCGCAAGCCAAAATAAAATACAGCCAGCCCGTACGCGTGGGCTTCTTGCCTCCGGGCATCCCCGGGATCTTTGGGTCCCGGGGAGTCTGGGAATTGTTGTCGTTACGGTCGTCGGGCATCTTACGAATAAACCTCCGGTTTCAAAATGCCCAGATACGGAAGGTTGCGATAGCGCTCGACATAGTCGAGGCCGTAGCCCACCACAAAGGCATCGGGGCAATGGGTTCCAACATACTTGGGCGTGATGGCCGAGACGCGGTCCTCAACGTCCTTCCACAGGAAGGCGGCGACCTCCAGAGAAGCGGGCTTGCGGCTCTCGAGGTTCTTCATCAGATACTTGAGCGTCAGGCCCGAGTCCAGAATGTCCTCGACGATCAGCACGTCGCGACCGCGGATGTCGATATCCAGGTCCTTAATGATACGCACGATACCCGAGGACTTCACACCGTCGCCGTAGCTCGAAACAGCCATGAAATCGATGTTGGTCGGCAGCTCGATCTTACGCATCAGGTCGCCCATAAAGACCACGGCGCCGCGCAGGACCGCAATCAGCACCAGATCCTTACCCGCGTAGTCGCGCGTAATCTCCTCGCCCAGGCGAGAGACGATACCGTCGATATCCTCCTGCGTGAACAGAACCTTCTCGATATCCGGATGTTGAGAAGCCATGACAACCCTTTCTTGTGCTTATCGCCCACACACCGCCGTATGGACGCGAACTACACATTCTAGCAGCGCACGGGGTAAATTTACCAGCCCGTGCGCCATCAGCGCGGGAATACCGTCAACGTCGCACAGAACAGCAGGCGTGGGACGCTATTCCGCATCGACCACGCGGAGCAGATATGCCACGCGCGTTGCGGCCGTGCACTTAAAACGCTCGTCCGCGCGAACTCCGGCGACCCACACCACGGCACCCCCCGGCGCCGTCCTCACCATGGGCACGCCGGCGCGCTCGGAAACGGGAATGCGAGCCTCACCTAGCAAATCGGATACTTTCTTGCTTCGGCCACTCATCCCTAACGGGCACATCACGTCTCCCGGCGCGGGACCGTCCACCCACAGGCGTGCCAATCGCGCCTCGGCAGGGATCTCGCCACGCGAGCCCGCCAGGATCCGCTCACTATCGCTGTCGGCAAAACCCAGGGCAGCCGCGTCTACCAAAGCTGTCACTTCCCCGGCAGCCGCAAGCTCACGGGCGCGGCGCACGATATCGCATCCCGGCTCAACAGCCATCGGTTCTGTGACCAGCATACGTCCCCCGCCCAACGGCAAACGACCGGGTACGGTAACCCAGTCCGCGACCAGGCCCTCGCGAGCCGCCGGCGCCTTAAACGCCAGCATGCCAAACTCAATGCGTGCGTCAATCCCCGCCGGAAGCGTGACCGAGCCGGTGCCCTCGGCAACGCAGGAAAGGACTCGCTCCACATGTCGCATCTCGGGACGAGCGTCCGGATCGATGCGCTTAATCGCCAGTCGCACGATGCGCCGCGCGATTACCACCTCGGCCGCAGCCAGGCGCCTGGCATCGAGCACCAGCGCACCCGCTGCCTCTTTGCGCAAACAGCTTCGAAACGCCTGTGCCGAAAGCTGAGACAAAAACGCGTCCTCATCGCCTAAGATCTCGCAGGCGGCGCCAATCGTCTTGCAGACGCTCGCGTTGCGCTGCGCCACCACCGGCATTACTCGATGGCGCACGTAGTTTCGCAGATACGAGATATCCTCATTGCTCTCGTCTTCACGCCACGGCTGACCATGTACCTGTAGATAGCCCACGAGCTCGCCATGAGTTAGGTCGAGCAAGGGACGCACCACGATATTCCTCCGGCGAGGAATGCTCGATAGGCCAGCAGGCCCTGAACCCTTAATCGCGTTCATCAAAAACGTTTCCGCGCGATCCGAAGACGTGTGCGCGGTGCAGATACGAGCCGCCGTTCGCGGTGCCCCCGTCTGGGCGCAGAGCTCGCGAACATACCTTCGCGCCGCGGCATAGCGCACCTCGCGGGCCGCGGCCTCAATATTGCCCGACTCCCCATCAAAATAAGCGTGCTCCACGCACAGCGGTAAACCATATTTCGCGCAGAGCTCACGCACAAAGGCCTCGTCGCCATCGGACGCCTTGCCGCGCAGATGATGGTTCACATGCAGCACGTGCAGTCGCTCGCGCGCGATGGGGGCCACACCACGCCCATCCAGAATATCCAACTTTGATGTGCACGCCATAAGGAGCAAAGCCGTCGAGTCCGCACCACCTGATACCATGAGCACGACAGGAGCAGCCTGCTGCCTCGTCCGGGTCTCATCGACTGCCCCAGGCACGGCATGGTGTCCATAATGCTGAGATACCGTAGGCATTTGCTTCCTCCTCTATTCGTCCGCACCCATTGTATCCTTTGGAATCTTATGTCTCGTCTGCACCTTCATATCCTCGGCAGTGGCTCTAAAGGCAACTGCGCACTCATCGAGGGCCCGCAGGGGCTCATTATGGTCGATGACGGACTGTCTCGCCGCGAGACATTAAAGCGCATGGCAGAACTGGGGCTCTCGACAGACAACGTCTCGGCTCTTCTCATTACTCATGAGCATAGCGATCACATCAAGGGCCTCGATGTCTGGTGCAAGCACTGGCACGGCCCCCTCTTTGCCAGCAGGGGCACTCTTTCGAACAAAGAAAATCTTTCGCATCTGCCTGTCGAGGAATTCGATCCCGGTGACACCCTATCCATTGCCGGCATCCACGTGCAAACCTACTCAACATCACACGATGTCATAAATCCAATCGGCTTTCGATTCGACACCCTCGATGATTCCATCGGCTTTGCTACCGACACCGGAGAGCTATCGAGCCAAGCCATGAACACCCTCAAAGATTGTCGAGTCCTCGCGCTCGAAAGCAACCACGATGTGACCATGCTGCGCGAGGGAGAATATCCCCGCTTTCTTCAAGAGCGCATCCTGTCTGCAAGGGGACACCTCTCCAACGGCCAAGCCGCCGAAGCCGCGCGCGAACTTGTTACCGATCGCACCGAACAGCTCATTGCCATGCATATCAGCCAAGACAACAATCGTCCGAGCCTTACCGTCAAAAGCTACGCCAAAGCTCTAGCCGCAACCCTGGATGACGAGCTCGGCAGCTCCGCCACCCTTCTCCAAGGATCGCGAAAACTCTCGATACGCCCCGCAAGCCAGTATCGGCCAGCAACCATTCAATAGACTGTCCTAAACAGCAAAAGGGGCCGGGAATCGCTTCCCAGCCCCTTTTGTTGTCTTTTAATAGCGCAGAACACCAACGAAGTTATTCGATGGAGATCTTCGTAACGTTCTTCTTCTCGACGATCTTGGGAACCGTAACGGTCAGGATGCCGTCAGCGTACTTAGCCGAGAGGCCCTCGCTCGAAGCGTCCTTAAGATACACGCCACGCGTCGCGCTGTACGAGCTGAACTCCTTCTGCAGGAAGTTCTTGCCCTCGTTCTCCTCGTCTTCCTCGACATTCACGCTAATGGACAGACGGCCCTCGTTAAGCTCGACATCGATATCGTCCTTGGCGACGCCGGTCAGATAAGCCTTGACCTCATAGCCATCGCCCTTATCCTCAACGTCAACGGGGAACGCCTTGGAAGCAATCGAGTTGTTTGCAAGGTCGGTCATATCATCAAACAGATCGAACAACGAGCTAGCAGAAGGACGAACGCCAAAAACCGAACGATAAGGAACCATGCTTGCCATGTTTACCACTCCTTTTAGGACTGCCGAGCCATCTTCTAGGTGACTGGGACTTCTTTTGACGCTCTTATATATGCCCACACAGTGCTTATATATACATCGACTATAAAGTTTTTTGAGTCCAGTACTATAAGCATATCTAAGTGCGTATGACTCAGGTTTTAATAAGGTTAAGGTTCTTTGAACCAGAGCTTAAATAACAAGTATGTTCGCAGCTACAAATAACAGGGGGCTTACAATGAGCGCGTACACGTTGTTGGTAACGAGCTAAAGGGCATCATGGACGACCAAAACCAGAACAATATGTTTATGCCGACGCAGGGCGAAGATACTTCTACGCAGCCGCCACGGTTCCATCGCCCCCACATCTCGCAAGAGCCCATTAATGATCCGGAGCCCGAATATGTGACGAGAAATCGATATCAAACGCTCGAGGATGCCCAAACGGGACGTAAACATATGGGCGTCGCCTCGGGAGACCCTGTATATCTGAAAGACGCACCATTATCTAAAAACAGCACAGCTAGTGAGGAGCCACTGAAAGCATCCGCCGCTCATCAACAAAGAGGTCCACGACCCAAGCAAACCTTGACGCATTCGGCTCGCTATCTCGAAACGCCAAAACAGGGAAAATCAATCTGAGTCATTTACGCCCCGTAAACGCAAAAAGGGGGAGGCCGCGAGACCTCCCCCTTCTCAGTTCAAGCGTACGGCTCGGTGCCGTCCACCGGTCAGCGGCGCCCTGGCCTCCCACGGGCTGACCC
>CABQXN010000050.1:0-8494 GCA_902468085.1 uncultured Collinsella sp.
GGAAAGATTTGGAGAGTAACCCTGTGCCCGGCCTGCGATAACTAAGGGGTCGCCGCGTTTATCTTGGGGTGCTGCATATACAACGCTGGAAGGGTCTGAATTGCGCTTTGTCGATATATGCCCTTTTCCCTGATGGGACCGTGCTTGAGGGGCGTCTTCATGAGTTGCGGTGAAATAGGGACTGTTGAGCCTTTAAGCTGGCAAAACAGTCCTTATTTCACCGCAACTGAAACAGGGGCGCTCTCCAAGAGAGCGCCCCTGCCGGGTTTCCATAGTACTGGCGAAACAGTTTTATAGTTCTGACGAAGCAGTCCATGAAATCCGTCTTGCCTTATGCCAAGAACTCCTTGGTGGTCGCCACGATGTTGGCGGCGTCCAGGCCATACTTGTGCAAGAGCTCAGCACCCGGGCCAGACTCACCGAAGGTGTCGTTGACGCCGATCTTCTTGAGCGACGTCGGGCACTGCTCGCACAGGACGTCGGCAACGGCGCTGCCCAGGCCACCGATCACAGAGTGCTCCTCGACGGTCACGACGTGACCGGTCTTGGTGGCGCTCTTGACGATCAGGTCGGCATCGATGGGCTTGATGGTGTGCATGTTGATGACCTCGGCGTCGATGCCCTCGGCAGCGAGCTGCTCGGCGGCCTCGAGAGCCTCGCCGACCATCAGGCCGCAGGCAATGATGGTCACATCGGCGCCCTCGCGCATGACAATGCCCTTACCCAACTCGAACTTGTAGGTCTCGGGGTCGTTGATAACCGGCGAGGCCAAACGAGCGAAGCGCATGTACACCGGACCGTCGCACTCGTAGGCGGCGCGCGTCACGGCGCGGGCCTCGACGTCGTCGGCAGGAACGATCACAGTCATGCCAGGGATGACGCGCATCAGGGCGATATCCTCGCAGCACTGGTGTGTGGCGCCGTCCTCGCCCACCGAGATACCGGCATGCGTGGCACCGATCTTAACGTTGAGATGCGGGTAGCCGATGGAGTTACGGACCTGCTCAAAAGCGCGGCCGGCGGCGAACATGGCAAAGGTGCTCGCGAAGGCAACACGACCGGTGGTCGCGATACCGGCGGCAACACCCATCAGGTTGCTCTCGGCGATGCCCACATCGAAGAAGCGGTCGGGGCAGGCTGCCTTGAACTTGCCGGTCTGCGTGGCGGCAGCCAGGTCGGCGTCGAGGACCACAAAGTCATCGTGCTCGTTGGCGAGCTCGACGAGGGCCTCGCCGTAGCTCACGCGCGTGGCGATTTTCTTGACGTCTGCCATCCTAGAGCTCCTCTCCGGCGGCCGTGAGCTCTGCCATGGCCTGCTCAAACTGTTCATCGTTGGGGGCCTTACCGTGCCAACCCACCTGGTTCTCCATAAAGGACACGCCCTTGCCCTTCATAGTCTCGGCGATAATGGCGGTCGGCTGCCCCTTGGTGGCGCGGGCCTCGGCAAAGGCGGCGCGGATCTGGTCGAAATCGTTGCCGTCGGCAAGCTCCACCACGTGGAACTTAAAGGCACGGAACTTGTCGGCGAGCGGCATTGGGTCGTTGACCTCCTCGACGGGGCCGTCGATCTGCAGGCCGTTGTGGTCGACGATCACGCAGAGGTTATCGAGCTGCTGGTTGCCGGCAAACATGGCGGCCTCCCAGACCTGGCCCTCCTCGCTCTCGCCATCGCCCAGCAGGGCGTACGTGCGGTAAGTATCGCCCCAGTGCTTGGCGGCAACGGCCATGCCCACGGCGGCGGAGATGCCCTGGCCGAGCGAGCCGGTGGACATGTCGACGCCCGGGGTGTCGTTCATGTTGGGATGACCCTGCAGGTGGCTACCGATATGGCGCAGCGTCTCGAGGTCCTCCTTGGGGAAGAACCCGCGCTCGGCAAGCACGGCGTACAGGCCCGGAGCGCAGTGGCCCTTGGAAAGCACAAAGCGATCGCGGTCGGCCTTGCGGGGGTCGGCCGGGTCGACGTTCATTTCCTCAAAGTACAGATAGGTCATGATGTCGGCAGCGCCGAGCGAACCGCCCGGATGGCCGGACTTGGCAGCGTGCACGCCGGTGACGATGCCCTTCCTTACCTCGTTGGCAACCTTTTTGAGCTCTTCGTCGCTCATTGTGCCTTCCTTTCATCCTCTTTAGACAAGATGCGCACGGCACGGAAAGGTAGTCCCAACACAGCCGCAATGCACGTACGTCATTCATTATGCTGGAAACTGATGGCTTTACCAGAGTTTTTATCATTATTTGAACAATTTTGCAGGCAGAACCGCTGATGAAACGGTTTATCAATGTGAACGTCTTTTGGATGGAACGCGGTCGCCCCTACGCGTTAATGTCCTTAAAGCCCTCGCCGAAGGCTTCCGTAACGTCAGCGACCGTCACGATGGCGTGAGGATCGCGCTCACGCACGATCGTCTTGAGGGTATTGAGCTCTCGACGGCTCACGATGACCATGATCACCGGCTTCTCGGCACCCGAATACATGCCAGTCGCCTTAAACTTGGTACAACCACGACCCAGGCCATACATGATATCGGCAGCGATATCAGGGAACTTGTCCGAGATGATGAGTACCATACGGCGCTTGTTGCCACCATCGACCACGGCATCGATCACGTAGCCGCTAATGACCATCGAAAGGCCTGCATACAGTGCGTTTTCGATTGAAAAGACCGGAGCCGATAGCGCGCATACGGCAACATCGATCGCCATGACGGTCGAGCCCACCGGCAGCGAGGTGTTACGCGAGATGATTTGGCCAATCGTGTCCGAGCCGCCGGTGTTGGCGCCGGCGCGCAACACCATGCCGTAACCGATGCCCGTAATAATGCCGCCCCACATGGCAGGGAGCATCAGGTCCGCATCCGCCAGAGGTGCTACAAACGGGGCGAACAGATCGGTAAAGAAGCCCAGCAGCACAAAACCCGTCGCGGTCTGCACCACGTAGAACATGCCACCCTCGCGCATAACGACCAACAACAGCAAGGCGTTCATCACGATGGTCTGGATACCGACGGGAAGCGACACGCCTCGCGCCGCGCCGACCGCCTGGATAATAGTCGCAAGGCCCGTAACGCCACCGGCGGCAAGACCGTTGGGAATCAAAAACAAGTCGGTCGCGATGGCGGCCAAGGCACACCCCAACATGATCTGGGGCAGGTCGTGAAAGAAGTTCATCGAAAGAATGCGCTTGATGTCCAGACGATATGCCATGCTGCCTCCCTCAAAAAAGCGCACCCCATCGGATGCGCTTTGAACTTCTTCTTGTATTCGATTCTACCGATTCGCCGAACAAAAACCACCCCTGCGCAGGGTTTATTCTGGATACAAACCCGTCCAACCGTTGGGCTTGGCATCGGCTTGAAGCCACGATGTTTTAGACCTCCGAGCCTTCTGCATCGGCGTTGCCGGTCGCCCAGCGATGGTAGCCAATAACAAACGGGTCCAGGTCGCCATCGTCAAGAACGGCCTCGACATTGCTGGTCTCCACACCCGAGCGCAGATCCTTGACCATCTGGTACGGGTAGAGCACGTAGCTGCGAATCTGGTTGCCAAAACCGATCGTGGTCTTGGGTCCGCGAATCTCATCGAGCGCCTCGGCACGCTTCTCGAGCTCAATCTCGTACAGGCGAGCCTTGAGGATCTGCATGCACGCGGCCTTGTTCTGGATCTGGCTGCGCTCATTTTGGCAGGTAACTACAATGCCGCTGGGGAAATGCGTCACGCGCACGGCGGAGTCGGTGGTGTTGACGCCCTGACCGCCCGGGCCGCTCGCGTGGTACACGTCCACGCGGATGTCATCGGGACTGATTTCGATGTCGATATCATCGGGTAGCACGGGGATGACCTCGACGCCGGCAAACGTGGTCTGGCGGCGCTTCTTGTCGTCGGTGGGGCTAATGCGAACCAAGCGGTGGACACCGGCCTCGGCGCGCAGCATGCCAAATGCGTCCTTGCCCTCGACGGTAAAGGTCGCGCGGTCGATGCCGATGACCTCGGCCGCGGGACAGTCGTTGATGGTGACCTTCCAGCCGCGACGCTGGCAATACTTCATGTACATCTTAAAGAGCATGAAGGTCCAGTCCTGGGCCTCCAGACCACCCTGTCCGGGCTTGATGGTCACAATGGCATCGCCGTGATCGAACTCACCGGTAAACCAGCTCGAAAGCTCAAGCTCATCGATGGCACGGGCCAGGCGCTCAGCCGTAGCTGCAGCCTCCTCGCGAAGGGCGGCGGCGTCGGGGTCATCCCCCATCTCCTCGGCAAGCTCCAGCGCGGCGCGGGCATCGGAAAGCTCGCCGCGCGCGGTGTCCACGGCAGCGATATCTTCCTTGGTACGCGCGATCTCCTCCATGGTGGCACGGGCGGCGTCGGCGTCATCCCAAAAGCCAGGGGCAACACTTTTGGCCTCGAGCTCAGTCACACGGGTACGCTTCTCGTCCAGGTGGAGATACGACTCGACCTCGCCGAGCCGGTCCGCGAACGCGTCCAGCTCGGCGGGCGTTATCTCTAAAGCCTCAGCCATTAACGATTCCTGCCGTGGCAGTACTTAAACTTCTTGCCGCTACCGCAGGGGCACGGGTCGTTGCGGCCCACGTTGACGTACGGATCGTCGCTCTCGGACTTGCGATAGGTGGTCACCTTGCCACCGTTGTTGACGGCAGCCGGACCACCCTGGACAGCCGTACGGGCCTGCACCTGCGCCTGCTTGCGCAGCACCGAGTCGCCGTTGTCACCATCGACCTCGGCAGGACCGGAGAAGCGCGCACCCTCGAGCGCGGGCTCCTCCTTGTGCTCCACGGCACGCGGGGCAGCCTTGATCTCGATGCGCAGAACCGTGCGCAGGTAATCCTCGTACATGGTGTCGACGAGCATCTGAAACGCGCCGTAGGCCTCGGTCTTGTACTCGACCAGCGGGTCGCGCTGGCCAAAGCCGCGCAGGCCAATGCCGGTCTTGAGGTAGTCCATCTCCTGCAGGTAGTTCATCCAGCGGGTATCGATGACGCGCAGCATGACCTGGGTGTTGAGCTCGCGCATAAGGTCCTCGCCCAAGCGCTCGGCCTTCATGTTGTAGCACTTCTCTACGTAAGCCAGGACATCGGCAGCCAGGGCCTCATAATCCTCGTCGGGGAACTTGGGCGTATCGATATGGCCGGTGAGCTCCACAACCCACTTGCGCAGGCCCTCCAGGTCGCGCTCGCCATCGTGACTGTCCTTGGTGCAGAACTCCTGCACGCAGCGGTAGACGGTATCGTGCATGACCTCGGTGATGTGGTCGGTCAGGTCCTTGCCGTCCAGAATCTTATTGCGCTCGGCGTAGATGACCTGGCGCTGCTTGTTCATGACGTCGTCGTACTCAAGGACGCTCTTACGCATGGAGAAGTTGATGCTCTCGACCTTGTGCTGGGCGCTCTCGACGGCCTTGGAGATGATCTTGTGCTGGATGGGCATGTCGTCGCCCATGTCGGCCGTAACCATCATCTTGGAGACGCGGTCCATCTTGTCGCCACCGAACAGGCGCATGAGGTCGTCCTCGAGCGACAGGTAGAACTGGGTCTCGCCCGGATCGCCCTGACGGCCGGAACGGCCACGCAGCTGGTTGTCGATGCGGCGGGACTCATGGCGCTCGGTGCCGATAACGGTCAGGCCGCCGGCGGCAAGCACGCGCTCGCGCTCGGCCTTGCAGGTCTCCTTGGCTTCGGCGTTAAACTGCTCGAGCTGCTCGGGCGTCACGTCCTCCATGGTCAGGCCCTCGTACTCCAGGCGCTCGCGCACCAGCTCGTCGGGGTTGCCGCCCAGCAGGATGTCGGTACCACGACCGGCCATGTTGGTGGCGATGGTCACGGCGCCGTAGCGTCCGGCCTGGGCAACGATGTGGGCCTCCCGCTCGTGATGCTTAGCGTTGAGGACCTCGTGCGCGATGCCGCGCTTGGTAAGGGCGGCGGACAGCTTCTCGGAGCTCTCGATGGAGACGGTGCCCACCAGGACCGGCTGGCCCTTGGCGTGACGCTGCTCGACATCGTCGGCGACGGCATTGTACTTGGCCTGGATGGTGCGGTACACCAGGTCCTCGTGGTCCACGCGCTGCACAGGCTTGTTGGAGGGGATGACCTCGACGGGCAGCTTGTAGATCTCGCGGAACTCGGCATCCTCGGTAAGCGCCGTACCGGTCATGCCGGAGAGCTTGTCATACAGACGGAAGTAGTTCTGCAGGGTGATGGTGGCCAGCGTCTGATTCTCCTCGCGCACGAGCACGCCCTCTTTGGCCTCGATGGCCTGGTGCAGGCCCTCGGAGTAACGGCGGCCTTCCATAATGCGGCCGGTGAACTCGTCGACGATCTTGACCTCGCCGTTGGTGACCACATACTGCTTGTCGCGGTGGAACATGTACTGGGCCTTCAGCGCCTGCTGCAGGTGGTTGACAAGCTGGCCGGAGAGATCGGCATAGATGTCATCGATACCCAGGCGGCGCTCGATCTTCTTAAGGCCGCGCTCGGTGGCGGCAATGGTGTGCTTGGCCTCGTCCATGACATAGTCGCCCGTGGGCTCGACGTCCTCGGTGGCGGTGAGCATGTCGTGCGACACGTCCTCGCCGCGCTCAAGGCCACGCACGGCACGCGCGAAGTCCTTGTAGGTACTGGCGGACTTGGTGCCAGCGCCCGAGATGATCAGCGGGGTGCGGGCCTCATCGATCAGGATGGAGTCAACCTCGTCGACGATGGCGTAGTTGTGACCGCGCTGCACGCGCTGCTCGGGACGGGTAACCATGTTGTCGCGCAGGTAATCAAAGCCGAACTCGGAGTTGGTGCCGTAGGTGACGTCGGCCTGGTAGGCCGGGCGCTTGAGCTCGAGCGGCATGTTGTTCTGGAGCAGACCGACGGTCATGCCCAGGTACTTATAGATGCGGCCCATCCACTCGGAGTCGCGCTTGGCAAGGTAATCGTTGACAGTAACGACGTGCACGCCCTTGCCGGCAATAGCGTTGAGATAGCCGGCCAACGTGGAGACGAGGGTCTTACCTTCGCCGGTCTTCATCTCGGCGATGTGGCCCTCGTGCAGCGCCATGGCGCCAATGAGCTGCACGTCAAAGTGGCGCATACCCATGGTGCGCTTGGAAGCCTCACGCACGGTGGCAAAGGCCTCGGGGAGCATGTCGTCGAGCGACTCGCCGTTGGCGTAACGCTCGCGGAACTTATCGGTCTGGCCGCGGAGTTCCTCCTCGGTCATCTTCTCAAACTGGGGCTCAAGACCGTTGATCTGGTCGACGATCTTGTAGTAGCGCTTAAGGTCCTTATCGGATCCAAAGGACAGCAGCTTTGACATGAATCCCATGTGGTTTTCCTTTTTGGCCATCGCCCACGCCGTGCAGCTGCGGGCGAGTTAAACACAGATAATTGTACTTTAGCCAAACAAGGCGCGCCCCATACGGTCGACCTCGACCGCCACGTAATAACTACGACCAACCTGCCAAAAAGGGACAGGTTTATTTTGGCAGGTTTTATCTGGGCAAACGCCGCCTCTCTGTCATTTGGTGCAAACTAACCTGTCCCCTTCGCACCAATCTGGTGCAATGGGGACAGGTTGGCTTGCACCAATAAAAAGAAAAGGGCCGCGCACCCAAATGGATGCACGGCCCTTATGCCATGAATGCGAGTGATTCCGCGGCGAGCTATTTACTCAGCAGCCTCGGTGGTCTCGGCCTCGGCAGCGGCCTCCTCGACGGGAGCCTCTGCGGGAGCCTCAGCAGCCTGCTTGGCAGCCTCCTCGGCGAACTTAGCGGCACGCTTAGCCTTCTCGGCAGCCTTAGCCTCAGCGGCGGCCTTGCGAGCGGCCTCGGCCTCAGCAGCCTTGGCAGCCTTGGCAGCCTTGGCCTCCTCGGCCTTCTTGAGCTGGGCGGCAGCGGCGCCACCGAACTTGTCGGCGAAGCGCTGGACGCGTCCACCGGTGTCGACGAACTTCTGCTGGCCGGTGTAGAACGGGTGGCACTCGTTGCAAAGCTCGACCTTCATCTCGGACACGGTAGCGTGCGTCTTGAAGGTGTTGCCGCAGGAGCACGTCACCGTGCACTCGACATACTGGGGATGGATACCCTGCTTCATGGTAGGACTCCTTATTGGTCAGGCGCTGGTTACCGATCAGCGCATAAGGCGTCTTGGTTTCCGACCAAGACAACAAACTCAGCTATGGTACCACGGCGCCGCGTGTCCCACAAAAGGTTCACGGTCTTTTCGAAACGACACGAATCTGACCTATCGAAACACATCTCCACCGTTCCTTCAACTGGGAAAATGCCGTCCCCGGGGCCTGAGAAGGGCCCCGGGGACGTTCGACTGACTGCGGGAACGGCCTTTCCGCTCAATGTGTTCGGCTGAGATCGGAAATCAACCAAACTGAACTAGGTTCAGTTGACATGGTTAAAAACGAGGGGCGACGCTTTTGCGTCACCCCCGTCCCGGCCGGGTTGCTTTAGTTGTACACACGGTAGTTACACTTGAACTGGGTT
>CABQXN010000051.1:0-7782 GCA_902468085.1 uncultured Collinsella sp.
GGGCCTACGAAATGATCCCTTTTCCTCCGTCCCCAAGGGATCACGTGATCCGAAGGGGACGGAGGAAAAGGGATCGGCTGCCGCGGCGGCGCGTCTGGCCGAACGAGCCCCCATACCCTCGTTCGGTCAGACGCGCCGCCGCGGTTTGTGTTTGTGCCGTATAATGACCGTTACCTATGACGCGATACAAAAGAAAGGTGTTTGCCCATGCAGGCACAGAAGGCGGAGGGAACCCGCGACCTTATCGGCGCCGAGATGCGCGCCTGGCAAAAGATGCAGCAGATTGCGGCCGGCGTGTTCGAGCCGTTTGGTTTTAAACCCATCGAGACGCCCGCGATCGAGCAGGTTGACGTGTTTGTCCACGGTATCGGCCAGTCGACCGACGTCGTGCGCAAGGAAATGTTCCGCGTGTTCAGCGGTGCCAACCTGGAGCGCGTCTTTGCTGAGGGCACCGACACCAAGCTCAAGCCCAAGCAGCGCCTGGCACTTCGCCCCGAGGGCACGGCCGGCGTGGTGCGCGCCGTCGTCGAGAACAATCTGGTGCCCCAGGGCTCCACGCCGTTTAAGGCTTACTACGCCGAGGCCATGTTTCGCGGCGAGCGTCCCCAGAAGGGCCGCCTGCGCCAGTTCCACCAGGTGGGTATCGAGTGGCTCGGCGCTCCCGATCCGGCGGCAGACGCCGAGTGCATCATCATGCTCATGGAGTTCTACAAGCGCCTGGGCTTCGATCTTTCCAAGCTTCGTCTGCTCATCAACTCGATGGGTGACGCCCAGTGTCGTCCGGCCTATCGCGAGCAGGTCAAGCAGTTTATCCTCGATCACGCCGACGAGATGTGCGACGAGTGCCGCGAGCGCGCCGAGCTCAACCCGCTGCGTGCCTTCGACTGCAAGAACGACCACTGCCGCGAGATCATGGCCGAGGCTCCGCTGATGGGCGACAACCTGTGCGATGAGTGCCGCGAGCACTACGAGCAGGTCAAGCGCTATCTGGATGCCGCCGGTATCGAGTATGTCGAGGATCCCACCTTGGTGCGCGGCCTGGACTACTACACCCGTACTGTCTTTGAGGTCGAGGCCCCTGGCGCCGGCGTCGGCTCCATCGGCGGCGGCGGCCGCTACGACGGTCTGGTCGAGCTCGAGGGTGGCAAGCCCACGGCGGGCGTCGGCTTTGCCGTCGGTTTTGAGCGCGCCCTGCTGGCCCTGCAGGCCTTTGGCAGCGATCTGGGTGCCGAGGAGGCCCCGTGCGTCTATGTCGCCAACGCCGGCAAGGAACTGCGCCAGAACGTCTTTGCCATTACGCAGGAGCTTCGCGCCGCAGGCATCGTGACCGAGGCCGACTATCAGGGCCGTTCGCTTAAGGCCCAGTTTAAACAGGCCGATAAGGTGGGTGCCAAGCTCATCCTGGTCCTGGGCGGCGACGAGCTTGCCGCCGGCAAGGTCAAGGTGCGCGACATGGAGAGCCACGAAGAGGTTCTTGCCGATCTGGCCAACGTCGTCGAGGCGGTTCGCGAGCGCCTGTAGCGCATCTTTTTGAGCTGCGGACCCGCTGACACGTCCCGCTCGCGCCGAGCGATTGTTACGGGGGTGTTTCGCATTTATGCGGAATGCCCCCGTTTGTGTATGCCGTCCACCGAGAAATACGACCATTTAGGGCAAAAACCCTTGCAATGCAGAAAATACTTTTGTGTGGTAAAGCGCAATCAGTGTCGAAAGTATTTCTCAAGCGCCTATAATGAATACCGCATGTTACGTGCATAGAAGGAGGAATGGGAGGAAACGTGGCTGAGAACCTAAGCAACCAGTCTGTACCCGAAGCCGCGGCGCGCGTCGCTGCCGTGGTCAACCGCCTCGTTAACCGAATCGGCTCGAATGCCGAGTCCAGGGAGCGTCTCGCCGAGATCGAGATCCCCGAGGAGCTGCGCGACAATCTGGCGCTGTTCTTGCGCCTGGAGCGCCGTGTGCTTAGCGAGTATGATCCCGAGATCGCGGACCTGTTCGACAAGATTTTGACAGCCGAGATTGTGGTCAATGCCGGCAACCCCGGTACCTGCGCTGCCGACGAAGCCGTCGACGAGCAGGGCGTGCCCACCGCCGACGAGCCCACTGCCGTGGCATTTCGTGAGGTCGTCGATTTGATCGACAGCCTGCCGCTCGATAAGCAGCAGGTCATCGTTCGCGCCTTTACGAGCTTTTTCCATCTGGCAAACCTGTCGGAGGAGAACTACCGTGTGGCGCAGCTGCGCGAGCGCGAGGCCGGTGCGTCGACCGATACCGAGGTCGATCCTGCCAACGAGCTTACCGTTGCCTATCACCAGCTGGTGAATGAGCTGGGTGTCGAGGGTGCCAACGAGCTGCTCGACAAGCTCGAGTTCCACCCTGTCTTTACCGCACATCCCACCGAGGCCCGTCGTAAGGCCGTCGAGGGCAAGATCCGCCGTATCTCCAACCTGCTGGAGGAGCGTCCGCGTCTGGGCGGCTCCGACCTGGTGGAGAACGAGCGCCATATGCTGCAGGAGATCGACGCCCTGGTGCGTACGAGTCCCATCGCGCTCAAGAAGCCCACGCCGGTCGAGGAAGCCGATACCATCATCGACATCTTCGATAACACGCTGTTCGACGTTATCCCCGTTATCTATCGTCGTTTTGACGATTGGGTGCTGGGCGACAAGGCCGGTACTGTGCCGCCGCTGTGCCCGGCGTTCTTCCATCCCGGCAGCTGGATCGGTTCCGACCGCGACGGTAACCCCAACGTCACCGCCAAGGTGAGCCGTGAGGTCGCCGCCAAGTACTTTACGCACATGGTGCTCAAGCTCGAGGACAAGTGCCGCCACATCGGCCGCAACCTCACGCTCGAGGCTACCTACAGCAAGCCGTCGGCCGAGCTCATTAACCTGTGGAACCATCAGGTCGAGATGAGCCCTCGTTACACGGCCCGCGCCGAGCTGATCTCCGAGCACGAGCCGCATCGCGCCGTCATGCTCGTCATGGCCGACCGCCTGAACGCCACCGTCCGTCGTATCACCGACACCATGTACCACAGCGCCGACGAGTTCCTGGATGACCTGCGCGTCGTCCAGCGTTCGCTGGCCGCCTGCGGTGCCGTCCGTGCTGCCTACGGCCCGGTCCAAACCATCATCTGGCAGGTCGAGTCCTTCGGCTTCCATATGGTCGAGATGGAGTTCCGTCAGCACTCCGTGGTGCATGCCCGCGCCCTTAAGGATATCCACGAGAACGGTATCCATGGCGACCTGCAGCCCATGACGCGCGAGGTCATCGATACCTTCCGCGCTATCGGCTCCATCCAAAAGCGCTACGGCAAGAAGATGGCGCACCGCTACATCATCTCGTTTACCAAGAGCGCTCAGCATGTGGCCGACGTCTTTGAGCTGGCGCACCTGTCCTTTGCACACGAGGAGGATGTCCCCGAGCTCGACGTGATCCCGTTGTTCGAGCAGCTCGAGGACCTCGAGGGCTGCGTCGACGTGCTCGATCAGATGCTTACGCTGCCCGTGGTGCAAAAGCGCCTTGCCCAGACCAACCGCCGCATGGAGGTCATGCTGGGCTATTCCGACTCTTCCAAGGATGCCGGTCCTACCACGGCCATGCTCGCGCTGCACTCCGCGCAGGAGCGCATCGCCAAGTGGGCAGAGAAGAACGATATCGACCTGGTGCTCATGCACGGTCGCGGCGGTGCCGTGGGCCGTGGCGGCGGCCCGGCCAACAAGGCCGTGCTGGCGCAGCCCAAGGGTTCGGTCAACTGCTTCTTTAAGCTTACCGAGCAGGGCGAAGTCATCTTTGCCCGTTACGGCAACCGCACGCTGGCTCAGCGCCATGTTGAGTCCGTTGCCGCCGCAACGCTTTTGCAGTCGGCCCCGAGTGTCGAGAAGACCAACACCGAGACCACGCAGAAGTTCTGGGATATGGCCGAGAAGCTCAACACTGCAAGCCACGAACGCTATCTGGACCTGCTGAACACCGAGGACTTTACACCGTGGTTCTCGACCGTGACGCCGCTGACCGAGGTCGGTCTGCTGCCGATCGGCTCGCGTCCCGCCAAGCGCGGTCTGGGCGCCAAGTCGCTCGATGACCTGCGTACCATCCCGTGGATCTTCAGCTGGAGCCAGGCGCGCATTAACCTGGCCGCTTGGTACGGTCTGGGCACCGCCTGCGAGCAGCTTGGCGATCTTGACCAGCTCAAGGCTGCCTACCAGGAGTGGCCGTTCTTCCGCACCTTTATCGACAACATCGAGATGTCGATTGCTAAGACCGATCAGCGCATCGCCAAGATGTATCTGCATCTGGGCGACCGCGATGATCTGTCCAAGAAGGTCTTTACCGAGATGCAGCTCACCCGTAAGTGGGTCCTTGCCATCGTCGGTGATGAGTGGCCGCTGCAGCGTCGTCGCGTGCTCGGCTGCGCCGTTCGCGTGCGTAACCCCTACGTCGACGCTCTGTCCATCGCCCAGGTCCGCGCCCTTCGCGAGGTGCGCATGAATCAGGACGAGATGGCCGAGGAGAAGAAGGCCGAGTACATGAGCCTGATTCTTTCGACTGTGACCGGCGTCTCGGCAGGATTGCAGAACACGGGGTAATCGATAGCCCTGTAGTCGTCCGGGCCCGCCATTAGTTTACTTTTAGGCACGTCCTCGGACATGCAAGAAGCCCTCGCTGCGCACTTCGTGCGGCGAGGGCTTCTTGCGTCCTGCGGAGTGTGCCTAAAAGTAAACTAATGGCGGGCCCTGCGATGTCCGGTCTTCGGCGGATTACTGGCTGGGGGAATATTGGTGCGCTTCGCGCGTTTGGAAAGGGCTTCGTGCTGCGCAATGCATTCAGAGGGAAACCCATCGGGCCCCTTCGTCCTCGGTCTTCAGGGATTAAAGCTGAAGGGAATAAGGCACGCTTCGCGCATAGCGTGGAGTGCGGCGAGGGCTTCTTGCGTCCTGTGGAGTGTGCCTAAAAGTAGACTAATGGCGGGCCCTGCGATGTCCGGTCTTCGGCGGATCAGCCGCTGGGTGAGGGTGGTGCTTGGGGCGACGTGCAAAAAACGGAGTTTTCAGCAGCCAAAGATTGGTGCATAAGGCTATGGGTGACGTTCGCGGCTCCTGTTGATGCTTTTGCATGACGATTGGGCTTTGTCGATGTTCATATATGGCTGGTTTCTCGCCGCATGCCATCCAGATGGGACGAGCCATGAGGACTATCTACCTTTTGAAATACTTTTGGCACCAAAATCTTATCCCGCGATGCTGAATACTCGCAAAAATGCACGCTCCGGAGGGCACTACCCTGTTACGGCTAGAAATCCATGCGCCATTTTATGCAATTAATTAACGCATTTATGCAAAATGGCTTACGTGCGTACGTCTCGGGCTAGATGTTTGCCTCGGCGCTGCGTAAATCATCCTGTCTATAGTGTCTTTGACAGGCGGTCGCGGTCCCGTTTGGGGTCGCGGCCGTTTTGTTGTGGGTCAAATATGAACGTTGTGTTAATGAGTCGGTGGACGGTGGTGTTTTTCGGTGAGCGGCGTATCCTTCCAACGGTTTATCTAGTGTGTCAGTTGAAAAGGAAGAGGGCGCTCGTCATTGTTTGAATGTGAACTGCCGTTTGACCACAAGACGTTGCATCTGGAGCTCGAGGATAAGAACTTTGCGGGTGTGATGGAAGGTCATCAAAACGAGTTTAAGACTACAAAATCGCAGGAAGAGCTGGTGGAGGAGTCGCTTGCCAACCCTTATGGCTCGCCTTCGCTCGAGGAGCTTTGTGCTGGCAAGAAGGATATTGTCATCATTAGCTCCGATCATACGCGTCCCGTTCCCTCGTGTGTGACGATGCCTATTCTGCTGCATCACATCCATTCCGCTGCGCCCGAGGCTCGAGTGCGTATTTTGGTTGCTACGGGTATGCACCGTCCGTCGACGCACGAGGAACTCGTCAACAAGTATGGCGAGGAGATTGTTGCCAACGAGGAAATCGTTATGCACGTCGCGACTGACGACAGCATGATGAAAAAGATTGGCACCCTGCCTTCTGGTGGCGAGTGCATCATCAACAAGATTGCCGCCGATTGTGATCTGCTGCTTGCCGAGGGCTTCATTGAGCCGCACTTCTTTGCAGGCTTTTCTGGCAGCCGCAAGTCCGTCCTGCCTGGCATCGCCAGCTACAAGACCATCATGTACAACCACAACGGTCAGTTTGTGAACGATTCCCATTCGCGTGCAGGCAACCTGTGCCACAATCACGTGAGTGAGGACATGTTTGCCGCTGCCGAGATGGCTCACCTTGCCTTTGTGCTCAACGTGGTGCTCAACGGCAAGCACGAGGTCATCGGCTCCTTTGCCGGCGACATCCACAAGGCGCACGAGGCTGGCTGCGAGTTCGTGAAGAGCCTTGCCGGCGTTGAGCCCGTCGAGTGCGAGATTGCCATTACCACCAACGACGGCTACCCGCTCGACCAGAACATCTATCAGGCCGTGAAGGGCATGTGCTCTGCCGAGGCTACGCTTCCCGAGGGCGGCGTGATCATCGATGTCGCCGGTTGTGCCGACGGTCACGGTGGCGAGGGTTTCTATCACAACATCGCCGACAATGATCCGGCAGAGTTTGAGCGCGCCTGCATCGACCGTCCTAAGGACGAGACCCTGCCCGACCAGTGGACGAGCCAGATCTTTGCCCGCATCCTGGCGCATCACCCTGTGATCATGGTTACCGACCTGTGCGATCACCAGATGATCAAGGATATGCACATGACGCCGGTTAACACCCTCGATGAGGCGCTCAAGCTCGCCTTTGAGATGAAGGGTGCCGATGCCAAGGTGGCCGTCATTCCCGATGGCCTGGGCGTTGTCGTCGCACAGCACTAGTACGCGGCCTAAACGAATCGTTTATAACCGACAAGAAAGATAAGGTTTTATGCTTACCAAACTCCTCTGCGAATTCGGCGCAACGGCCCTCATGATCATCTTTGGCGTGGGCGTGCACTGCGATACCGTGCTTAAGGGCACCAAGTATCAGGGCTCCGGCCACATGTTTGCCATCACCACCTGGTCTTTTGGCATCTCGGTTTGCCTGTTTGTCTTTGGCGGCGCCGTGTGCATGAACCCCGCCATGGTGCTTGCCCAGTGCATCGTAGGCCTGGTGCCGTGGAGCAGCTGCATCCCCTTCATGATTGCCGATATGCTCGGCGGCTTTGCGGGTGCCGTGATCGCGTGGTTGATGTATGCCGATGAGTTCAAGGCTTCCGAGGGCGTCGTCGACCCTATTGCCCAGCGCAATATCTTCTCGACCAACCCCACCACCGAGGGTACGAACTATGCCCGTAATTTCTTCTGCGAGGCTATCTGCACCTTTGTGTTCATCAGCGCCATCCTTGCTGCTGCTAACCGTGCTGGCGAGAACGTCCTGATGCTCGCCATCTGCGTCGGTCTGATCGTTTGGGCTGTTGGCATGGGCATGGGCGGTATCACTGGCTTCGCCATGAACCAGGCCCGTGACCTTGGTCCTCGCATGGCCTATCAGGTGCTGCCGATCAAGAACAAGGCTGACAACAACTGGAAGTACGGCCTGCTCGTTCCTGGCATCGCTCCGTTTGTCGGTGCCGCTCTGGCTGCACTGTTTGTGCACGGTTTCTTGGGCATGTTCTAGTCCAAGGCTACATAGTTGTCCGCTGTCCGCATGGGGTAACTTCCCAGCGCGTCCTCGGACATGAAAGAACCCCCGCTGCGCACTTCGTGAACTGCCTCCCATTTCTTGGACATGAGAAATGGGAGGCTTTTTATGCGTGT
>CABQXN010000052.1:0-7187 GCA_902468085.1 uncultured Collinsella sp.
ATCCGACTCAGAAGCCATATCGATACAGAAAGGTCCCCGACCGGAGGGGCCGGATATAAGGTTTATCGCGAGTTCCGCACGCAAAGAAGGCCACTTAATGTGACCTTCGTCTTGCGCAGGACTGTAGAGCAGGAAACCTTATATCCGGCCCCTCCGGTCGGGGACCGCACCCGTACGACTACAGCGTCATGTTTGGATCGGCGTCGACGTCGAACGGCGAGATTTCACCTCGGTCGAATTTACGGCGAGCGACCTCCGCGATCATGGCTGCGTTATCGGTACAGGCAGACAAGGGCGGCACCGTTACGCGAATCCCCTGACGCCCAAGCTTCTTGATCATCATCTCGCGCAGATGCGGGTTGGCCGAGACGCCGCCGCCGATGCAGTATTCCTTGCATCCGGTAGCGTGCAATGCGTTTTTGGCCTTCTTGTACTGCACGTCAAAGACAGCTGCCTCAAACGAAGCTGCCAGATCGGGCAGGTGAATCGTGCGCCCGGCCTTGGTCTCCTGCTCGATGTAGAGCGTCACGGCCGTTTTAAGGCCCGAAAGCGAGAAACGATAGTCTCCCCTGCTGTTGAGCGCACGGGGGAAATCAATCGCGCGGGGATTGCCTGTCTCGGCCAGCTTGGAAATGATGGGGCCACCGGGATAGCCCAGACCCAACGCCTTGGCTACCTTGTCGAAGGCCTCACCCACAGCGTCGTCGAGCGTCTCACCGAGCACCTCGTAGTCGCCCCACGCCTTCACGTGCACGAGCATGGTGTGCCCACCCGAGACAAGCGTGAAGATAAACGGCGGTTTGAGGTCGGGTTGCGCCAGCAGGTTGGCAAACAGGTGCCCCTCCAGATGGTTGACGCATATGAGCGGCTTACCGGCAGCGTAGGCAAAGCCCTTGGCGAAGGCGACGCCAACCACGAGCGCGCCCACCAGGCCCGGACCCCGCGTCACGCCCACGGCGGCAAGCTCACTTGGTGCAATGGCTCCGCCCGTAAGGCCCAGCGATGCTGCGGCATCCTCGAGCGCCGCATCCACGACACTCACAATCACCTCAACGTGTTTGCGCGAGGCGATCTCGGGCACCACGCCGCCAAAGCGGGCATGAAAATCAATCTGTGTCGACACCTGGTTGGCCAGCATATTGCCATCCGCATCGATAATCGCCACGGCCGTCTCGTCACAGGAACTCTCGATAGCGAGCACTAGGCGGCGGCGCTCAATTTCGGCACGCTCCCCCTCGGAGCGCCTAGGCGCAGGTAGCGGCCATACGCGCTGCTCTGCCGCCGTCGGCTCGGGCGAAGCATTGTCGACCGGAAGCACCAGGGGCAGCGAAGCCGTCATGACGATGGCATCTTTGCCAACACCGTAGTAACCGCGGCGACGGCCAGCCTCGGTAAAGCCCAGAGCGTTATAAAGCGCGATCGCTCCCTCGTTGCCGTCCTCGACCTCGAGCGAAGCCGTGGTGCAGCCGAGCATCTGGGCATCATAGCTCACATGCGACAGCAGCTTGCGGGCAATGCCCCCACGGCGATGTGCCGGGTCGACGGCGACATCCAGAATCTGCACATCACCGTCCACGACCATACCGCCGGCAAGGCCCAGCAGCTTGCCGTCGTCGTGTGCCACCCACCAACTACGCGGCGCAGCGACGTCCTCGCCCAGTTCGGACAGGAACATGCCCGGCGTCCACGCCTTGTGTCCGGCACCTTCAAAGCAGGTAGCCTCTAGCGCGCTCGCGCCCTCGGCATCCGCCGCGCCCATGGGACGGAACTGCAGATGACGACCGGCGAGCTCATCGGCAACGCCCGTAATTTCGCTCTGCGCACTCTCGGCAAGACCAAGACGCTTGCGCTCGTTTTCCTCGGCATCAGAAAGGCGCGTGTAAATCGGCAGGACGCGAGCCGGATCGCCGTCACCCGCAGCGTGCGCGAGCAGCAAGCCCTCGCCCGAAGGCCACCACAGGTCGCGCTCCACGCAGCGGGCGGTCTCGTCCTCACCCAGCAGCTTGCCATAGCGCACGAGACCGTCACCGGTCAGCTGAACCTGGTCCCAGTCCGCTGCTTGGCGCCACTCATCGAGCGCCACGGCGGCCTTGACCACGTGTTCGCGCTCAAATTGACGCTCGGGACCCTCATCAACCAGCATATACAGCGCCGGATATACCTCACCGCGCATAGCATCGGCCAAGATACCAAGCTTGCCGCGCACGCCAGCCTTCCACGCCGTCCAAGCGCAAGCGTCGAGCGTCGACACGCCCAGCAGCGGAACATTGGCACCACGCGCGAGGCCCTTGGCAGTGGAGATGCCGATGCGCACACCCGTAAAGGACCCCGGGCCGCGGCCGACCACATAGCAACCAACATCGCTGCGATCCAGACCGGCTTGAGCCAGCACGCCATCAACGGTATTCACGAGCTCAACGTTGGCGTGACGGCGACACATGTGGTTGCCACTCACGAGCTTCGTCTCGCCCGTCTGCCCATCAATCCAGCTTGCCGCGCAGGCAAGCATGTCGGTCGAAGTATCGAGCGCCACCACCAGCGCGTTGTCGTTATGCAAGCTCATCTTGTACAGCCTTATCAATCAAATGGGAAAGCTCCATTGCGCGGTCACCGTGCGCCTCGAGCGTTATCGTTCGCACATCACTGTCGCCCTCATCACGCTTGAGCGTCACCGAAAGATACTCATCCGTCAGCTCGTCTTGGAATTGTTCGCCCCATTCCAGCAGGCAAGCACCCTCATAGCCCAGCACATCGAAAATGCCCGTATCCTCGAGCTCGTAGGCATGCTCCAGGCGGTATAGATCAAAGTGAAACAGCGGAATACGGCCTTGATCGTGAACGGCCATGAGCGCAAACGTAGGGCTCGTAACCATATGCCCATCGCCCAGCCCGCGCGAGACGCCCTTGGTAAAGTGAGTTTTGCCCGCCCCCAGGCCACCGGTCAGGATGAGCACATCGCCGTCCTCAAGGCACGGTGCAATTAGCTCGCCAAAGTACTCCGTATCGGCAGCGCAAGTCGTTTTGTAAGTACCTACCCCCAGGCGCTCCAGGGACATATATGCTCCTTATTATTCCGAGGCGTCCTCTGGTGCGGGATGTCGCTCCAGATAGTCGCCCAGCATCTTAAAGTCTTCCTCCAGCAGTTCCTGCCACGCCGGATTGCGTAGCGCTGCTGCCGGATGGAACGTGGGCATTACTACAAAATGCCCCATCTGGTGGAACCTGCCGCGCAGCTTAGTAATGCCAATCTCGGTCTTAAGCACAAAGTGCGTCGCGGGGTTGCCGAGCGTCACGATGATATCGGGCCAGATGCTTCGAATCTGCTCACGCAAAAACGGCGAGCAAGCCAGTACTTCCTCGGGGCGCGGATTGCGGTTTCCCGGCGGGCGGCACTTAAGCACATTGGCAATGTAGACGTCTTCGCGTTTGAGCCCCGCCAGCGACAAAATGCCGTTGAGGTCCTCGCCTGCCGCCCCCACAAAGGGCTCGCCCTGCAAATCCTCATTGCGGCCCGGCGCCTCGCCAATAAACATCACACGAGCGCGGGGGTTTCCCACGCCAAACACGATATTGTGACGCGACTGGTAGAGCTGGCAGAGGTGACAATCGCCCAGAACGGCCTCAATTTCCTCGAGTGCGACCTCACGTGGTGCCTGATGGGTATGGCCAGGGATGTGCATGACGCCCATGGCGACTCCTACACGTAGACCTTGTCGAGGCGCATGCCAAAGCCGCAGGCGACCTCGTAGTTAATCGTTCCGCGCAGTCGGGCCATCTCGTCCATAGTGATCTCGGCATCGCCATCGCGGCCGACAATAATCATCTCGTCACCATACTCGGCCTCGGGAATCTCGTGTGCCGGGTTGGACTGAATGGCGACCATAAACTGGTCCATGCAGATATTGCCAACCTGATGCACGCGCTCGCCGCGATACAGCACATCCATACGATTGGAAAGCGTACGCGATAGGCCGTCGGCATAACCGATCGGCAGCGTGCAGATCTGAACGCGCGTGCGCGGTACGCGGTAGGTAAAACCGTAGCCCACGCCCTCACCCATCGCAGGGTGTGCCACGCGCGTCACGCGCGCATGGACGCTCATAACGGGATCAAGCTGCATCACGCGGCCACTCAGCTCGCACGGCTGCATGCCATACAAGCCAACGCCGGCGCGAATCATATCAAAATGCATCGAGGGGTCGAGCATCGAGGACGGCGTGTTGGCGCAGTGCACGATACCGCACTCAAAACCCGCATCCTTAATGGCCTGAACGGCCTCGGTAAAGCGCTGACACTGCAGCTTGTAGTCCCAGCCCGAAGGTTCATCGGCCGTGGCGAAGTGCGTAAATACGCCGTCGCACTGAATACCGCGATGGAAATTAATACCGCGGACAAAGTCGAGCACCTGTGTGTAGTGTACGCCGATACGATTCATACCTGTCTCGATGGCGAGATGATACTTGCCCACCTTGCCCGCCGCGACGGCACATTCGCCATACGCAAGAGCAAAGTCAGACGTATAGACCGAGGGCATGATATCAAACTCGAGCAACGTCGGAATGGCCTCGATAGGCGGCTCGCTTAGGATGAGGATGGGTTTCGTAATCCCGCCCTGTCGGAGCTCAACGCCCTCGTTAACCGTCGCCGCGGCAAACATGTCGGCACCGGCCGAATACATGATCTTGGCGCACTCAACAGCTCCATGACCATAAGCATCGGCCTTGACCACGCAACACAGGCGCTGACGTGGATTCAACAAGTTCTTATAGGCCCTCGTGTTGCGACGGAGCGCCCCGCGGTCGATCTCGACCCAGGACCAGCGCGTCAAATCGGCTTTATTCATGATTAGTCATCCGACCCTTCGTCCATGATTCCCAGATCTTCGAGCGCATCCTTTGCCGCCAGTTCCATGGCAGGACCGATCAAGTCGATAAGATCGGTCGCGATGACGCTCTTCTCACCATACTCCGTCGCCGCGGCAAAACCGGCGTAGCTGTGAAGTGCGACGGCGTACGAATACAGCAACTCCCAACGATCCATCTCGTCGCGCATGGTGGCAAGCGTGCCGGCCAAAATACCCGCGAGAACATCACCCGAACCGGCAGTTGCCAGAGAAGCCGGACCCGAGAGCGGCAGCAGTACACGCTCAACGCCACAGATAGCCGTCGTCGGCCCCTTGGCAATGACCACCAGATTGTCGGAGCCTGCAGCCCAGACAACCTTCTGCGCGGCTGCAATCGCGGTACCAAGGTCGTTCACCTCGTCACCGGCAACCAGACGCGAAAGCTCACGATAGTGCGGCGTCATAACCAACGGCTGCTCGCGACGATACATCTCGGGGTTACTATCAATACCGTCAATGGCAATCTTAGCAAGGCAGTTGAGTGCATCGGCATCCAAAATAAGCGGTACATCAAGCTCGAGCAAGCCCGAAACCACCTGCATAGCGCCGGCAGACGTCGTCATACCGGGACCGCACAGTACGCAGCTGTACTTCTTTGCAATCTCGCACACCGTCATGCGCGCAGCGGCGCCAAAGGAGCCGCGGGAATCAGACGGAATAGCAAAGACGGGAATCGAAGGAAGTGCCATGCGAATAAGATTGGCGCAGGCGTCAGGAGCCGCGACTGCCACGTAACCAGCACCCGCGCGAGCTGCAGACTTGGCCGCCATAATGGCAGCACCAGGATATTGCGCAGATCCGGCGACAATAAGCACAGAGCCACGGGAATACTTATCGATATTCGTAGGAAGTGGAGCAAAGTAATCGACTAAGTCACCGGGCTCGACAATCTCGGCGGCGTGTTCGACATCATCGATGACCTCGTCAAGACGGTCGTAAAGATTGCCGCAGATCAAATCGCCAGCATACTCAGGACCATCAGCGCTATACAGACCAATCTTGGGCGCAATCATCGTCACCGTATGCTCGGCACGAATGCAGTCGTCATCAACAACGCCCGTCTCGGCATTCAGGCCCGAGGGGACATCAATGGATACGACACAATCGGCGCATTCATTGACCGTAGGAATCCAGATGGAGAACGGCGCACGCAGATTCCCGTGAAAACCGGTACCAAAAATGGCATCGACAACAACATCGGCCTTATCGATCAAAACCTCGAGTTCGTCACGCGAGGGGCCGACGCAAACGTGCACATCGCGGCCGGCAGTACGACGAGCAACATGACGTGCCAGAGCAGCAGGAATCTCATCCGGCTCAACCGGAGAAACGATATCGACGT
Source organism: uncultured Collinsella sp. (assembly GCA_902468085.1). Taxonomy (GTDB): domain Bacteria; phylum Actinomycetota; class Coriobacteriia; order Coriobacteriales; family Coriobacteriaceae; genus Collinsella. The sequence continues at coordinate 6,246 of CABQXN010000052.1, forward strand.
CCACACCCTTATGGCTCAGAATATCGGCGGCAACCCAACCGTCGCCGCCATTATTACCAAAACCGACCAGAACGAGAACCCGATCGGGATTGAGCTTCAAGACCTCGTTGGCGGCAAACTCACCCGCTAGCTCCATAAGCTCGGCCTTCGAAGTCCCTTCGCGTTCGATGATATCCTCGAGACGAACGACTTCTTCGGTACTCAAAACCGGTTTCATCTATGCTCCTAGCGTATCTTGCGAAGCATCGCCCAGGTGCTCCGTCAATGCTGAATTCTGCAGCTGCTCAAGCTCATCTAAAACAGAGCGAGCCTCTTTAAATGTCTGCGCTACGCGTTTCTTGGTACTCACCTTTTCCTCTTTTGGCTTAGGCCGAGCATCTTCGGTAATCGCGATGGCATTCGCAACGGCTAAGTCTCCTGTAAGCGTAATGGAAAGAGCGACCTCAACAACACCCAGCTCTTGAGCGATCTCGAGAGCACGGCCCGAAAGCAGCGCTTTCGGTTTGCCGAGTTTATCACGCGTAACCGAAACATCCTTGCGACCAACGCCTTGACTAAAACCCGTGCCGAGAGCTTTAAGTACCGCCTCGCGCGAAGCAAAGCGGCTGGCATAGTGAGCAGCGGGGCGCGATGATGCATCGCAATACGCACGCTCTTCTTCGGTAAACACACGCCGAGCAAACGACGGCGTCTTTTCAAGTATTGATTTCATGCGGGAAATCTCGACGATATCAACGCCGATACCAGCTTCAGCCATGTTCACCTCCATATCGCACAGACTAAGTTATTGTAGCCCGTTCACAGAAGATGCGACAAACGAGGGTTATAAAACACAGCTACTATGTGAGACAAAAGCACGTAAACGCAAAAAGGGGGAGGCCGCGAGGCCTCCCCCTTCTTCATTCCATGTGACGGCTCGGTGCCGTCCACCGGTCAGCGGCG
>CABQXN010000053.1:0-6196 GCA_902468085.1 uncultured Collinsella sp.
GAGACGGCGAGTTAGCCGGCAGGTCGGCATGTCAATCCTGGTCTAACAGAGCCTTTTAATATGTGACACACGCCCGCCGTCCTGCTACAGAACGACCCCCAAGCGCCAAAGAGACGCCGCCCTTTGCACATAACAAAGGACAGCGTCTCCCTGGAAAACTCCGTGCTTATCTGAGATTCTACACGGTTTATTAAGGAGTGTTACTTATTCCGCAAACGGTCACTATATGCGGTAAGCGGTAGTTGGCCGCGACAACTACGACACATTCCGTCCAGCAAATCCAATCGTGCTCCACGCACGGTTAATGCACGAGGCGGTAGAAATTCATCGATGCCGCACCCTCGGCGTGCAGCTCCATCGCCGGAACCGCCGGCGAATAGGTACGGCTCGTAAGTGCCGCCTCGCCGCCATTTGCAAAAATCTCGACCATCGTAGTGTCCGAAAGCACGCGTAGGTCGCGAAGCTCGCCGAGCTCAATCGACCTCTGGTCGCGCCCATAGCCTTCGTCACCCATATCGAGGGTAAGCATCCCGTCCGTATAACGCACAAAGACACCCTTGCGGATTTCGAGCTCGATCACCTGGGCGCCCTCACAGGAAACCACAAGATCAAACAGGCGGCCCGGCTCCTCAACGGTTTCACCGCCTGTCGCGCGAACGCAGTCGCCGCGCATCTTCTCAATCTCGTGCGCCGGCTGCTGACAGAGCTTACCATCGCGTATGCTCAGCTCTCGCGGCACCGTCAACGCGCACTGCCACCCGCGTGCCACCGTCGGGTTTTCTGCCGTCGCATCGGGGCAACCAGACCACCCGATCATCAAACGCCGACCCGCAGCATCCTCAAAGGACTGCGGTGCGTAGAAATCAAAGCCGGCATCGACCATCGGGGGCATGCCCTGCCCGGTGATCTTAAAGCTCGGCGCCTCCCAATCGGCCTCGATGGAGAACCACACGCACTGGTGCGGATTGCGGTAACGCCAACCATCGGCGGGCACGCCCTGCGGACAGCAAACGAGAATTAGCTCGCCATCAAGCTCAAATAGATCAGGGCACTCCCACATAAAACCAAACTTCTCGCCCAGCTCAATGCGCGTCGCATAGCTCCAATCCTCTAGATCGCGCGAAGTATAGACAAGCACGCAGCCGCGGTCGTCTTTCGTACGAGCGCCCAGAACCATGTAGTAGATACCATCGTGTTCAAGGATCTTGGGGTCGCGTACGTGCGTACCGATATCGTCGGGGTAATCGACCGGCCCAACAGCCACACGCTTCTTGCCCAATTCGTCGGGATTCTCGGTAACCATATGAATTTGGTTTTGCTCACGGCCCGTCAACACGAAGTCGTAATCATCGCGGTCAAAATGCTTGACGTTGCCGGTATAGAAGTAGTGAATCTTGCCGTCGTGTACAAAGGCAGAACCAGAATACGCTCCGCTCGAATCCAAATCGGAATCGGGGAACAGCACAGGGCCGCAATTCTCGTACGTCACAAAATCCTTTGTTGTCAGATGATTCCAAAGCACTGGACCGCCATGCGCAGCATCGAATGGATCGTATTGGTGATAGATGTGATACGTATCACCGATCTGCACCAAACCGTTGGGATCGTTGAGCCAGCCAAGCTCAGGCTCCACATGGAACAAAAGCCTATCGGGGTCGGACGCGATGCGACCCGCCGTCTCATCCTGTCCAGCTCGCCACTGCTCATAGTCCGCGCGTGTCACCTTGTTTTTTTGATTAAACATCGCCATGACCTTCTCGTCTATAGGAAAGGACGCTCGACTCACACGAGCCGAACGCCCTTCCTCAAATGGACTTATCCTCAGATTACGCTGAACGGCTCAACTAGAAGCTGACATCGAAGCCAGCGCCAGCGCCCTCTTCATCGGTGGTCGGAACGCCCTTTGCCTTGTTGTAGGCAAAGATCAAGACGATCGGCACGATAAAGGCGATGAGATTGCCAGCCACATACCACACGAGGGTCTCGGGCGTAACGATGAGCAGGCCAAGCACGCCGGTCAGACCCTGACCGATAGCGCGCACCTCAAAGAGCTTGACGAAGGCACCGCCGCAGCCTGCACCGATGCAAGCGCAGAGGAACGGAATGATCGAGTAGCGCATGTTTGCAGCAAAGATTGCGGGCTCGGAGATTCCGACCAGCGTCGGGATAAAGGACGACATGCAGATGTTGCGCTCTTTGGAATGCTTCTTGTGGATGAGGTGCATGCCGATGGCGCCGCCGCCCTGGGCGATGATGGAAACCGACCAGATGGCCTGGATGTAGTTGAAGCCAGTCGTGGCAACGAGGTTTGCCTCGATACCCTGGATGAACTGATGCGTACCGGTAACGACAAGCGGCTGCAGGAACGCGGCGAAGACAAAGGCACCAAAGACGCCCATCCTGTTGTACAGGATATCGATTACGCCGCCGAGGACGTCGCCGATCAGGTTGCCGAGCGGGCCGAACACGGTGAACAGGGCAACGTTAGCAAGAATCAGGGTAACGGTCGGGACGAAAACGAACGAGACGACCTCGGGGATGTACTTCTGGGCAATCTTCTCGACCTTGGCCATAAACCAGGCAGTCAGGATTGCGGGGAACACACCGCCCTGGAAAGCAACCATGGGAATGGAGAGCGGACCAAAGTTCCAGTACTCAGCACCCGTCGGATCCATAACGAACGTGTTACGGTTCATAAGGCTCGGGTGAACCATGACGATACCGACGAGGATACCCAGGATCGGGTTACCGCCAAAACGCTTGACCGCGCTGTACATAACCAGGACAGGCAGGTAGTCGAACGTGGTGGCAATAATGGCAAAGAAGCTTGCGAGGTTCTTGAGGAACTCGCTGTGGTCGGCAAGGCTGCCCTCCATGCCGAAGAGTCCGTTGGCAACGATCAGCGACTTAAGGCCGATGATGATAGCAGCGCCGACAAAAGCGGGAATGATGGGGATAAAGATATCCGAGAATACCTTGAGGACCGAGAAGAACTTGCCCTTCTTGTCCGCCTCGGCGCCCTTGACCTCGGAAGCGCTGATCTCCTTAACGCCCGTCAGAGCCATAAACTCGTCGTAGACCTTGTTGACGGTACCGGTACCGAAGATGATCATGAGCTGGCCGCTGTTGTACAGCACGCCCTTGACGCCATCGATGTTCTCGAGCTCGGCCTTGTTGTACTTGCTCGTATCCTTGAGCACCAGACGCAGACGCGTAACGCAATGCGTGGCGCCCTCGATGTTCTCCAGACCGCCGACGTTATCGACGACTTGCTGAGACACTGCTTTGTAGTCCATGTTCCTCTCCATTCCCTTACGAAATCATAAAACGTTTTGATGCCATTACAGAGACGCGATCGTTGCATTTGCGCACTTGAGCGTACCGTCGGTGACCGTCAGTGCCACACCCTGGCCCTGCTTATTGCAGAAGCGCGCGTTAAGCGCAACATCATCGACAAAGATGGTCGCGATATCGTCGTCAACGACCAGGCGCACATGATGAGTGCCCTCGCCCTTAAAGAACAACGGACGCTCGAGGCCCATGTTGTTGACCTGGAACCACGGATACTGGGGGGCCGCCGTAAACTCGAGCTTGCCCTCACGCAGGTTGGCGCGGAACTCATAGGCAAGACCGGACTCGGCGTCCTCGGCAAGCTTCACCGAGAAGCCGGCAGCGTCACCGGCGAGCTCGATGTCGGCATCGAGCATATAGGTGGAACCGGCATCCGCGGCGAGCACCTGCTCGACCTTGCCCGACTCGCAGGAAAGCTCAAAGGCCTCGACTGCCTTAGCCTCGCCAAAGGCGCCAAGCATGCTGTCAGGGAGCTTGGTGCCGAGCGTTCCGTCGGCACGCTGAACGATCTCGAGAGGCATAAAGGTGCCACCCCACAGGTAAGAGCTGGGATCGCCACCCTCGTCACGCGTAGGAACCCAACCAAAGAGAACGCGGCGCTCGCCATCAAATGCGGTACGCGCGGCATAGTACGCGCGGCCATCGAATGAATCGTCAGCAGGAGTGATCCAAGGACCGTTGATGGAGCGAGACATGCGGTAACGGGTCTTGTTGCCATCACTGTACTCGGAGAACACCAGATACCACCAGTCGCCCATCTTAAAGAGATCAGGCATCTCGAACATGGTGTAAAGGCCCGGATTCCACCAGTCGCCCTGGAACTCCCAGGTATCCAGGTCCTTGGAGGTGAACTTGACCAGACGCCCGGTCATCAGACGCTTGTCCTCGCCCACGCGCGTGCCGAGGATGAGCATGTACTCTTCGTTCTCCTCATCCCAAAGCACAAAGGGATCGCGCCAGTTGCGGTCATCGTAACCTTCCTGGGGCGGAAGCAGCGTCTCGGCGATGTTCTTCTCCCACTTGACGGCGTCGTCACTCGTTGCGTGAAGAAGAACCTGCTTCATCAAGCGTGCGCGGACCTTATCGCGATTGCAACCAGTGTAGAGCGCATGGTACTTGTCGCCCACCTTAAACACCGTGCCGGCATAAACATACTGGTCGACTTCCTCGTCGCCGCCACGCTCAAGGCTCTCGCCAAAGTCCTTGTAGTTGACGAAATCCTTGGTCGTCGCGAGTGCCCAACCAAACGGCTCTCCGAAAGGACCGGGGTTTCGCGTGTCACGCTGGTGATAGAGATAGAACGTGCCGTCCTCGCCGTACGGCATGATGTCGCCTACCCAAATTCCCTCAGGCTGGTAATACACCTTGTGCATCCGAGACTTCCTTTCCCACAAGATACTAACTCGGTACAACTGCAAGATATGTCAATCGTTTTCATATGTCAAACGTTTTCACACTAATACGTCTTTTCGCAGTTCCAGTCGTCGGCAAACGGTTGACATATGGCGGTGAACGGTCATCAGAGGCGTTTGAGGAATTCTTTTGGCACGGGATGAACTACGCGGTTTTGCCCTCAATGAGTTCAACGGGGAGCTTGGTATTCGATTCGGGCTTTTCACCGTTAACAAGAGCGATGATGGATTGCGCCGCGAGCTCTCCGATGCGATCGATATCTTGACGAACGGTTGTTAAGTCAGGCATAAACGTCATAGTGCGGCGGGCGCCATCCGCGCCCACGACCTTAATATCGTCCGGAGCGCTCAAGCCGCGCCGCTTCATCACGTTGAGGCAGATGGCCGCCATCGTGTCGTCTCCCGCAAAGATGCCGTCAATATCGGGGTTCTCATCGAGGATCTTCGCAACGACCGCACTCTTTTCGTCATCGGACTTAACGAACTCGACCTCACGGACAAGCGCGGGCAAACCGGCCTGCTCCACAACATTGTGGTAGGCATCGGTACGCTTATTGGCAGGCATGCGCATGCGGCTATTGTTGCGCAGGCACAAGATGCGCGAACACCCGTCATCAATCAGGCGACGCGTGGCAAGTTCGCCGATGCCATAGCTGTCGCTCGCAATCTGAACAGAGGTCTCGCCAAGGTCGCAGTCGATACCAACCAGACTCAAGCCCATCTCGGCATACGCCTCGGCACCGATATTAAGCGAGTTGACGATGACGCCATCAACCATATTGCGCCGAAGCATATCGATATAAGAACGCTCAAGATCAGGTCGATTGGCGCTATTGCACAGCAACATCTTAAAACCGTTTTCGGCCAGGGTACGCTCAACGGCTTGGACCGCTTGGGCATGAAACGGGCTGCTGACATAGGGGACTATCATACCTATTAGATTCAGGCGACCGTTGAGCATGGCACGGGCGATATCGTTGGGCGTATAGTTGATGCGCTTCATCGCGGCATGGACCTTATCGCGGGTCTCTTGGCTAATATAGCCGCGATTATTAAGCACGCGAGATACCGTAGTAGGCGAAACCCCCGCCACCGCTGCAACTTCCTTGATGCCAGGCTTAGCCGAATCCTTAGAACGAGCGCCCTCGCGAGCCATAGCACCCTCCCCCATCAACATGTCATACGTTTACATACGAACAAAGCATACCCCAACAAGAGCGGGAAGACGGTAACAGTACAAGTAAGTAAACGACTCATCCAAATAATTAGGAGAGTTCCGCCTAAAGGGTGACTACACAGGACCCCAGCCGGGGCTGTTTGGGCTACCTCCCAAAACATTCCGCACTGATATCTTCTGAATTGAAGACGTCGATGATGCACCCGTATACCATTGACGTCGACACCATCAGATGCGGACCGCGCGGTGACCCCAC
>CABQXN010000054.1:0-5836 GCA_902468085.1 uncultured Collinsella sp.
CCCGCGACCCCAACCTTGGCAAGGTTGTGCTCTACCAACTGAGCCATGTCCGCTTACGAGGATTAATCTTACGTGATGCCCGCATCCTATGCAAGAACTTTTTTTGAAAAGTTTTGCGACGCTCTCGCGAGGGCATCAGTCGTCACGAAAGGCGCGAACAAACGCAGGCTCACAGCGAGATGCCCCTACATCTCACCGAGCATGATCCAGGCAGAGCTGTCCTGCGCGAGCCTGCCGTCTGCAAGCGGTGATGAGGTGAGCAGGACCCTGCCCGCCGGCAGCTCCACGGGTGCTGCACCGAAGTTCGTCACACACGCCCAGCCGTTATCGCGGCGATAGGCGATGACGCCGCCCTCAGCGCCCTCGGCACCATCCGCAAGACCGGTGCGCCCGTCAAGATCGAGCCACGCAAGATCGTTGGCGCACCCGCGCAGCTTGCGCCGCAGCCAGAGGGCGTCACGATAGAGCGCAAGCATCGATGTCGGGTCCACTTCTTCCCTATCGGCAGCATAATCGGAAAACCATGCAGGCTGCGGCAGATGGGGCGCCGCATCGGCGTCTGCCGGCGAAAACCCAAACGATCCGCCATGCGCGGGATCGTCCGCCGCCACCCACGGCAGGGGCACACGACAGCCGTCGCGCCCCTTCTCACGCTTCGGTCCGTGCGTATTGGTCGCAGTAGGGTCTTCGAGTGCAGCCCACGGGATATCAGCCACCTCAAAAAGGCCGAGCTCCTCACCCTGATACACGTATGCCGAGCCCGGAAGCGCCAGCTCAAGCAAAAGGGCCGCCCGCGCGCGGCGCTCGCCGAGTTCACGGTCCTCGTCATAAGACGACCCGTCGCGCAAGAGCCAGTCGAGCGCAATCTGGTGGTAGCGCGTCGCCTTGATTTGCGGCAGGGCATAGCGTGTCGCCACGCGCGGCACGTCGTGGTTGGAGAGTACCCAGGTCGAGGCGGAATCGGATTCGACGGCTGCCTTCAAGCCCTTCTCGATTGCAGTGTGCATGTCATCATAGGTCCAAGTGGCCTTGGCAAACTCAAAGTTGAATGTCTGGCCAAGCTCGCTGGGACGCGCGTAGAGATACTGGCGCTCGGGCAGCACCCACGCCTCGGCAACGGCACTGCGCGGCGGATTATAGCGGTCGAACACGCGGCGCCACTCGCGATAAATCTCGTGGACCTCATTGCGGTCCCACAGCGGATGGGTGCCGTCGTCAACCATGTCATCGCCCTCGGCGAGATGCCACCGGTCGAGGTCATCGCGGTCGAGATCCTTGGCGAGACCCTGCGCCACATCAATGCGAAAGCCGTCGACGCCTCGATCGCTCCAAAACGCCAGGACGTCGCAAAAGAGCGCGTGAACCTCAGGGCATGACCAGTCAAAGTCCGGCTGCTCGGGCGTAAACATGTGCAGATACCACTGACCGTCCGCAACACGCGTCCATGCGGGGCCGCCAAAGTTGGCATTCCAATTGGTGGGAGGCAGCTCGCCATGCTCGCCGCGACCATCGCGGAAGATATAACGGGCGCGTTCGGGCGATCCGGGGCCGGCGGCAAGAGCGGCTTTGAACCAGGGGTGCTGGTTGGATGAATGGTTGGGCACGATGTCGACGATGACCTTGATGCCGCGCGCGTGAGCCGCAGCGATCATGTCATCGAAGTCGTCAAGCGAGCCGAGACGTGGGTCGACATCGCAGTAGTCCGCCACATCATAGCCACCATCGACAAGAGGCGAAGGGTAAAACGGGCTCAGCCAGATGGCCTCGATACCCAGTCGCTCAAGATAGTCCATCTGCTGGGTAATGCCCGCGATATCGCCCAGACCCGAACCAGTCGAATCCTTAAACGAGCGCGGGTAGATCTGATAGATCGCGGCATCGGACATCCATGAGCGCGAAGAAGACTTTTCTGTAGCCATGGGGCGTATCTCCCTTGCAACGAGGTTATGCGAGATGCCCACGATGATACGCCCAAAGCGGACATTCGCGACAAACAACGCCACAGCCACGCCCCAAAACGATCGCTCCCTCGCGGGTTCGAGCCCAGGCGACGGGTACGAAAAAGCCCGGCTACCGTAGTAGTCGGGCTGTTACGTTTGGAGCGGACAACGGGGCTCGAACCCGCGACCCCAACCTTGGCAAGGTTGTGCTCTACCAACTGAGCCATGTCCGCTTGCGGATTATTAATTTACGCGAGTTGTCCAAAAGACGCAAGTACTTTTTTCAAAAAACTTGTCTGCCGCATGTTCTTAGTAGCTAAACGCGCTAAAGCGATTGGCTAGGCACACGATTCCAGTGCTCCGCTAAACAGCTTCACCATCTGCACGCGCGTGCCGGCGCCGTCCGTACGACGAGCAACCTCCACGTTATCGACGAGCATACGCATAAGCTTGATGCCACGGCCGCGTTCCTCGGATGCGACCGGTTCGCTCGTTTCATCGATAGAATAGCCGGCACCTCGATCAAGCACCTCAACCACAACGCGATCGCCATAGGCCTGAACCGTCAGGACGCACCCGATACCGCCCGCATGGTCATAGGCATTACCCAGCGCCTCCCCCGACGCCAATGCGACATCGTAGCGCTCGTCACGGCGCAACGGGAGCGATTCAAGGAGTTCGGCGATGCGATGTCGGTAGTATGGAAGATTCTCGATACCCTGACGGACCTCGACGCTCTTACTCCAGCGAGGCAGCTCCCCCACCGGAATGGCGGGAATAGACTCCCGTGCCGGCCCCGCGACATGAAGGATATCGACAAGACGAGCAATCTCCAAAAAGCGAACAACTTCACCTGATGCATTGACGAGCGAAAGCAGGCCTTCTCGCCTCATGAGCTCACGAGCGCGCGTAAGCAGGAATGCCAAGCCCGTCGAATCGATAAAGCTAACAGCCTGACAGTTGATGACGACACGACGCACGCCGCGGCCAATCAAAGCATCCAACCACCGACGCAGCGCAGGCACCGTGGCGATGTCGATATCGCCTGGTGGCGTCAAAACCGCTATGTCATTCCACTCATTCATACGACCATGGTTCCCCAAAAGAGCTTGTTCGATGCATGCGTTTCCGCAACCGTGCGGATTCGACGCGCCCAGCGTCGCTGTTTAGGACCGGCCCCGTAAAAACTCAAGGGACACCAATGCAATGTCATCGTCCAGCGCCGATTCGGTAAATCGGTCAAGCTCGCCCAAGACCTTGCCGCAGATTCCCGATACGCCCTCACCCGAGACAGAGAGCAGAAGGTCACGAAGGCGCTGCTCGCCAAAGAACGCTCCGGTGCGGTCGCGGGCCTCAATCGTTCCGTCCGTATACATGAAGAGCATGTCGCCAGGAGCGAACGTAAACACGCCTGTCTCGTACACCATGCTCTCAAAGGCACCGATTACGCCCGATTGGCATCCAAGCAGCTCGACCTCTCCTCCACGGGCCTCGCCGCCACCCAGCGGCATCGACTCTGGCCTAATGACCATGGTCGGAGGATGGCCCGCCGAACAATACGTTGCGCGTCCGGCTTTAAGGTCAATCTTGGCGATAAAGGCCGTCACGAACGTCTCGACCCTCGAGAAGCCCATGAGCATGCTGTTAAGGGAGCGTGCCATGCGGGCCGGTCCAGCGCCCTCCCAGGCATATGCCGTCAGGGCCGTCTTGACGAGCGCAGACATCGATGCAGCCTCAATGCCTTTGCCAGACACATCGCCCAGAATCATGACGGCGCAGTCGTCGGGAAGACGGATGAGCGTATAGAAATCGCCGCCGACCAACGCCGAGTTCGTGGCCGACAGGTACACCGAATCGGTTGCGATACCCGGAACATCCCCCAGGGAATTTCTCATGCCAATCTGAAGGGTCTGAGCAATATGGCGCTCCTCGCGCTTTTGAGATTCGCCTTCGTAGATCAGTTCAAAGTCATGCGCCAAGTGCACCAGGTAGTCATATTCAAGATCATCAATCGGCTCTTGGCTGCCATCACGAAGCAGCAGTGCGCGCGTCGTCGGGCTCTTCGCAACAGAAGCAGGAACAATCGCGTCGTTACTGTGCTTGCCATCACCCTCAGAGCGCGGGCGCCCCGCCTCGATGCCGGAGTCGACGTAGAGACCTTGACAAGGCAGACCATGCGCCCTAAGCCAACCTCCCATAGGCATCGATTCGTCAACGCGAGTTATACGGACGTGTTTAAGGTCCTCGGCACTCGTACCTCCCAAAACAGATGCCTCAAAGCCATCAGGTCCAGCCCCCAGACGTGCCGCTGGCGCCGTCGTGGAAAAGAAAAGCTTCTCGGGATCGTCCGGCAAAGCAACGCGACTGCCGCCTTCAAAATCTATGACGTAGGAATCCAGACTGGCGTCATACTCAACAGGGCAAAAATGGCAGTTAAGCATATTGCAGATCTCGGACGATACCGCCTGGGTAGCCGCGGCGGAATCGTCTAGAAAGGTAAACAACTCATCACGCAAGACATTGAGCGAGCGGCCAAGCTCGGCCGTGCGACGGGAGCGAAGGCTCGATGCCATGCCGACCAGCTGGATAGACAGGTAATCGCAAATGACCTCGAGTACATTAACGTCATAGGCGAGCGGTGCTTGAGGGCGTTTCCAACCAACTTCCAGCACGCCAAGAATCTGCGTACCGTAAAAAACGGGAAGACAGATCTCGCTGCGGTACGGAGGCATATCCTGCATGCGCAACAGGTGCTTAGAACGATTGTCCAAGTCCATAAACATACCGGAGGCGGCCTTATCACCCTCAAGGTCCTGTTGAATCGACAAGCGACAGGCACGCGACTCACGAAGAACATACGTCGGAATGCCAGCGCCATACGGCAAAAACTCAGGCAGGTAGCTGTCGTACAGCTCCTTGGAAACACCGCGAAGTTTAAAACCGCCGCTCTCAGAAAAATAGATAGCGGCACCCGAAGCATCGAGCGTTCCTACAAGCTGGTTCAAAACGGTATCAAGTAGGCTGGGCAGCTCATCGGAGCCCACGGTACTCATAATGACCGAGAGCGTGCCAGAGAGGCGCTTGTTCGCCACTCTAAGCTCCGAAAGAGCACGCTTGAGCTGACGGTCGTGCGAATACTGTTCTTCGATGCTATGGAGCGCCACCAGGACACGTGGCGCGCGGCGCCCAAAGATGCGTGGAGGCGTTACGGAGCCCGCACGAACCAAGACGGGGATAAAGGAGCCGTCACTCAACTTGAGCATCAGTTCGTTCTCGGAGCCATCAGTTTCAAATGGCAGACGATGTTCCGTCGCACGTTCAAAAGCGGACGAGTACAGGACGTCTTTAACATCTCCACCGATGACGTCGGCGCGTTCCTCGCACATCAAACCAAGTAAGCGGTTATTCACATGCAGAATGGTTCCGTCGAGCTCGCAGATGATGACAGCATCGCTCGTGATCTCGACTAGTTGGGCAACGTCTACCCACTCGTTGCGTTCAAGCGTTTCCATCGTGGACCCCACCGTCTATCGGTAACAAAAAAGCCTCCGAAGAGGCTTCTCAAATGCGATGGTGTCGGAGGCGGGACTTGAACCCGCATGACCAAAAAGCGGTCACTAGCACCTCAAGCTAGCGCGTCTGCCAATTCCGCCACTCCGACATGCTATGTTGTTGATTCACGGTTCGTTTTGTCGGACCCGCGCGTTCAACGAGGAAGATAATAACCTATGATTCGAGAACTGTGCAAGCACTTTTTTCAAAAAAGTTTACGAATTTGTAAATTCGCTGGTAGATCTATATGTTCGGCCCCGAATCGGTGTTGCCTCCCGGCGCGTCCTCGGGCATGAGCGATATTTTGTTGCGCACTTCGTGCTGCAAAATATCGCTCCCCCTGC
>CABQXN010000055.1:0-5573 GCA_902468085.1 uncultured Collinsella sp.
GTCCAAGTTTTGGGGTGCAGTTCATCGTGCGGCGGGGGTTCTTTCGTCCTGCGGAATGCGCTGGGAAGTTACCCCATGCGGACAGCTGCGGGATCTTAGTCGCGTTGGAACAAGCAACCCGACATATATATCTGAATTTGGATGGGAGGGGCTTGTTGCTGGTAGGGGCGTTGAAGTGCGAGTGACGCTTTGGGATGCGTGGCGGCCTGGGTTGGGGCGATGCTTTGGGATGGGGTTCTTACTTAGCTGAAGAGGGGTTTTATGGCTGAGAGGTAGTCTTTGGCTACGTCCTCTTTTGGGGCTTGGAAGTTGTGCCAGGCCCACCATTGGACCATTCCTACGAAGCTTGAGGCTATGTGGTGGAGGAGGAAGCTGCGGTCCATGGTGGCTGCTGGGCCTGCGGGGTCGGCGGGGACGGTTTCAGCTGCGCGCGACATGATGGTCTTGCGGAGGCTGTCGGCGAAGATGCGTGAGCCGGCGCCGGCTACGAGGGCTCGAACGCCCTGGCGGCGCTCCCAGAGGTTGTTGAGGATATGCTCGACCTGCACGAGTGGGTCGTCGAGCGGTGTGCCATCGTCGTCGAGGGCGTGGGTGCAGATGTCGCTCACGAGCTCGGACAGTAGGTCGTCTTTGCTCTTAAAGAGGCCGTAGAATGTCGCGCGGCCTACGTGAGCGCGCGCGATGATGTCACCGACGGTGATCTTGCCGTAGTCCTCTTCGCGCAGCAGCTCGGAGAAAGCCGCAACGATGGCAGCGCGGCTTTTTGCCTTGCGGGCATCCATGCTATTCGTCCGCGTGAACGAGCAAGCAGCGGAGCGTGCCGGAGCAGCCCTCGTAGGGGCGCTTACCGGCGCCGTAGCCGACGGCCTCGATGCGGTAGCGGACCGGCAGGTGCTCGGACGTACGCAGTGCGGCGACGATAGCGGCGCCCGTGGGCGTCACGAGCTCGCCGGCGACCGGTGCGGGCGTGAGGGCGATATTGCCTGCTTGGCATAGGTTGACGACGGCGGGCACCGGGATGGGCATAAGGCCGTGGGCACAGTGGATGGTGCCGTGACCCTCGGAGAGCGACTCGACCACGATGTCCTCAATACCTAGGTCATCGAGGCAGATGGCGACAGAGCAGACGTCGACGATGGAATCGACGGCGCCTACCTCGTGGAACATGACGGTCTCGGGCGTTTTGCCGTGGGCCTTGGCCTCGGCGGCGGCGAGCGCGGTAAAGATGGCGAGCGCACGACGCTTGGTGCCATCGCTTAGCTGCGAGCCGTCGATGATAGCGGTGACGTCCGCCAAAGAACGGTGGTGATGGTGGTGGGCGTGATGGTGACCCTCGTGGCCATGGCCGTGGGTCTCATGATCATGCTCATGGCAGTGCTCATGCTCGTCATGGTCATGATGGTGGTGCTCGTGCTCGTGCTCGTGCGTGTGCTCGGCAGCTGCTTCGTTGCCGTAGAGCCATGCCATGTCGTGGTCGTGGTTCTCGAGCTCTTCTGCCAGCTGAACGTCGAAATCGCAGGCGTCGATGCCATGCTTGTTTACGCGCGTGACGGCGATCGTAAAGCCGTCGACCGGCAGTGTGGCGAGCTGTTCGCGCAGGTGCTCCTCGCTGGCGCCCAGGTCGAGCAGGGCCGCGACGGTCATATCGCCGCTGATGCCCGAGGTGCCGTCGATGATAAGCGTGTGCTGATGATTGGACATGGAATGCTCCTTAGCGGGCGCGGGGTGTGCCGGCGCTCAGATGATTGATAAGACTTGCCTGGTAAGCGGCGCCAAAGCCGTTGTCGATATTGACGACCGAAACGCCGCTGGCACAGGAGTTGAGCATGGCGAGCAGTGCAGCTACGCCACCAAAACTTGCGCCGTAGCCAACGCTGGTGGGAACGGCGATGACCGGACAGCTCACCAGACCGCCGATAACGCTCGCCAGCGCGCCCTCCATGCCGGCGATGGCGATGACCACCTGCGCCTGGGCAAGTTCCTCGGCATGCGCGAGCAGGCGGTGCAGGCCGGCGACACCTACGTCGTAGAGGCGGTCGACCTCGTTGCCATAGAATTCGGCCGTCAACGCGGCTTCCTCGGCGACGGGCAAGTCGCTCGTGCCGGCGCAGGCGACGACGATGCGTCCGTTGCCAGTAGGGGAGGGCTTGCCGCCCACGAGGGCGAGCTGTGCGTTCGGGATATATCCCAGGTCGATGCCGTTGCCGAGGAGCTCCGAGGTGCGGGCTGCCTTTTCGGCATCCAGGCGCGTGACCAGGATGCGCTCCTGGCCGGCATCGCGCAGCGCTTCGATAATGGCGGCAATTTGCTCGGCGGTTTTACCGGCACCGTAGACAACCTCGCCGGCTCCCTGGCGCACTCCGCGCGAAAGATCGAGCTGTGCAAAGCCCAGGTCGGCGGTCGGCGCCGTCTGGATGCGCGTGAGGGCATCGGCCGGCGTAATGCTTCCGTCTGCCACGTCACTTAGCAATTGCTCAAGATCTCGTTTGTCCATATAAGTTCCCTTCGACGCAGAAAAGTTTAGCACGCGAAGGGTTGTTTCCGAACATTAGAGCATAATTGTTCGGAAATCTGACATGTCAGATTAGATGAAGTTGTGAAGCAAACTGACTAGTCGCGCAGGATGATGTCCATGGCGAGCATCAGGTTGCGCTCGTCGATGGCAAACGGGGCGGCCTCGCGCGTCTTGGGCTTGGCACAAAACGCGATGCCCGTGCCCGCGGCCTGAATCATAGGGATATCGTTTGCCCCGTCGCCGATCGCGACGGTGTGGGCCATATCGACACCGCACTCGACTGCCCAATCCAGCAGCCGGATGAGCTTGGACTCCTTGGTCACAATGTCTGCCGCCAACTTACCGGTGAGCTTGCCGTCCACGACCTCCAGGCGGTTAGCCAGGCAAAAATCGATGCCCGCGGCGGCTACGATCTTGTCGGCGACCTCGTGGAAGCCACCGCTTACCACGCCAACCTTCCAGCCCTTGCTGTGTGCCGAGCGCACAAGCTCCAGCGCGCCGGGGGTAAACGTCACGCGCTCAAAGGTGCGCTCGAACACACTCTCGTCCAAGCCGGCAAGCAACCCCACGCGCTCTTCAAGTGCCTGCTTAAAGTCCAGCTCGCCGCGCATAGCGCGCTCGGTGATCTGCGCCACCTGCTCGCCCACGCCGGCTTCCTCGCCCAACAGGTCGATGACCTCCTGGTTGATGAGCGTGGAGTCGATATCCATAACGATGAGGCGTGCAGTCATGGCGGGCCTTTCCGAGTGCAGTTGTATTGGGGCACATTGTCGCACGTGACGCGTGCAGACGGGTGCCGCGACGCATCAATTGTTTCGTCTCCGTCAAGTCTTTGGGCAGGAGCCACTTTTCCGCGGCACATCGACACAGGTGCGATAAGATAGAACGCCATGTCTGGCTGCGCGGTTTACGCAGGCTGGGCAAATCTGTACGACGCCGCCCGGAACGACACGGGGCGGCACAGATCCATAAAGGAGGATCACTGGTATGAGCCAGACCCGTCCCATCGATGAGCATTCCATGCACACCCGTACCTGCGGCGAGCTTCGCTTCGAGAACGTGGGCGAAGAGGTCACCCTCACCGGTTGGGTGAGTCGTCGCCGCGACCACGGCGGCCTTATCTTCTGCGACCTTCGTGACCGCGAGGGCATCACGCAGCTCACCTTCGACCCCGAGCACTCCGACGGCGATGCCTTTAAGATCGCCGAGACCATGCGTCCCGAGTGGCCCATCAAGATCCACGGCGTCGTGCGCGCTCGTGGTGAGGAGACCACCAACACCAAGCTCGCGACCGGCGAGATCGAGGTCCTGACCGACCACGCCGAGGTGCTCAACACGTCCGTCACCCCGCCGTTCCAGATCGAGGACGGCATCGAGACGAGCGAGGACACCCGCCTGCGCTATCGCTATCTGGACCTCCGTCGTCCCGAGATGATGGCCAACCTCAAGCTGCGCTCCGACTTTACCTTTGCCATTCGGGAGGCGCTGCACAACCGTGAGTTCATGGAGGTCGAGACGCCCTCCCTGTTCAAGTCCACGCCCGAGGGCGCTCGCGACTTCATCGTTCCCAGCCGTATTCAGCCGGGTAACTTCTACGCCCTGCCGCAGTCCCCGCAGCTCCTGAAGCAGCTGCTCATGGTCGGTGGCGTCGAGCGCTACTACCAGGTTGCCAAGTGCTTCCGCGACGAGGACCTGCGTGCCGACCGTCAGCCCGAGTTCACCCAGGTCGATATCGAGATGTCCTTCGTGGACCAGAACGACGTCATGAGCGCGCTCGAGGAGGTCCTGGCCGACGCCTTCGGCCGCATGGGCGTCGAGATGCCCACGCCGCTGCGTCGTATGGACTACTGGGAGGCCATGGACACCTATGGCTCCGACAAGCCCGATACCCGCTATGGCATGCACCTGGTCGACCTGACCGACATCTTCGCCAACTCCAAGTTCAAGGTCTTTGCGACTGCCGCAAACGAGGAGGGCTCTGTCGTCAAGGCCATCAACGCCAAGGGCGCCGGTGCCTGGGCACGTGCCAAGATCGATAAGCTTGCCGGCGTGGCCTCCACGTTTGGCGCCAAGGGCCTGGCCTGGATTGCTTTCCGCGAGGACGGCTCTATCAACAGCCCCATCGTCAAGTTCTTCTCGGACGAGGAGATGGCGGCTCTGCGCGAGCGCATGGACGTCGAGCCCGGCGACCTTGTGATGTTCGCCGCCGGCCCGCGTCTGCTCTCTGACGAGATCCTGGGCGGCATGCGTTCCCACATGGCCAACGCCCTCGAGATCAAGCGCGAGGGCCACGACTTCCTGTGGGTCGTCAACTTCCCGCTGTTCCACTGGGACGAGGACCGCAAGGCTTACGCTGCCGAGCACCAGCCCTTTACCCTGCCGACCGAGACCGACATCGCCAAGATCGAGGCCGATCCGCTGGCAGCCGGCTCCTGCACCTACGACTTTGTCATGGACGGCTTTGAGGCCGGCGGCGGCGGTATGCGTATCCACAACGCCGAGATGCAGATGTCCATGCTCAAGCTCCTGGGCTTTACCGAGGAGCGTGCCGAGTCTCAGTTCGGCTTCCTCATGGAGGCACTCAAGTTTGGTGCGCCCCCGATGGGCGGTTTCGCTCTGGGCCTGGACCGCGTGTGCATGCTGCTCACCGGTTCCGACTCCATCCGTGACGTCATGGCGTTCCCCAAGACGGCCAGCGGCTCCGACCTCATGTCGGGCGCCCCGAGTGCCGTTAGCGGCGCCCAGCTCAAGGACGTCAGCCTGCGCCTGATGTAGGCAAGCGGCTACATATTGCCCGTAACGAGGGAAGGACGCGTGCCTTCCCTCGTTTTTTATTCGTGTGAGATGAGCGCTGTGGACCCTGTGGGCAAAAAATGCCAAATATGAGTACTGTTGTAAAAGAGGTGTCATATTTTCCGGCCTGCTCTGAGCGAAAATGGGCTCAAAATCAATTTATCTAACCCCCTTTAAAGGGCGTTTGACGGCTTTCAACTTCTTCGGATCGGTAGCGCGCAGAGATGTGGTGTAAGAGGCGGGGCATACCCCGCCTCTTCCCTTT
>CABQXN010000056.1:0-5326 GCA_902468085.1 uncultured Collinsella sp.
CGGCGCCGTTAGGAGCGCCGGTCAATACGGGGCCCGCTCCATTTGTCAATTCCTTCAAGCGAATGTGTCGGGAATGTTTCAATGCATGAATATGTAAACCATTTACGTGTTAATGCATCTTTTGGTGCTAAAGTTTCAACCCACTTCATAACGACCGCTGCGAAATGCGCATCGGTGCATAAATCGCAGACAAGGAGTCTGATATGTCTTTGAAGGTTGGAATCGTCGGCGCGGCTGGATATGCCGGAGCCGAGCTCATTCGCCTCGTGCTCGGTCATCCCGAGTTTGAACTTGTCGCCATTACGTCCAACGCCGATGCCGGCCAGCCGTTGTCCGCGGTGTATCCGAGCTTTGCTGGCGTGAGCGATCTGGTTTTCACCACGCATGACGCCCCCGAGCTTAAATCCTGCGGCGCCGTCTTCTTGGCCGTGCCGCATACCGCGGCCATGGCTCAGGTGCCCGCCCTGCTTGCCGCGGGAGTCTCCTGCATTGACCTCTCGGCCGACTATCGCCTGAGCGATCCGGCCACCTTTGAGGCCTGGTATGCCGCCAAGCACACGAGCCCCGAGTTGCTCAAGACCCGCGCCTTCGGTCTGCCCGAGCTGTTCTCCCAGGATTTGGAGACCGCTGCATCCGATCATGCCGACGGCAAACCCGTGCTGGTTGCCTGCGCCGGCTGCTATCCCACCGCAACGAGCCTTGCTGCCGCTCCTGCCGTGCGTGCGGGCTGGGTGGCCGAGAACGGTCCCGTGATTGTCGATGCCATCAGCGGTGTGACGGGTGCCGGCAAGTCCTGCAACGCTCGTACGCATTTTTGCAGCGCCGACGAGAATTTGGAGGCCTACGGCGTGGGCAAGCATCGCCACACGCCCGAGATTGAGCAAATCCTTGGCCTGACCGATCGCGTCGTCTTTACCCCGCACCTGGCACCGCTCAAGCGTGGTCTGCTCTCCACGGTGACGATGCCGCTCGCGCCGCAGGCCATCGACTCCTTGGCTCTTGAGGACGTTGTCGACTATTACAAGCAGTTCTATGCCGGTCGCACCTTTGTGCGCGTGCTCGATGCTGGCCAGCAGCCCAAGACGGCTTCGGTTGTCGGCACCAACGCCGCCCAGATTGGCCTCGCGCTCAATAAGCGCGCGGGCGTGCTGGTGGCGACGGGCGCCATCGACAATCTGTGCAAGGGCGCTGCGGGCCAAGCGGTCCAGTGCGCCAATATCGTCTTTGGCTTTGACGAGCGACGAGGCTTGCCCACAGTGGCGTGCCCGGTGTAGCACATTCGATTGTTAACGATTTGGTAGTCGGGCATCGAGTGGGGCGCCACTCTTAAGCTGGTCTCATGATCACGACTGGCATGGCGCACCAACCGATGTCCGTTTTTTGTTTGACATAAGGAGCCATAAAGACGATGAATACTGAGCTGTTTGATATCAAGATTCGCGCCGTCGAGGGCGGCGTTACGGCTGCGGCTGGTTTTAAGGCTGCAGGCATCCACGCTGGGTTCCGCAAGAACCCAGAGCGTCTGGATTACGCGCTTGTCGTGCCCGATAAACCCTGCCCCGGTGCCGGCGTGTTTACCACCAATCGCTTTTGTGCGGCGCCCGTGCAGGTGAGCCGTGCCAACCTGGGCGGTGCCGACAAGGGCTACGGTATCATCGCCGGCGTTTCGGTCAACTCTGGCAATGCCAACGCCGCCACGGGTGAGACCGGCCTTGCATGCGCGCGCGAGACGTGCAGCATCGCATCGCAGGTCATCGGCTGCGAGCCCCAGCAGATTCTGGTTGCCTCCACGGGTGTGATTGGCCAGATTCTGCCGATCGACACGTTTGAGACCGCCATTCCTGCTGCCTACGAGGCGCTCTCCGCCCACGGTGGCGCCGATGCCGCTCGCGCCATCATGACGACCGACACGCACTCCAAGGAGTACGCCGTGGCCTACGTCAGCGAGGCTGCGGGTCATGCGGGCAATGTCTATACGGTAGGTGGAATGTGCAAGGGCTCGGGCATGATCATGCCCAACATGGCCACCATGATCGCAGTTATCACCACCGATGCCCCCGTCGAGCCTGCGGCACTTCATACCCTGCTGCTCTCGACCGTCAAGCAGACCTTTAACAAGGTAACGGTCGATTCCGACACCTCAACCAACGACACCTGCATCATGCTTGCCTCCGGCGCCGCTGCCGCAGATGTCGAGCCTATCGTCGAGGGCTCCGATGCCTTTGACGAGTTGGCATTTGCCGTGCACGAGGTGTGCGAGAGCCTGGCGCGCAATATCGCCGCCGATGGTGAGGGCGCATCCAAGCTTGTTACGGTCAACGTTACCGGCGCCGTGAACGACGAGGAAGCCGATATCGCCGCCCGTGCCGTTGCCAACTCGCCGCTCGTTAAGACCTGCATCGCCGGCCACGACTGCAACTGGGGTCGCGTTGCTATGGCGCTTGGCAAGTGCGGCGTGAAATTTAATCAGGAAGACGTTTCCATCGACATGATGGGCATGCCCGTCTGTCGCGACGGTCTGACTGTTCCCTTTGACGAGGACGAGGCTCTACGACGTTTCGAGGCGCCCGAGATCGTGATCTCGGCCGACCTGGGCGCAGGCGACGCGGCAACGACCGTGTGGACCTGCGACCTCACGCATGAGTACATCTCCATCAACGGCGACTACCGTTCCTAGATTCCAGGCACGCTGCGCATCTTGCCGCGATTGCGGACAGCTGAGCACGGCGCGATAACGATATGAAAGACGAGGCAGATTATGAAATTCGCACGCGATTGTCGTTCGAGCGAATCCAACGAAGCAACCGCGCAGCTGCTGTTCGAAGCGCTGCCGTGGATTAAGAACTTGACCGGCAAGACGGTCGTTATCAAGTACGGCGGTGCAGCCATGGTCGACGAGCAGCTGCGTCGCGACGTGATGAGCGACATCGTCCTGCTCAAGATCATCGGCATGCGCCCCGTTATCGTGCACGGCGGCGGCAAGGCTATCAACGAGGCGCTGAGCCATTACGATATTCCCGTCGAGTTTAAGAACGGCCAGCGCGTGACCTCGCCGGCGACTATGGATATCGTGCGCGAGGTGCTGGGCGGCAAGGTTAACCAGGAGCTGGTTGCTGCCATCAACCACCACGGCAACCTGGCCGTGGGCGTGTCGGGCAGCGATGCCGGCACGCTCATCGCCGAGCCGCTCGACCCCGAGCTCGGTCGTGTGGGCAAAGTGACGCACGTCAACACCGACTATATCGAGCGCTTACTCGATAGCGAGTACATTCCCGTCATCGCTACCGTCGCGGCGGGGGAGGACGGCGGTTTCTTCAACATCAACGCCGATACCGCCGCCGGTGCCGTTGCCGCGGCGCTCCACGCGCATAAGGCGATCTTTTTGACCGATGTCGATGGCCTGTACAAGGACTTTAGCGACAAGGACTCGCTTATCTCCAACCTAACGCTCGACGAGGTTAACGAAATGCTCTACGGCGGCGAGGTCGATAAGGGCATGATTCCCAAGCTGCGTGCGGCCGTCGATGCGCTTACCGGCGGCGTATTTCGTGCCCACATCATTAACGGTACTACGCCGCATTCGCTGCTCCTGGAGCTGCTGACCGATGCCGGCGTCGGCACCGTGATCCATTCCACCGAGACGGCTTACGAGTTCGATACGCATCCGCATCCGCTTTCGACGTTTGCTGCGCGTCTGACCGAGAACCTTGACGAGGTCGAGAAGCTTCAGACGGTCTAGCTGACCCGCAGCCGCCCCATTCCTGCACCCATAGGTCTGCGCCGTCCAGCGCCCAACGAAAGGCATCCCATGTCACTTGCAGCTCAGCAATCGCTTGAATCCCATTACGTTATGCATACCTTTGGCCGCTCTCCGGTCGAGTTTGTCGAGGGTCACGGCATGAAGCTCACCGGCGACGATGGCCGTGAGTACCTCGACTTTCTTGCCGGCATCGGCGTGTGCAGCCTAGGTCATGGCAACCTGGCTGTGCTCTCGGCGCTCGAGGCACAGACCAAAAAGCTCATGCATGTCTCCAATTACTTCTACATCGAGCAGCGCGGACAGGTCGCGGCGCTGCTGTCCAAGCTTGCTAACGACGACGTAGATGGTGCGCGCGTGCTTGCCGATGCCATTGTCGCCGGCGATGAGACCACGGCAGCTGCTCTTGGTGCCCCGGCTGCGGATGAGCAGGTTTGGGAGACCTTCTTTGCCAACTCTGGCGCCGAGGCCAACGAGGGCTCGATGAAGCTCGCGCGCCTGTACGCCAAGCGTGCCGGTAATGGCGGCAACACCATCGTGTGCATGCGCGGCGGCTTCCACGGCCGTACGCTCGAGACCATTGCCGCCACCATGCAGGATTGGCTGCAGGATAGCTTCCGCCCGCTGCCGGGTGGCTTTGTGGCCTGCACGCCCAACGATGTCGATGAACTGCGTGCGATCTTTAAGCAGCTGGGGAGCGAGATTTGTGCCGTGATGCTCGAGCCGATCCAGGGTGAGAGTGGCGTGCACCCCATGACCGAGGAGTTTATGGCGGCAGCGCGCGACCTGGCACACGAAGTGGGCGCCGTGCTTATCGCCGACGAGGTCCAGTGCGGTATCTTCCGCACGGGTAAGCCATTTGCGTTCCAAACCTATGGCGTGGAGCCCGACATCATGAGCCTTGCCAAGGGCATTGCCGACGGCGTGCCCATGGGTGCCATCGTGGCAAAGAAGGGGATTGCCGACGTGTTTAAGCCGGGCGACCACGGCTCGACCTTTGGCGGTAGCTGCCTGGCCATCACGGCGTGTGCCGCGACGCTCTCCGCGCTCGTGCGCGGCGATTATGCCGACCATGCTGCCAAGGTGGGTGCCTATATGGAGCAGGCGCTGGCTAAACTTCCGCATGTGGTAGAGGTGCGTGGCCGTGGCCTGATGCTCGGCTGCGATTTGGATGATGCCGCGGGCGACGCGCATGATATTGTTGCCCGCGCGCTGGCCGCCGGTGCCGTGATTAACGCTACGGGTGCTCATACGCTGCGTTTCTTGCCGCCGCTCGTCTGCGAGGAAGCCGACGTGGACAGTCTGATCGAGATCCTGTCGGGTGTCTTGGTCTAACGCGGCGCAATAGCTCAATTTGGACCGGGTTCCGGACTGCGAGCGTGCCCTATGTGGCATGATTCAGCGGTCTGGAGCCCGTTTTGCCTTAGATTTGCTAAGGCAGGGAGACCCGCTGGTCAAAAAACATTAAATATGAGTACTGCTACCGATTTGGTAGCAGCAATTTTGGACTAATAAGGCCAGATAGCAAGTCGAAATGGTAGCGCGCAGAGATGTGGTGTAAGAGGCGGG
>CABQXN010000057.1:0-5092 GCA_902468085.1 uncultured Collinsella sp.
TATCTAAGGACCTGGGCGGGCGTATAGGGCAACATCGATCGCGAGTTCCGCACGCAAAGGAGGCCACTTAATGTGGTCTCCGTCTTGCGCAGGACTGCCCGAGCAGGCGATGTTGCCCCATACGCCCGCCCAGGTCCGCCGGGATTACGACAGCTTAACGATCGGCGCGAAGCCCTTCATAAGCTTTTTGGTCTGGCCGGTCTTTTCGAATTGGACCTCGATCATGTCTCCGGCGACCGAGATCACGGTGCCCGTGCCAAAGGTCTTATGACTCACGGTATCGCCCGTGGCAAAGTCTTGCGATGCGCTGGCACGATCGACCTTGCGCTCCACCGTCGGGGATACCTTGGATGACGGCTTTTTGGCTCGCGGCGCGCCCGAGCCAAAGGTCGAGGCAACACGGCCGGCGTCGGGCGAAACCCCACGATGACGCTCGGTGCCATAAGTGCTGCCGCCAAAGAAGTCATCGAAGCTCGATCCGCCGCGCGATCCGGAGCCGCCGGTCGAGCGCGTATGCGAGCCAAATACCTTGCCGCCATACATGTCCGAGCCCATACCCGAGCCAAACGTGCCGCGACGATCGCCGCGCTTCTCCCAGCCCGTGCCCTCAAAACCGGCAGAACCGATACCGCTAAACTCGATGTCCTCAAACGGAATCTCGTTGAGGAAGCGCGAGCGCGGGTTGGCAGAGGTCGAGCCGTAGGTGCGGCGCGTAGCGGCGTAAGTCAAGAACAGGCGCTTGCGAGCACGCGTGATGGCAACGTAGGCCAGGCGACGCTCCTCCTCGAGCTTGCCCGGGTCATCGCTGCCGCCAAAGTCGTGCACGTGCGGGAAGATGCCCTCCTCCATGCCGGCCACGAACACCGCCGGGAACTCCAGGCCCTTGGCGGAGTGGATGGTCATCATGGTAATGGCATGCGTCTCGCCGGCCAGGGAATCCAAGTCGGAGCGCAGGGCCAGCCACTCCATGAGTGCCGGCAGCGCCTTGCAGGTGAGCGGGCCGTAGGTGCGCTCGATCTCGTCGGCATGCACGGCACCCGCCGGCAGCTCCGTCGGTGAGGCATAGGCGTTGCCCGCGATAGCGGCAGCCAGGGCATCCTGCGGCGAGAGCGCCGGGGCCGCCAGGCTATCGAGCGGATTGGAACCCGCGGCATCACGCGCGCCAACGAGCGCCTCAAACGAAGACACGGGCGCAGACGGGCCGGGCTCGGGCTCGGGCGCGCTCACCACAACGGGCTCGGGCTCAACGTCGGCGGGCACATCGGCAACACCAGCAGCGCGCAGCTCTTCCAAGCTCTCGAGCGTACCCTCGATATCCTCATGCGTCTCCTCAAATTCGGCAGCGACGCCCAGGAATTCCTGGATGTTCTCGGCGCGACTCTCGGACTCCATGGTGCCCTCGGCGCGGAAGGCCTGCAGCAGGCCCGTCTTGTCGACAATCATCTCGACGACGTCCTTGAGCTCGCCATCCATGCGGCGACCCTCGCGCACCAGCGCCACAAAGCTCGACAGGCCGTTGCGCACCTTGGCGCTAAACATGCCCGTCTCGGCGCACGCGATCTCGCAGGCCTGGAAGAACGAGCAGCGGTTGTCGCGTGCCAGCTGCTCAATCTTTTGAATCGAGGTGGAGCCGATGCCGCGGCGCGGCGTGTTGATGACGCGCTTGACGCTCATCTCGTCTGCCGGGTTCACGATCATCTTAAGGTAGGCCATGACGTCGCGGATCTCGGCACGGTCGAAGAATCGCGTGCCGCCCACGATCTTGTAGGGCACGCCCGCGCGCAGGAACATATCTTCAAGGATACGCGACTGGGCGTTAGTGCGGTAGAACACGGCGATGTCGTCGTAACTCGTGCCTTTGGCATGCAGCTTTTCGATCTCGCCGGCAATCCAGCGGCCCTCGTCGCGCTCATCGCTTGCCTGGAAGGCCTGGATCTTCTCGCCGTCGCCCTCGGCCGTAAACAGGCGCTTGTCCTTGCGCTGCGAGTTGTGGCGCACCACGGCATTGGCGGCGCTCAGGATGTGACCCGTAGAGCGGTAGTTCTGCTCCAGCTTAACGGTCTTGCAGTTTTTAAAGTCCTTCTCAAAGTCCAGGATGTTGGTGATGTCGGCGCCACGCCAGCTGTAAATGGACTGGTCATCGTCGCCCACGACCATGAGGTTTTGGTACTTGGCGGCCAGCAGGTTGGCGATCTCGTACTGGACGTGGTTGGTGTCCTGATACTCGTCGACGCTAATGTAGCGGAAACGCTCTTGGTACTTGTCGAGCACCTCGGGGCGGGTGCGCAGCAGCTCGAGCGTGCGCACGAGCAGGTCGTCGAAGTCCATCGCGTTGGCGGCGCGCAGGCGGCGTTCCAGCTCCAGGTAGACCTGCGCGGCCTTTTTATCGTTGGGGCTGTCGGCGGATTTGAGCATGTCCTCGGGGCCGATCATGGCGTTTTTGGCCGAACTGATCTTGCTGCGGATCATATTGATGGGGAATTGCTTTTGCTCGATACCGAGCGCCTGCATAATATCGCGCACCATGCGCTTGGAATCGTCGTCATCGTAGATGGTGAACTGACCGGTGTAGCCCAGCAAGTCAGCGTCCTCGCGCAACATGCGCACGCACATGGCATGGAAGGTGCACACCCACATGCCGCGGGTACCGCTGGGGATGAGTGCCGCCAGACGCTCGCGCATCTCGGCCGCGGCCTTGTTGGTAAACGTGATGGCAAGGATCTGCCAGGGCTTAACGCCCAGGTCGCCGAGCATATGTGCGATGCGGAAGGTCAAGACGCGGGTCTTGCCCGAGCCGGCGCCGGCAAGCACCAGCAACGGACCCTCGGTGGTCAGGACCGCCTCGCGCTGGGCGGGATTAAGGCTGTCGATGTCGACGAGCGGCTTGGGTGCCGGCGCGGGAGCGTCGTAGATGTCGAGCGGGACGAGCTCGGGTTCCGGCGCAGCAGGGGCGGCATATGCATCGAGCGGCACGGGTTCCGGCGCGGGCGACACGGGTACCGCGGCGTTCTTTTCCCAGGGCAAGGGCTGGGTCATGGGCGACTCCTCATCTGACGGACGGCGCGCCTGCGGACGGCGCCATAGTTTGAGCCGTACCAGTATACCGAGCCGCGCGGACACCGACGCAAATCACACCACGACTCCGTGCGCCACTGTCAGGCCTGCCCCATTGAGCCAATCACGGAGCCACCGATGTCATGGCAACGGTAGCGAGCGGCGGCCAGAACGAACAAATTGGCATGAAAAGGGGGCGGCATAGACCTTTTGGTCATGCCACCCCCTTTGAATGACAAGTTGTCGCCCTGACCGCCGCGCAGCGTCGACTAAGTTAGAGGCCGAGCATCGGCTCCAAGACGAAGAAGTACGCAAGCACCACGATGCCCAGAATGATGCGGTAGACGCCGAAGCACTTGAAGTCGTGACGGCGCACGAAGCCCATAAGCCACTTGATGGCGATGAGCGAAACCACAAACGCCACAACGCAGCCCACGCCCAAGATGGCGACCTCGTTGGCACCGAACGTGCCGCCCTTGATGAAGTACTTGACCAGCTTGAGCGCACTCGCGCCAAACATGACGGGAATGGCCAGGAAGAACGTAAACTTGGACGCCACCGAACGCGTGCAGCCCAAAAGCAGGCCGCCGATGATGGTGGAACCGGAGCGCGACGTGCCCGGAATCAGCGAGAGCACCTGGAAGCATCCGATGCCCAGTGAGGTCTTCCAACTTAGGTCCTCGAGCGTGGTGATGGAACCAAAGTCCAGATCCTCGTCATCGTCCCCGTCCTCGGCAACATCTGCCGCGGGCGCCGCAAAGTGTGCACCGGCGGGACGTCCACCCGACACCACAGCACGCGAACCAAACGAACCGGCAACGGCCATTTCCTCGCGCTTGCTCGCGCGCCAGTTCTCGATCACGATAAACAGCACGCCGTACACAATGAGCGCCAGTGCCACGACGGGAGCGTTGTAGAAATGCTCCTCCATCCAGTCGTTGAGCGGCAGACCGATCGCCGCGGCGGGAATGCAACCGAGCACAATCTTGCCCCACAGCACCCAGGTGTCGCGACGGCCCTCCTTGCCCTTGCTGGGCGAGAACGGATTGAGCTCATGGAAGAACAGCACACAGACGGCCAGAATGGCGCCGAGCTGAATCACGACCAGGAACATATTCCAGAACGTCTCGCTCACGTTCATCTTGACGAACTCGTCCACCAAGATCATGTGACCGGTCGACGAAACAGGCAGCCATTCGGTGATGCCCTCGACCAGGCCCATGAAGGCAGATTTTAGAAGCTCGATAATATCCAAAGGGACCCCCTCGTTAGACACCCGCCGATATTGTTCTGCGGACGGTGCGGGCGATGTCCCATTATCAACCGTTGGCGGCGCGCCTGCGCCTACCCTTACCAAAAAACTCGCCCGTTCACAGAATTGCGAGCGGTCAAACCCAAATCCTTGGGTATAACTGCAACAAGATAAAGTGTCCGGCGGCCGACGCGCCCGCGCCCGCCCGATGCACGAGCCCCGCGCCCGTGCGATAGACCAAGGAGGAAACCATGAACGAGGGCTACACCAAGGTATTTGTTTCACTCGACGGTACTGAGCAGCAGGATTTTGTGCTCGCACGCGCCATCAAGGTCGCCGCGAACAACGGCGCCAAGCTAATCATCGGCCACGTTATCGATTCCACGGCGCTCGAGAGCGCCGGTTCCTATCCGGTCGATCTGGTCAACGGCCTAGAGGAGGCATTTAAGAACTCCATCGCCAAGCAGCTCGAAGAGGCCAAGGCCAATCCCGATATTCCCGAGGTCGAGGTCATGATTCGCGCCGGCCGCATTCGCGAAACGCTCAAGGACGAGATGCTCGACGTGGTTAAGCCCGACCTGGTGCTCTGCGGCGCCCGCGGCCTGTCCTCGATCAAGTATGCGCTGCTGGGTTCGATTTCGACGTTCCTGCTGCGCAACACGGACTGCGACATCTTGGTCGTGAAGTAGGTTCCTTCCCGCCGGCGCAAGGCCTGCGGGGTTATCACGCCGACGTCCTCGCCGCTTCGCGGCTGCGGAATGTTTGCGAGACAAAGTGCTCCCGGCC
>CABQXN010000058.1:0-5046 GCA_902468085.1 uncultured Collinsella sp.
CAACGATATGGCACCGTGGGGACACATGTATGTCAATCCTGGTCTAACAGAGCCTTAAATTATCATTATGCATAGAAAGTCATAATTATCATTTCGTAAACATTTCGATGAAATTAACGCCATGAGGCATGCTTGCGGTTACAATACCGCGAGGCCTAACTACACACCTTTAAGCCGGTCCTGTGAGACCGGGAAGGAGAATTATGGCGAACAACCATACCGCGGGCACTACCGCCCGCACCTTCGCGCCCAGCGAGCTTTGCCAGCGTATGCTGGCCAAAACCAGCAAGGGCACCTGCGGTCCCTGTATCCTGTATCTTGAGGATGGGACCATTTTTTATGGACGTGCATGCGGCGCCGAGGGCACCGCGACCGGCGAGGTCTGCTTCAACACCTCGCTCGAGGGTTACTTTGAGGTCATGACCGACCCGAGTTATGCCGGCCAAATCGTAACCATGACCTATCCGCAGATCGGCAACTACGGTATCGACGAGACCGATGTCCAGTCGGCCTTCCCCGGCGACGCCGTGCGCCCTGCGAGCGCTCCGGCTATGCGCGGCATGATCGTTCGCGATATGTGCGCCACGCCTTCTAACTGGCGCTCGGCCGTCAGCGTGCCGGAGTACCTGCGCGCTCACGGCATCGTCGCTATCGAGGGTGTCGACACCCGCGCTCTGGTGCGCCATCTGCGCGACAATGGTTCCAAGATGGGCATTATCTCGACCGAGATTTTCGACGTCGACGAGCTTGCCGAGCGTCTGGCCGCAGCGCCCACGCTGGTAGGCGAGAACCTGGTCAAGACCGTGAGCTGCCCCGCGCCTCACGAGTTTGTGGCCGCCGATCTGCCTGCCACGCATGACTTTGCGCTTGCCCCTGCCGCTCCTGCCCGCCACAAAGTGGTCGCCTACGACTGCGGCGTCAAGTGCGGCATTCTGGAGGGCCTCGTCCGCGCTGGCTGCGACCTTACTGTCGTGCCGTGGGATACGCCCGCCCAGCAGGTACTCGACATGAATCCCGACGGCGTCTTTTTGTCCAATGGCCCCGGCGACCCCGACGCCGTGGTGGAGACCTACGAGCAGGTGCAGCAGCTGATCGGCAAGGTGCCGGTCTTTGGTATTTGTCTTGGTCACCAGATGATCAGCCTGGCCTGCGGCGCCCAGATGGAAAAGCTTAAGTTCGGTCACCGCGGCGGCAACCAGCCGGTCATGAACCTGGTAAGCCGTCGCGTGGAGATCACCGCGCAAAACCATGGCTTTGGCCTGCTGTTCCCCAGCTTGGGCAAGCTTGTCCCCGAGCTTTCCGGCGGCGAGACCGAGCATGCGGCCGATGGAGATCTGCGCGTCTGGGTGCGCCGCGGAATCGCGCCGGTCGTGATGAACGAGCGCTTTGGCCGCATTCGCCTGACACATGTGAACCTCAACGACGGCACCGCCGAGGGCATCCAGCTGCTCGACGCCCCGTGCTTCTCGGTCCAGTACCACCCCGAGGCCTCGCCTGGCCCCACCGATGCCCACTATCTCTTTACCGCCTTTACGCGACTCATGGACGGCGAGGAGAACTACCTGGACATCGACACCGCGAAGGACCGCCTTGCCGGCTGGAACTTTGCTGAGTCCGAGACCGCTGAGACCGAGGAGAACTAACATGCCGAAACGTACTGACATCAAGCGCATCCTTGTCATTGGTTCGGGCCCCATCGTCATCGGCCAGGCCTGCGAGTTCGACTACTCCGGCGCCCAGGCCTGCAAGGTGCTCAAGGAGGATGGCTTTGAGGTCATCCTGGTCAACTCCAACCCGGCGACCATCATGACCGACCCGGGTCTTGCCGACCGCACCTATGTCGAGCCCATCACCGCCGAGTTTATCGAGCGCGTGATCAAGAAAGAGCGTCCGGACGCGCTGCTGCCCACGCTGGGCGGCCAGACCGGTCTGAACGCCGCCGTCGAGCTGGCGAAAGACGGCACGCTCGACAAGTACGGCGTCGAGATGATCGGCTGCGACCTGGCCGCCATCGAGCGCGGCGAGGACCGCAAGCTCTTTAACGAGGCCATGGCCGAGATTGGCCTGGAGGTCGCACGCTCGGGCTATGCCTACAGCGTGGCCGACGCCGAGGCTATCGCCGAGCGCGTGGGCTATCCCTGCGTACTGCGCCCGAGCTTTACCCTCGGCGGCGCCGGCGGCGGCATCGCTCACACTCACGAGGAGCTCGTCTCCATCGTGAGCCAGGGCCTCGAGCTCTCGCCCGCCCACGAGGTGCTGGTCGAGGAGTCCATCGAGGGCTGGAAAGAGTACGAGATGGAGGTCATGCGTGACCACGCCGGCAACGGCATCATCGTGTGCTCCATCGAGAACCTCGACCCCATGGGCGTGCATACCGGCGACTCCATCACCGTGGCGCCGGCGCAGACGCTCTCCGACCTGGAGTATCAGCGCATGCGCGTGGCCTCGCTCGCCATTCTGGAGAAGATCGGCGTCGAGACCGGCGGCTCCAACGTGCAGTTTGCCGTGAACCCCAACACCGGCCGCCTGATCATCATCGAGATGAACCCGCGCGTGAGCCGCTCGTCCGCGCTGGCCTCCAAGGCCACGGGTTTCCCCATCGCCAAGGCCGCCGCTCGCCTGGCCGTGGGCTATACGCTCGACGAGATCGTCAACGACATCACCAAGGCTACGCCCGCCTGCTTTGAGCCCACAATCGACTACTGCGTCGTCAAGGTGCCGCGCTTTGCCTTCGAGAAGTTCAAGGGCACTGATCCTACGCTCACCACGCGCATGAAGGCCGTGGGCGAGATCATGGCGATCGGCCGCACCTTTGAGGAGGCCTTTGGCAAGGCTATGCGTTCGCTGGAGGACGGGCATCAGGGCATTTGTGCCGGTGGCAAGGAAGGAGCCGACAAACTGAGCGACGATGAGCTCGCTCAAGCCGTGGCAACGCCGACCGAGCACCGCATCTTCTTTGTGGTCGAGGCCCTGCGCCGTGGCTGGGACGTCACGCGCATCCATGCCATCTGCGGTATCGATCCGTGGTACCTCAACCGTATCAACGACATGGTGCAGGTCCAGGAGAGCATCCGCGGCCTGCGTGTGGAGGATATCGACGCCGACGCGATGCGCCTGCTCAAACAGTACGGCACGAGCGACGCCGAGATCGCCGCGCTGACCGGCTCGGACGAGCGCTTTGTGCGCGCCTATCGCAAGGGCCTGGGCGTGGTTCCCAGCATGAAGACGGTCGATACCTGCGCTGCGGAGTTCTCGAGCGCCACGGAGTACCACTACAAGACGTACGAGAACATCTACCGCACGAGCCCGGATGCCAAGAAGTGCGTGGCTCCCGACGAGACCACGCCGGCGGACAAGCCCAAGGCGATGATCCTGGGCGCCGGCCCCAACCGCATTGGCCAGGGTATCGAGTTCGATTACTGCTGTGTGCACGCGAGCTACGCGCTGGCGGCCCGCGGCTTTGAGACCATCATGGTCAACTGCAATCCCGAGACCGTCTCGACCGACTATGACACGTCCGACCGTCTGTACTTTGAGCCGCTCACCTACGAGGACGTCATGGACGTTATCGACGTTGAGCGACCCGACGGCGTCGTGGTGACGCTCGGCGGCCAGACTCCGCTTAAGCTGGCGCGCATGCTCGAGGAAAGCGGCGTGAACATCATGGGCACCAAGCCCGATGCCATCGACTTTGCCGAGGACCGCGAGCGCTTTGCCGCCCTGCTCGACAAGCTGGGCATTATGTATCCGCCGGCGGGCCAGGCAACCTCGTTTGAGGAGGCCGAGGCCGTGGCCGCGCATATCGGCTACCCGCTGCTGGTGCGTCCGAGCTACGTGCTGGGCGGCCGCGGCATGATGATCGCCTACGATGCCGAGCATCTGCGCGATTACATGGCCGAGGCCGCGCGCATTAGCCCCGACTACCCGGTGTATCTGGACCGCTTCTTGGAGGGTGCGATTGAGTCCGATGTCGACGCCCTGTGCGATGGCGAAGAGGTCTACATCGGCGGCATTCTGGAGCATATCGAGGAGGCCGGTATTCACTCCGGCGACTCTGCGACCTGCATCCCGCCGTTCAGCTTTAGCGAGAGCCTGCAGGCAAAGCTTCGCGAGACCACGCGCCGCATCGCGATGGCGCTGGGCGTACGCGGCCTGGTCAATGTGCAGTATGCCATCAAGGGCGAGACCGTCTACGTGATCGAGGCCAACCCGCGTGCCAGCCGCACCGTGCCGTTTATCTCCAAGGCCACCGGCGTGCCGCTGGCCAAGTGCGCGGCGCGTATCATGGCAGGCGATTCCATCGCAAGCCTGGGTCTGCCGAGCGACGAGCGTCAGCTGGACTGGTTCTGCATGAAGGAAGCCGTTATGCCCTGGGGCCGTTTCCCGGGCGCCGACGTTATCCTGGGGCCCGAGATGAAGTCTACGGGCGAGGTCATGGGTATCGCCAAGAGCTATCCCGAGGCATACGCCAAGACGCAGCTGGCGATTGACTACAAGCTGTCCGACCCGAGCGCCGGTAAGGTGTTCATTAGCGTGTGCGACCGCGACAAGCGTCATATCCTTTCGGTCGCCCGTATCCTGCGCTACCTGGGCTTTGACATCTGCTCCACCGAGGGCACGGCGCGCGTGCTGCGCGGCGGCAACGTGACCTGCGAGGTTGTGGAGAAGATCAGCGGCCCGCACGACGGCGAGCGTCCCAACATCGGCGACCTCATCGCCGATGGCAAGATCGCGGTAATCATCAACACGCCGTATGGTCCGGGTTCGCGCGGCGACGGCTATCTACTGCGCACCGAGGCCGTCCGTCGTGGCGTGACCTGCGTGACGGCGATGTCTGCCGCCAACACGTACGTGAGTGCCATCGAGGCGGTGCGTGAGGACCAGCAGGGTCACGGTAGTGCCAACGACATGGGCATGGACGTCATCGCCCTGCAGGACCTGCCGCAGCACACGGTGTAGTGTGACCTGTCCGGCCGGGGCGGGAGGGGCCGAGATTTCCCCCTTTCGCTCCGGCTGCAAGTAGAGTCGCTCAGGAGGAAACTCGGC
>CABQXN010000059.1:0-4841 GCA_902468085.1 uncultured Collinsella sp.
CGGCGCTCCTAACGGCGCCGGGCAATACGGGGCCCGCCCATGCGAAAACCAAGTTGTTAGGATGAGCCAGCTGGCTAGAGCTCGACCGGCACCCATTCGTCGTGATTGCAGATAAAAGCCTCGGGATCCTCGACGCTAAAGAAGACGAGCGTGGGGTCGTTAGGCCCCTCATAGTGCTCGCCCAGGCGCTCTAGATGCTTCCACCCGGCTTCGCGCATTTCGTCTAAGGCCCGGTCATCCAAGCCGGCACGCCCGCGCAAGATGAGCCAGCCATGGCCCGGCCACCAACTCGTGGCCTCAAAGCGCTGATTTTGTAGCAGCTCTTGCCACACGTCTTTGGTGCGCGCTGTTACAAACCACAGCTTGCCATCCTGGATCTGCGCAAACGAAAACGGACGCACATGAGGCTGTCCGTCAACGCTCGTCGCCAAATACCATGCCGGCACCGACGTCAGATACTCCAACACCGTATTCAATCCGTCCATGTGTCCTCCTGTCGCCTGACCAGTCTTTTTGGAATG
Organism: uncultured Collinsella sp.; assembly: GCA_902468085.1. GTDB lineage: Bacteria > Actinomycetota > Coriobacteriia > Coriobacteriales > Coriobacteriaceae > Collinsella. The sequence continues at coordinate 522 of CABQXN010000059.1, forward strand.
GGTAATCAATTTGGGAAATTAGAGCTCCAGGCGCTCCTCGCTGCCGTCGATATCACAGAAGCGCGCGGCAATGTTGCGGACCGAAAAGAAAGCAAGGCGGCCGTCGTTGGCGCTATCGTGTTCCTCGCCGATGCCCACCATGTGTTTAAAACCCGCCTGGCGTACCTTGTCGCTCACGACCGCATCGTCCTCGAGCGCGGCCTCGCCGGTCAGTACAATCCAACACTCCCCCGGTTTCCAACCCGAAACCTCAAACTTGGGGTTCGCGCTGAGCTCGGCCCACACATCCTTGTCGCGCGATGTGCAAAACCACAGCTTACCGTCATCGACCATGGCAAATGAAAACGGCCTCACGCGAGGCTGATACCCGTCGGCCACATCGGTCGTGGCCAGATACCACGCCGGAATGCGCCTGAGATACGAACAGGCGCGCTCAAGCTGAGCCGTGCGGTCGTTGTCGGTCATAGGGACCCCTTTCTTGCGCTCGAATCGCGCCTAAACAAGTTGAAGGTTGATGACGATGACACACACGAGCAGCAGCACCGTCACCACCGCGGCCAGTGCATCCCCGCGGCCAAACGTAAGTGTATGCAGACGCGTGCGTCCCTGTTCGCCGTGATAGCAGCGCGCATCCATGGCGGCCGAAAGCGTCTCGGCATGACGGAACACGCCGGTGAACAGCGGAATCGCCACACTGCCGAGCATGCGCACACCGCCGAGCGGACCGCACGTCACGCGCGCGCCGCGGCTTGCCTGCGCGTCCGCCGTCTGCTTCATCTCGGTGGCGAACTGCGGCATAAAGCGCAACGCGATACCCATGATCATGCCGAGCTCATGCGCAGGGAGCCCCACGCGCGCAAACGGTGCGAGCAGACGCTCAAAGCCCGCGGTGAGGTCGAGCGTGGGCGTGGTGAGCGTAATGGCGCTCATGCCGGCCATCATCAGGGTCAGGCGGCACGCCATAAAGGCGGCAGAACGCAGCGAGCCCTCGCTTATCTGCAGAAAGCCGAGCTGCCACAGGATGCGCCCGCTCTGGTCGGAAAACAGGTTGAGCACCGCAACCACGATGACGATTGCCAGCAGCGGCGCCATCGACGACAGAGCGCGACGAGCCGGCACCCGGGACACGGCATAGATCAGGACAACGAAGATTGCGACCGGGGCCAGTCCGCGGAAGCTGCTGACTGTGAGCGTCGTGATCAGAAACACAAAGCCCAAGAGCAACTTAGTTCGCGGGTCCAGGCGGTGGATCGCACTATCGCCGGGATAGTAGCTGCCAAACGAAAACGCCTCCATTAGCAGCCCTCCTCTCGCGCGACCGTCTTGGATTTAGCAATGTCCGCGACGTTAGAAGGACCGCCCGAGCGACCGATTAGCAGGTCCACCAACTCGTCTGCCAGCGACTCAACCGTATAGAGCCCGCCGCGACGCAGCGGCACGCCCGCCTCCGTAAGCGCCAGCGCCATACGCTGGGCGGCGGGAACGCCCAAGCCGATCGACTTGAGCTCATCGGCATGCGCAAACACCTGCGCGGGGGTTCCCTCGGCAAACACCGCGCCTTCGTTCATTACGACAATGCGGTCGCAGCAATTGGCCAGGTCATCCATACTATGCGAAACCATGACAACGGTCAGGCCATCGCGGTGAAGTCGATCGATAAGCTCAAGGAAATCCCTGCGCGCAGCCGGATCGAGCCCCGCCATGGGTTCATCGAGCACCAGGACTTCGGGCTCCATGGCGAGCACGCCGGCGAATGCCACACGCCGTTGCTGACCGCCCGAAAGCTCAAAGGGACTCTTGTCGCCGACCGTAGAAAGGTCGAGGCCCACGCGCGAGAGCGATGACTCGACACGACGGTCGACTTCATCTTGCGGCAAGCCAAGGTTGTGCGGACCAAACGCCACGTCCTGCGCCACGGTTTCGGCAAACAGCTGGCGCTCGGGATACTGAAACACCACGCCGACCTTGGCCTTAACAGCGGCGGCGTCTTTCTTGTTTGATAGGTCGAGCCCCAGCGCGCAAACGCTTCCCTCCTGGGGACGAATCAAACCGTTGAGATGCTGGACCAGCGTCGACTTACCCGAACCGGTATGACCTGCCAAACCCAGGAACTCGCCGCGACGCACCGTCAGCGATACATCACGCAGTGCCCACGGGCTGCTGGGGTCGTTTCCCCAGAGAGCCTGTTTGTTCGATTTGCCCGCAGTGGCCGAGCGCTTATGCCAGCGGCGGCGCTCGCGCGGACTGAGCGAATAACTGTACGAAACACGGGCTAGCTCGATGACGGGCTCCGACGCGTTGTCCTCGTTGTCTACCGGAACAGTGCCGTCAGCGATTTCCAACTGGGATACGGAAGACTGCCCCGCGATGTCTGCCCCACTTCGCTCGGCATAAGTCTGCGCAACCTCGGCGACCATATCCACCTCGCGCACCTGCGCGTGAACGGGCACGCCCTTCGCACGAAGCGCCATGCCCAAACGGCACGACGCCGGCATATCTAGATTGAGCTCCGCGAGCTCATCTGCCCGCGTCAGAATCTCCTCGGGCGTGCCCAACATGGCAACTCGTCCCGCCTGAAACACCGCGATGCGATCTGCCTCGGCGGCTTCTTCCATAAAGTGCGTAATCATCACGATGGTCATGCCGCGATCGTGCAACGCGCGGCAAGCCTTCATGAGACCCTTGCGTCCACGCGGATCGAGCATCGAGGAGGCCTCGTCCAATATGAGCACGCGCGGTTCCATGGCAAGCACGCCGGCAAGCGCCACGCGCTGCTTTTGGCCGCCCGAAAGCGCATGGGTCTCGTGGCGCTCAAAGCCCACCAGGCCCACGCCCTTCAGCGCCTCGCGCACGCGCTGCGCAATTTGCGCCGATGGCACGCCAAGGTTTTCGGGACCGAACGCAACGTCATCTTCGACAAGCGTTGCCACCAGCTGGTCGTCGGGATTCTGGAACACCATGCCAGCAGTCGAGCGGATGTCGTAGACCAGCTCGGGATCGGACGCGTCCATGCCGTTGACGCACACCGTTCCCGCATCGGGCTGCAGCAGCGCGTCCAAATGCTTGGCAAACGTCGACTTGCCCGACCCGTTGCCACCGAGGATGCAGAAAAACTCGCCATCCTCGATGTTTAGATCGACGCCGTCGAGTGCCGGCACGGCACCGTCATAGCTAAAGGAAACGCCCCGACACTCAATCATGCGCGGCCTTTGACCTGGTCCTTTTTAGGCGTGATGAGGTTGGAGACTGCTTTATACACCGCCAGCGTCAACACCGAGTTAAGCACGGTCTTGATAAGGTTAAACGGCAGTACGGCAGGAATCATGAGCGGGGCGATCACATCGACCGAGCCATACCAGAACCATACGCCAATGGTAAGGTTTGCGACCATAGACAACACCGTAGCGGCAATAACGCCAAGCACCAGACCAATCACGGCGCCCTTGTAGGTGTGCATCTTTTGGTAGACGATTGCCGCGGGCAGAATAAAGCCCAGCGTAGCGACCAAGTTCATAAGCGCGCCGACCCAGTCACCCGTGGTGAGCGCATGGATAACGATAGCCATAGCGGCAACAGCGGTACCGGCACCGGGTCCATATGCAAACCCGCACACCATCGCCGGCACCAGCGACGGGTCATAGGTCAAAAACGGCGCCGAAGGAAGGATGGGCAGCTGCACGTACATAAACAGGGCGCCCAGGGCGCACATCAGCGCCATGGTAACGAGCTGTTTGGTGCTCCACCTATTCGTGTTCTCAAAATGGATATGCTGCGACTGTTCAGACATAAGATCACCTGCCTCTTTCATCCGGACTCTAACCGTTGGTACTGGGATCTCACCAGTTCAGCCGGCATGCGAACCAACGCACACACGGGTCGCGGACTCATCGGCTCGGTCGCAGACGCCTCGCCTGCGCCACGGCACCCCTTTGGCACCGCCCGATTTACCGCCAGTGGGGAATTCCACCCCGCCCTGAAACAGCAATTGCAAGTGTAGCACCAGTAAGCTTTCGCGCAAGTATGCCAAGGGTAATTTGTGGCGGGGATCAGTTGCCGCAACAACCACGTTCCCCACCCATCCCAAAGTAACGCGCTTTTCGCGGCAAAGCCGCGAAACAGCGAAAGGGACACGTATCCCCATCAACCACATTCTCCGCCCACGCCGACCTCAAGGCCGTGAACGTAGGGAATCCGGGGGCGTGACGGGGGTTTCTCTCCGGAACATTCCGCACTGATATTTTCTGTATTGAAGACGTCGATGATGTACCCGTATACCATTGACGTCGACACCATCAGATGCGGACCGCGCGGTGACCCCAC
>CABQXN010000060.1:0-2640 GCA_902468085.1 uncultured Collinsella sp.
ATTCCAGTTGCGGGGCGCTTGCGTTTGCTCAGATAAAACCTGCCAAAATAAGCCTGTCTTTTTTGGCAGGTTAGCCCCAGAAGCTGTCTTCTTCATCCTCGGACTTGGGGCCGCGGTCGACATACATCTTATGGGTGCGCTTCTCCATTACAAAGGCAAGAATCGCAAATAGCAGGATGCCGCCGGCGAAAAGGATGGCAAAACCGGTGCGGGTGCCAAACAAAAAGGAAAAAACTGCGTCCATTGGGTGCCTTCTTGCGTAGTTGAGTTGGGTCGTAAACGCTCATAAGTATATACTTGCCCATACATGTACAAGGTTGCAACCTAAATGGAATGTATATCGCCGGAGGATCTAATGCTTGATATCAAGTTTGTTCGCGAGAATCCCGATGCCATCGATACCGCTATGGCTAACCGCCAGACGTCTTGGGATCGCGAGAAGTTCTTTGAGCTCGACGACGAGCGTCGTGCCGTCATCACCGAGGTCGAGGAGCTCCAGGCCACGCGCAACGCCGAGTCCAAGAAGATTGGCGCCCTGATGAAGGAGGGTAAGAAGGACGAGGCCGAGGCCGCCAAGGAGGCCGTGCGCGCCGTCAACGAGAAGATCGACGGTCTGGCCGAGCGCCGTACCGCTCTTGAGCAGGAGCAGTACGACTTCATGTCTCACCTGCCCAACATTCCGTGCGAGGCTACTCCGTACGGTAAGGACGAGGACGAGAACATCGAGCGTCGCCGCTGGGGCACCCCGCGCGAGTTCGACTTCGACTTTAAGCCGCACTGGGATCTGGGCACCGATCTGGACATCCTCGACTTCGAGCGCGGCAACAAGCTCTCCGGCAGCCGCTTCACCGTTCTCGGTGGCGCCGGCGCCCGCCTTGAGCGCGCCCTTATCAACTTCTTCCTGGACACGCACACGAGCCGTGGCTTCAAGGAGTGGTGGCCGCCCATCGTCGTCAAGCGTCAGACCATGTTCGGTACGGGCCAGCTGCCCAAGTTTGAGGACGACGCCTATCACGTTTCGGGCGACAACTTCCTGATCCCTACCGCCGAGGTCGTACTGACTAACCTGCATGCCGGTGAGGTTCTGGACGCCGATACTCTGCCGCGCCGCTACACCGCCTTCACCCCCTGCTTCCGCGAGGAGGCCGGTTCCGCCGGTCGCGACACCCGCGGCATCATTCGCCAGCACGAGTTCGACAAGGTCGAGATGGTCAAGTTCGCCAAGCCGGAGGAGTCCGACGAGGAGCTCGAGAGCATGACTGCCGAGGCCGAGTACCTGCTGCAGCAGCTGGGCCTGCCGTATCGCGTGATTAGCCTGTGCACCGGCGACCTGGGCTTCTCTGCCCGTCAGACCTACGACATCGAGGTTTGGCTGCCGAGCTACAACGCCTACAAGGAGATCAGCTCCTGCTCCAATTGCGGCGACTTCCAGGCCCGTCGTGCCAACATCAAGTATCGCGACCCCGAGAACTTCAAGGGTTCGCGCTACCTGCACACCCTTAACGGTTCCGGCCTGCCGGCTGGTCGTACCATGGCTGCTATTCTGGAGAACTACCAGAACGCCGACGGCACCATCACGATCCCCGAGGTTCTGCGTCCCTACATGGGCGGCCTCGAGAAGATCGAGCCGGTTGCGTAAACTAGCTGCATAGGCGATTTGCGAGGGCGCTCCTTTTGGGGGCGCCCTTTTTGTGTGCGGCTATACCATGCCGTGCGGACAGCTCGATAGAAAACACACGAACAAACGTTCTGTATACATGCATTTACCTGCTATGCTTTTGCTAACTAAGAGCAAGAGAAAGGGGATGTGATGGAGCTGTTCGATGAGCGGGTTGTTTTGTTCCAGAGCGATGAGGGCGGGGAGCACCTGCTGGTAACGTGCGAGCCGTCGGGTATGGGTGGCTTGGTGGTTCGGCAGACGAGTGAGGGACCGTTGACGCAATGGTGCTATGAGGAGTCGCCGCATGTGGTCGAGACGTTTGTGGCGCATGAGGCGCTTGTTGTCCTTGAGCACTTCTATGGCGTTGGAACTTCTAATCAGGTGGCCCGAATGCTGAGCATCTCGTTTGCCGACTACGACTGTGCGCAACGAGTGCGGTCGCTTCTGGGGGAGCTTGGCGTCGGGTTCGATGTGATTGAAAAGCCAATCGATCGCACGAAAAGCGCTGATGCTCGTGGTACAGCGTGACAAATTGCGGCCCGCGCGAAAAAAGTTTGAGATTTTGCTTGACTCTAATGAACTAAAGTGGTTTTATATGTCTTGCGCTGCGGCGTTACCTCAGCTGGATAGAGGGTCTGACTACGAATCAGAACGTCATAGGTTCGAATCCTATACGCCGCACCAATCGAACTTAAAGCCTCCGGCAACGGGGGCTTTTCTTTTAGGCGGACGCCGCATGGATTCGAACCTCGGTCGAGGCGCGGGCGTCAAGAAAACGCGGAGCGTTTTTAGCCCGCGGGCGAGTCCGCCGGCAGGCGGGCGAAGCCGGCGCGGATCAGCATGACAACTTAATCAGCGCTTCGTAAAAATTTTCCAAATTGTCGCTTGACCCATCGGGGGCTCGCGTGCATAATAATCCGTGCGTTGCGGCGTTACCTCAGCTGGATAGAGGGTCTGACTACGAATCAGAACGTCATAGG
>CABQXN010000061.1:0-2573 GCA_902468085.1 uncultured Collinsella sp.
AACTGGAATTGAGCCAGTTGCGGGGCGCTTTTTGCTCAAGGTACAAAACTGCAGGAAAACCCTGCCAAAATAAACCTGTCCCTTATTGGTCAGTTTACTGGAGAGTAGCGTCGATGGCCTTGACCAGGGCGCTGCGCATGCCGGCGTCCTCGAGCGCGACGACGCCCTTGATGGTAGCACCGCCGGGCGAGCACACGGCATCCTTCATCGCTGCGGGATGCTGACCGGTTGCAAGCTGCAACTTTGCCGTACCCAGCACCATCTGGCTCACAATGCGATAGGCATCGGTGCGCGGAATACCGTGTTTGACAGCCGCATCGCCCAGAGCCTCGATCGCCATGGCGACAAACGCCGGGGCGCAACCGCCCACGGTACCGCCCACAAACAGCAGACTCGAATCGAGCTCGACCACCGTGCCAAGCTTTCCGAGCAGACCGAGCACCGTGACACGCTGCTCATCGCTAAGCGTGGAAGCCTTCTCGCAGGCGATAACGCCCTCGCCCACCGAAACCGGCGTGTTGGGCACCGTCGAGATATGAGCGACACCTGGCAGGACCTGTTCCCACTTGACACTATCCCAGGTCCAGGCGACCGAAAGGACGACCTTGTCGGCAAGCGCATCCTTGAGTGGAGCGAAGACCTTCTCAATCATGTACGGCTTGACCGCCGCAACCACGATATCGGACGCGGCAACAACCTCCGCCGCATCGTGGCAGGCAGCCATGCCCCGCGCCTCGCAACGCTCAACCAGAGCATCGTAGCGGCCTGCGCAAGCGCACATGTCGCCCGCGGCCACGCCGGCGGCAATCCAGCCATCGGCCATAGCGCTCGCCATATTGCCAAAACCGACAAATCCGATCTTCATATCACACAGTCCTCTCAGACACGCTCTTCAAAACGAAAGCTATTGTCCCACGCCATTGTTTCGTATTGCCGACCTATTTGTGATACGGCTCGCCACGGCTGATCTTGCAGGCGCGGTAGATTTGCTCCAGCAGCACCACGCGCGCCAAGTTATGCGGCAAGGTAATGCGTCCAAAGCTGAGCATCTCGTCGGCTCGTGCGCGCACGTCATCGCTCACGCCGTCCGATCCGCCAATCACAAAGGCGATGTCGCTGCTGCCTCGCAGCATAAGATCGTCGAGCCTCGCCGAAAACTCCTCGCTCGAGCGCTCTTTGCCCTCAATGGCCAGCAGGATCACATGCGCTCGAGACGGCAGGGCAGCAAGAATTGCCGCCCCCTCCTTGTCGCGCGCGGCATCCACGCCGCCCGCCTTGGCCGGATCGATATCGGCAACCTCGCGCATATCTACCTTGGCATAGGCGCCTAGACGTTTGGTGTATTCGGCGCACGCGTCCTTCCAAAAGCGCTCTTTGAGCTTACCAACGCAAACAACGGTGTATTTCACGCGCGTCTACTCCTTCGACTCGTTCTGAACTTTGCCGGCGGTCAACATCTGCTCGAACATCGAGGCCGACTGTGAGAAATCGCTCGGCAGCACGACCGTCGAGGTTTTGCCCGTGCGAGCGAACTCCGTCATCATCTCGGACCACTGCGTAAACATGAACAGCTGGTTGGCCTCATCGTTGCCGACGCCCGTCTCCTGGATAATCTCGAGCGAGTCCTTGATGCCCAGCGCGATGGCTTTGCGCTGGTTGGCGATGCCCTCGCCCGCCTTTTCCATTGCCTCAGCCTCGGCGGTCGCCTCGGTAACGCGCTTGATGCGATCGGCCTCGGCGAGCTCCTGCGCAGCGGCCCGCTTTCGCTGAGCGGCGTTGATGTCGTTCATGGAGTTCTCGACCTCGGTCGGCAGCGCGATCTTGGTGATAAGTGTCGACACGAGGGTGAAGCCGTAGGCGGCCATCTGCTCGGACACGGTGGCGTTGACGTCCTTGGCGATATCGTCTTTTTTGGCAAAGACCTCATCGAGCGTGTAGACGGGGATGGAAGAGCGCAGGGCATCGGTGATGAAGTCACGCATTTGGTCGACGGGCTCCTGCAGCATGTAGTAGCTCTTGTAGATGCCCGAATCTGCCGGGCCGGCGCCCATGTCATAGCTCACGTGGTACTGAGCAGAGACCTCAAGGCCGATAGTCACGTTGTCCTGGGTCTTAACGTCGATGCCAAAACCGTTTTTCATGGTGCGCAGACTCACCGTGGCGGCCTTGCGGTCGATCACGGGCACCTTCATGTGGAAGCCCGCGTTGACGATGCGGTTAAACTTGCCCAGACGCTCGATGATCACGGCATGTTGCTGTTCAACGACATAGCAGGCGTTGGGAAGCAGCAGCAACAGAATGATGATGGGAATCAAAAGGCTGGTAAGGGCGGCGATGATACCGGACAACAGCATGGTCTCTCCTCTGATAGGCACACGTTGGCATTAGGATACCCGCACGAAGCAGCTATGTGACACCAACAAGAGGACCCGTGGTCAAAAAAGGCCAAATATGAGTACTGTTACCGGTTTAGTAACAGCGTATTTGGGTCAAAATCGCCTCGTTGAACCCGAGGTCTAGGTAGCGCGCAGAGATGTGGTGTAAGAGGCGGGGCATACCCCGCCTCTTCCCTT